>JBCBRU010000326.1:0-9641 GCA_039819565.1 Myxococcota bacterium | reverse complement strand
GTTCACGGTTATAGTCGCGGCCACGCCACTCGGGCGGCCGCTGTTCTCTCTGAGCTGGTGAAAGAGCACGAAGTCCGACTTCAGGAGGTCGTACGCGTCGGCCCCCGCAAAAATCAGAACTTCGTGCTCTTTCACCAGCTCAGAGAGAACAGCGGCCGCCCGAGTGGCGTGGCCGCGACTATAACCGTGAACACCGTAGAGAATTCGCAAGGGTGGCTCCGTGAGGACGTCGAGGACATCAGGTGCCCCCGAAGGCCGAGGGCGTCATGCGTTCTTTGCCGCCGCAACTTCGCGGCAGAGACGTGACGGTTTCATGAAGCCCAAAACGATGACCGTGACGACCCGAAAAACGCGCCGTCGTGCCCCCAAACCGTCATCGAGTGCGCGCATCCTAGGGGGTTGCGTCGATTCGCCGCGCCGAGTGCCCCCCCCGACACAGGGGGTGACACCCCCGTTGCACCCTGAGACGCCACCGGCGGCGTGTCCGCGAGCCCATTTCGACGGGGGCTCCGTGGCTCCCGTCACGGCCTAGAGGTGGCATGGGCTCTGCTCTCGGGCGGGGCATGAAGCACGTCGTAACCTTCGTTCTGTCCCTGATTCTCATCTCGGCCGCGAGCTCGCCGGCCTACGCGCGCGAGCAAGCGGCGGACGAGGCCGCGGCCCTCCGAGCCACCCTGGCCGCTCGATATGACGCCGTACGGGCCGCCTTCGTGCAGCGAAGCGCCGCCCTTCGAGCGCTCCCAACCCTTCCCGCGCCCGGAAGACGCCTGAGTCGAAGTCCGCTCCGGAGGTCCCCGACCGAGGCCGCCCGGAGCCCGGCCGGAGTGTAGGACGAGGGAAGCTCCTCAGGGGCTCGGCTCGTCCTCGGGCACCCCGAGGCCGCCGAACTCCTGGGCGTCGTGGGCAAAGAGGAACACGCAGGCGACGCCCAACGGCACGAGGCCCGCGCCCAGAAAGAAGAAGGCCTCGTAGCTGGTCTGAGTGAGCTGCGGGACCGCCCACGTGGTGAGCACCACGCCGATCGCGGCCGTCGTGCCTCCGAGCCCCGCCACCGTCCCCACCGAGGATCCCGTGAAAAGATCACTGGGCAGCGTCTGGATGTTGCCGATGGCCAGCTGAAACCCAAAGAGCACGCCGGTGATCAAAGCCACCGCCACCATCGGCTCGCTCGCGAAGGCGGCGAGGGAGAGGCAAGGCAGCATGACGAGGCCGCCGAGGGACACCGCCGTTCTTCTCGCCCGCTGCACGCTTTGACCTCGGCTGATCAGCGCCGAGGCCAGAGCTCCGCCCGAGATGCTGCCCATGGCAGCCCCTACGTAGGGCATCCACGCGAAGAGCCCGATCTGCTTGATGTCGAAGCCGAAGCGCTCGGAAAGATAGATCGGGAGCCAGAACACGAAGAGCCACCAGATCGGGTCCAAGAAGAAGCGAGAAGCCAGCACCGCCCAGGCTCGCCGGGTGCTCAACAGCTCCAGCACCGAACGACGAGGCCCCGAATCGGACGTGGCGGGGGCCTCGGCCATGATGAGCGCCCGCTCCTCCGCTGTGATCCACGGATGCGCTTCCGGCCCGGCGCGATTCACGACGAGCCAAGGGATGATCCAGAGTACGCCGAGCCCCCCCAGGAGCACGAAGGTCACCTGCCAACCGAGCTGTACGTAGAGTAGCGCGATCAGGATCGGGGAGATGATCGATCCCACCGAGGCGCCCGAGTTGAAGATGCCTTGCGCGAGGGCCCGCTCCTTGACCGGAAACCACTCGGCGTTCGACTTCACGGCGCCAGGCCAATTCCCAGCCTCCCCAAGGCCGAGGAGCACCCTAAACGCCGAGAAGCTCGCGACCCCTCGGGCCAGAGCGTGGAGCGCTACCGCGGCTGACCACACCGCGATCGAAACCACGAAGCCGGCCCGAGTTCCGATGATGTCGTAGAGCCGACCCGAGAGACTCTGGGACACGGCGTAAGCGACCGTGAAGAACACCGCGATCCGCGCGTAGTCCCCCTTGGTCATCCCGAGCTCCGCCGAAATATCCGGCCACATGATGGCCAGAGCGCTCCTATCGACATAGTTGATGGTGGTGGCGAGCGCGACGAGGCCGATAATCCACCATCTCAGTCCGTTGACGCGAGGCGCCGATGCTTCCTCCCCCTTCATGGCGCCCCCTATCTCATATACATGCCGCCGTTAATCTCGATGGTTTCACCCACCAAGAACGACGCTTCGCTGCTGGCGAGAAAGGCGATGACCTTGGCTACGTCTTCTGGATCACCGCTGCGGCCGAGGGGGATATTGCGGGTGGCCGCTTCGAAAGCCTCAGGTTTTGTAAAGCGGGCATGAAAGGCCGTCTTGCCAATGAGCCCCGGAGACACGCAGTTCACCCGGATCCCGTGGGGAGCCAGCTCTTTTCCCAAGGCTTTGGTGAGCGACACCACCGCTCCTTTGGATGTGGCGTAGGCCGCCGATCCCGGACCTCCCCCGTTCCACGCGGCGAGGGAAGCCATGTTGACGATCGCGCCACCGCCCCCCCCTGACATCATGAGCGGCGCAGCGGCCTGGGTACAGAAGAGGGCGCTGTTCACGTTCGCCCCCATCACCACCTCGAAGAAATCGGCGGTCATCTCGGCGAGCGGGCGACGCTCGACGAGGTCTCCGGCGTTGTTGACGAGGATGTCGAGGCCACCGAGCTGCCCCGCTGCGTCATCCACCACGGAGTGGGCGACGTCGGCCTTGGACAGGTCTCCCATCAAGACCGGCACGCTCGCCTCGTGAGGCGACGCGGCCTTGGCCATAGCGCTGGTCTCTTCGGTGGCGCCTTGGTTTCGATAACCGGTCACCGCCACCCGCGCTCCGCGCCGGGCCATGTCGACGGCTGTAGCCCGACCGATGCCTCCGCTGGCTCCGGTGACCAGCACCCGCCTTCCCTCTAGATTGCTCATTTTGTCTCCTTCCCCACCGAGCTCACGCTCAGCTCTTCTTTGTTGAGTTGCGCTTCGAGGCCGTCTTGGCCTTCGGGACCCGACCCGACGACTGTCGGGCGATCAGAGTGCAGTCGAGACTGAGCCTCCGGGGCTCCTTGCTCTCCTCGGGCCGTTCGATACGGGCGAGGAGGTACTCGACGGCAGCCTCCCCTTGTTTCTGGGTGGGCTGACTCACCGAGGACACGCTGGGCACCACCCTCGCGGCGATGGGGATATCATCGAAACCCATCACGGACATATCTTCCGGTACGGAGATCCCGTTTTCGGTGAGGGCCTGAAGCACCCCGAAGGCGGTGTGGTCGTTCCGCGCGAAGATCGCGGTCGGCGGCGTCGACAGCTTCAGCAGCTTGAGCGTCGCCTGATGGCCAATGCCGTGTCCGGAGTAGCGAGGGCTCGCCCCCCGACCAGGACTGCCGACGACGTACTCCGGGCGGATCCGAATCTCCGCCTCGTCCAAGGCGTCGACGTAGCCCTGAAGACGGGTCACACGATCCGCCTCGCCCAGATTCGCGCCCACGAAAGCGACCCGTCGGTGTCCTAGGTCGATGAGATGCTTGGTCGCCATCCGGCCGCCGGTTCGATAGTCGGCGCCGATCGAATCGATCACGGCCCCGTCGATCTCGCGCCCCACGAGCACTACCGGCATGCCTCGCTCAGCGAGACGCACCAAGGCCGCATCGGACCGCTCCGTCCTCAGGGTGGCAATGACGAGGCCATCCACCCGCTGGCGATGAAAAGCGTCGATGACGGACACATCGGAGTCCACGTCGTCCGTGGCCGCTCCGATGAAGGTCGTGTAGCCGAAGCCGACGGCGGTCTGGGTCACCGAACTCGCCAGCTCCATCGAGTATGGGTTGGTCAGATCTCCGACGACGATACCGATGGTCCGTGAGCGCTTGGTTCGAAGGGTGCGGGCGTTGGCGTTGGGGACATAACCAATCTCCTCCACCGCCGCGATGACGCGGCTGCGGAGCGCGGCGCTGACATATCCCGTGTTGTTGATGACGCGAGACACCGTGGCAACCGTGGTGCTGGCGCGTCGCGCCACGTCGGTCATCGTCGGTACGGTCCCCCTCATTTTCCCTCGAGCCACGTCCAAAAGCTTTGCCTTCATCGCGATCGGTCGCAACAGAGGTTCACTCGGACAAGCTGAGAAAACGTTTACCAAGCACCAATTTGGCCGTCAACTGACCCAAGAGACGTAGGCACTAAGCTCCCTTAGCCAGAGCACGAGGAGAATGGAGGGATCTTCGGAGGTTGAGAGTCAGGATTTTCGGGAAAAATGTGTAAACGTTTACTCCGCAGGTTGACGGCGATTCCGGATTGGTTTCTGTATGAGCTCGTCGGCAAGTCGCAGCCGTGCCTTGGAGGGGCATAGAGGGATTCGATCCATCGGGGGTCGCGCTCTCGGGGCGATGAGACTTGGGAGAGCTCGCGCCGACAGGGGGAGTAGAGAGTGCCTAAGAAGAAGCCGAGATGCCCCGGAGCCATGTCTCCGCGCAAAGCCTTGCTGACCGCCACATGTCTCATGGCCGCGGTCACGTCCACCGAAGCCCTGGCCCAATCCGAGACCGCCGTCGACGATGGCGCGAGTACTCAGACATCGACCGCGACCCCGCCCCCTGAGGCCGTCGAGCTTCTCCCCGAGAAGCTCCCCGCGGCAGCGCTCCCCGCCGCGGAGCCGGCTGCGGAGGAGGCCTCCGAAGCCCCGGAAAGCGATGAACCCAGCCCGGATTCTGACGTGGAGGTCATTTCGATCACGGGCACGCGGCAGACGATTCAGAGTTCGATTCAGCAAAAGAAGATCTCCACCAGCATCGTCGACGCCCTCTCCGCGGACGACATCGGAGATATCCCCGCGCTGTCCATCGGCGAGGCGTTGGAGACACTTACCGGGGCTGCATCCCACCGTGAGCAAGGTGGAGCCACCGAGATCGCGATCCGAGGGATGGGACCCTATCTCGGGTCCACGGTCATCAACGGGCGCGAGGCTACCAACGGCAGCGGCGACCGGTCCGTGAACTTTAGTCAGTTCCCATCCGAGCTCTTTTCGAAGCTGAAGATCTACAAGACCCAAGAGGCGAGCCTCATCGAAGGCGGAGTGTCTGGCCAGATCTCCCTCGAGACGGTGAAGCCCCTGGACTACGGCAAGCGACGCCTCCAGTTCGAGGGCAAGGGGGAGTTCAACCCCGACAACTTCAACATCGACGACAACGCCCGCGATGTGGGCGGGCGTTTCACCCTTAGCTGGGTGGACCAGTTCGAAACGAAGACCCTGGGCGATTTCGGGGTGTCGGTCGGCTATCAAAAGCGAATCACCACCAATCCAGAGCAGGAGTTTCGCACCACGAGCGGCTGGCGCGACTGCCGAAACGATCCCAATAACCCCTCCGGCATCTTCCGCGAGGACGCGGGGAACTGCGACAGCGGCGACGGCAACGTCACCCTCGATCCGTCCAACTCGAGCTTCGATCCGAACGCGCCCTTCGTCTTCGTACCCAGCTCCCGGTCCTTCCGTCAGAACATCACCGACGACGACCGCGAGTCCCTCTTCGGGGCCTTTCAGTGGCGACCTTTCGCGGCTTTGGACGTCAACTTCGACATCCAGTACTCGAACCGCACTTTCTCCGAAGTCCGCAACGATCTGGTGTTCGCCGAGCAGCGGCGCATCGAGCCCGGTCTCACCGCGCCCACCCTGGTGGCCTCCGAAACGGGCGAGGTCTCCGTCTTTCAGAACGTCGGGCGAATCGAGACCAACAGTCAGTTCCAGGAGCGGCTCGAAGAGTACCTCGGGGGAGGATTGAACCTCGCCCTCCAGGCCACGGACCGGCTCTACATCAAGATCGACGCCTCCTATTCGGATACTTCGAGGCAGGAAAACATCTTCCAGACCCGCCTGCAGTCGGACACCGTGGACATCGACGGTAACCCCACGCCGGATAGGGTCTTCACCGGCGTAGCCATCCCCGGCGCCGGATCGCAAGTGCCGCTCTTCACCGTCCGCAACTTCGACGTCACCAATCCAGACAACTTCATCGGCGCCGGGCGCAGCCGTATCGACCTCAACCAAAAGCGCGACAACGAGATCTGGGCGGTCAAGGGCGACCTCGAGTTCGACCTCGACTGGTGGTGGTTCGACGAGCTCAAGGCGGGCATCCGCTACTCGGAGCTCCGCTACACGAGCTTCCCGCGAGAACGGGTCGAACTCAGCGTTTCCAATGGAGACTTCACGGACGAGGAAGTGATCGCCGCCAACATCGCCTGCCGCAACCAGTCCTTTCCGGAGAGCGGCTTTCTCTCCGCGGTGAGCGGGGGCCAAGATCTCATCACCAACGTCGACGCGAACGGCAACGTCATCTCCTCGGGGAGCGAGTACGCAACCTTCGACCCTCACTGTCTCTTGAGGGAGCTCACCGGCAACGCCGCCCCCGGGATTCCCGCCCCCGTGCCTCGGGTCAACAACATCGACGTCACCGAGCGAACCATCGCCGGCTACGTACAGGCCGACTACACCGGCGACCTTTTCGGCCTTCCAATTCGGGGCAACTTCGGAGTCCGCCTGGTCAGCACCGACGTGAGCTCGGTCGGGCTCCGAAGCACCTTCACCGCGGTCCAGAACGAGGACGGCACATTCCAGCTTCCCCAAGAGGACAGCACCAAGTTCACCGAAGTCGAGGGCGGGAGCTCCTATTTCGAAGCGCTCCCGAGCATCAACGTGGTCATGGACCTCTATGACTCCGTTCTGCTCCGAGCGGCCTTCTTCCGAGGCTTGTCTCGGCCCGACCCCAACGACCTGGGCTTTGGACGCCAGCTCGCCTTCGATGACCAGAACGACGGGGCGATTCTCGACGTCGCCGACTTCGCCGGGGACGCGATAGCTCTAGGCAGCCCGGACCTGCTCCCCTTGATGTCTTGGAACTTCGACCTCGCCCTCGAGTGGTATCCAAATCTCGACTCCATCTTTGCCCTCGGCGGATACTACAAGTCGTTCCAGGGCGGATTTTCATCGGCGCAGACGGTGGAGGAGTTCCAGATCAACGGGCAGACCGTTCAGGCCCTCGTCTCGACCACCCAGACCGACGAGAACCAGAGCAACCTCTTTGGCTTCGAGCTCACGGTGGCTCACCGCTTCTCGTACCTCCCGAGCTTCCTCTCAGGATTTGGCACCAAGCTGAGCCTCAACGTGGCCGCGTCCGACTTCGAGTTTCAGGATGGAAACTTCGGAGATGGCTTCGCCGCCGACGGCAGCGGGACCATCACCCAGGTGGGTATCGTCGAGCCCGCTAATGTCTTTGGGTTCTCCTCGGTGGTATTCGCGGGGCAGCTCTACTACCAGATTGGAAACCTCGACATTCAGGCCATCCTGAAGCACCGCAGCAATTACTTCCAGCAGTTCATCAGTACGCCGCAGAACATCCGCTACATCGGCGACACCACGGTGTTCGAGGCCCGCGTCACCTACCGCCTCAACCGGCACTTCCAGCTGCGGGTGGAAGGCATCAACCTCCTCGACGAGCCGAGGGTTCAGTTCAACCCCACGCCAAACAACCTCGCCGAGGTCAACAGCTACGGCCCGCGTATCTTCGCGGGTCTGCGCGGCAAGCTCTGGTAGCTTGGCCCCGTTCGAAGGGGCGCGGCCTCAGATTCGAGACCGCGCCCCTTCAGTTTCCCGGCTAACGCTAGCGAATGATGCGAGCGCCCTTTCCCTGCATCAGGGCGAGGACTTCCTTAAGGCGAGCCATCGTCGTATCCCCCGGAGTCGACATGGCCAGCGCCCCGTGGGCGACGCCGCACTCGAGTGCCCACTGCGGACTCTCTCCCGTCATCATCCCGTAGATGAAGCCGGACGCGAAGGAATCGCCTCCGCCCACCCGGTCCATGATGTCGAAGTCACGGGGCTCCACTTCGTAGAACTCACCCTCGTGATAGCAGATGGCGCCCCAACCATTCACGCTGGCGGAGTGCGCGGTGCGCAAGGTGGTGGCTACCGTCCGGAGATTCGGGTAGGCGGCGACGACGTCGCTTATCATCCGGCGAAAGCTCGCCGTGGGGAGGTCCTGATAGGACTCATCCACCCCCTCCAGCTCGAAGCCGAGAGCGGCGCGGAAGTCCTCTTCGTTTCCGAACAGCACGTCCACAGACGAGACCAGCTTGCGATTGACCTCTCGCGCTCCGTCCATCCCACCTGCGTCCCGCCATAGCGAGGGCCGGTAGTTGAGGTCATAGGATACGTAGGTCCCAGCCTCCTGGGCTTCGGTCATGGCCACGTGGGCGGTCTCCGCGCACGACGAAGAAAGGGCCGAGAAGATGCCGCCGGTGTGGAGCCAACGCACGCCTCGAGCCATGAGCCCCTTCCAGTCGACGTCTCCGGGCTTCATCTGGGACACCGCGGTGTGGCCGCGATCCGAGCAGCCCACCCCTCCGCGGGGCCCAAAACCCCGCTCCGTGAAATTCAGCCCGTTGCGCACCCGCCGCCCCATCCCATCGTCCTCGACGAACTTGAGGTAGGTGGGGTCGACCCCTCCCTGGAGGATGAGATCCTCCACGAGTCGGCCCACGGGGTTATCCACGAGGGCGGTGACGATGGCCGTCCGCTGACCGAAGCAGCGGCGAAGACCGCGGGCCACGTTGTACTCCCCGCCTCCTTCGGACGCTCGAAACCCTCGCGTGGTGTGAATACGTGTCTCACCGGGGTCGAGGCGGAGCATGACCTCGCCCACGCTGACGAGGTCGAGAGCGCACTGCTCCGCCGACTTGATCTCTGCTTTTTTCACTTCTCCTCCTCTATCGATTGGGGCGAGCCCGATCCGTCCCCACTCAGGGCGATTCGCGCGCGCGGTCTCGCCAGAACTAATATGATAACGTTTACACATTCGAAAGAGAGGCTTTGTCGGCCAGATCGCTTCTCTGATCTTGCGGTGCCGACAAGGACCTACCGACCCTCCATTGACACCTCTTCTGGCTTTCAGTAAACGTTTACACAGTCTCCTGGTTTCGTAGGTATCTCGGAACCGGGAGGCACGTCGGTGGAGGCGCGCTGCGCCAGGATCCGTCGTCGAGGGGGAGGCTCTTGAGTATCGATGCAGGGGGCGGCGAGAGCCGTCATGGGAACGGACAGTTGGCGGCCCTATCTACCGCGGCCGCAACTCCTCTCGTTCTGCTCACCGCCCTGAGCGGGGGATGCATGACCGAGAAGCCCTCGAGGGCCGCGGAGCGAGCGGAGGAGCCCCGGGAGACGGGGCCCACGGGCGCGGCCGAAGAGTGGCTCGGTCCTAAGGACGAGGCCGTCAGCGGGTCCACCCACCCTCTTCAGAGTCTGTTCGATCGGCGGCGCTCCGCTCCGAGGAAGGCCCTCGCGGGCCGCCATCCCCGGGTCTTTGTCGACGCCGAGGGCATCGAGCTCCTCCGAAAGCGAGCCCGAACGACGCACAAAGCGCTTTGGTCGCGAGTGCTGAGCAACCTCCGTGCGGAGCACTCGGAGCCTCCAGCCCCTCCGGCGCAGGGCCGCAGGGTGCAGAACGTGGTGGGTCTCGGCATCGCCGAGGCCGCCCTCGCCTTCCTGATCGAGGACAAGCCCGAGTATCTGCGCCCTGCGGCCCTGCGCCGGAGGGGCTGGAGGCTCCGAGTGCTCCGCACGGAGGTTGCTCAGCACTCGCGACCAAAG
>JBCBRU010000325.1:0-9682 GCA_039819565.1 Myxococcota bacterium | reverse complement strand
TCGATCACTTCACCGCGGTCGTCGGGGCTCAGAACCTCACCAACACCTTCCCGACGGAGAACCCAGCCGACTTCCAGACGGTGCTCGGCGCCGTCTATCCCGAGAACTCGCCCATCGGGTTCAACGGCGGCTTCTACTACTTCCGTCTCCAGGCCACCCTCTGAGGCCGACGAGGGTAGGCGCTAAGGGCGGCCTACCCTCGTTCTCTCTCCCTTCCATGGTATAAGCACTCTCGTGCAAAGAGCGCCCATCTATCTCCTCATCGCGCTGATGGGGGGATGCACGACTCCCTCCACTAAAGCACCTGCTTCGGTCCCCGCTGCGCAGCCTGCGAGCGCCGAGGTCGCCGCTCCGTCGGGGGCGGCTTTGGGCGCGGTCGCGGACACTTGGCGGAGCCGCGCTCCCGCCACCCCCGTCGTGGATCCCGCGGGCATGGTCTCGACCGACGCCCGGCTCGCCACCGAGGTGGGCTCGAAAGTGCTCGCGTCCGGCGGCAACGCCGTCGACTCGGCCGTCGCGGTGGCCTTCGCCTTGGCCGTCGTGTTCCCGGAAGCGGGCAACATCGGCGGCGGCGGGTTCATGGTCTACCGAGATCCGGGCGGAGAGAGCGTCGCTCTGGACTTTCGGGAGATGGCCCCCGCCGCGGCGTCCCGCGACATGTATCTCGATCCGGAGACCGCAAAGCCCACCCCGAAGTCCAAGTTCGGGGCGCTGGCGGCTGGGGTCCCAGGGACGGTCGCCGGCCTCTGGGCCGCTCACTCGAAGCACGGGACCTTGCCCTGGAAGGATCTCGTGGCGCCCGCCATTCAGCTGGCTGAAGAGGGCTTCATCGTGGACGAGGCGGTGGCCGACGGACTGAAAAGCCTCCAAAAACGGATGGCCGTGTTCCCCTCCACCGCGGCCCTCTTCTATCCGGGCGGGGAGCCTCTGGCGGTCGGCACCCGCTTCAAAAACCCGACGCTCGGTCAAACCCTGAGGCGCATCGCCGAAAACGGCCCCTCAGGTTTTTACGAGGGAGCGACCGCCGACCTCATCGTGGCCGAGATGAAGCGCTCGGGCGGCATCATCACCCACGCCGACCTCAAAGCCTATCGCCCCATCGAGCGCGCGCCGATTCGGGTCTCCTACCGCGGCCACCAGATCGTCTCGATGCCGCCCCCCTCGTCGGGCGGTCTGGTCATCGCTCTCATGGCCAGGGTCCTGGAGAAGACGGATCTCGGCGCTCTCGGATGGCACAGCACCGCTCACGTCCACCACGTCGCTGAGGCCATGCGCCACGCCTTCGCCCGTCGCAACGCTCACCTCGGAGACCCGGACTTCGTGGACATTCCCGCTCCCCTCTTCAACTCCGAAGAGGCCGCGCAGTCTGTCTTGACGGCCTTCGATCCGATGAAGGCGACGCCCTCTTCCGAAGTGTCGGGGGGCGCGGCCCCTTCCGAGGGCAGGAACACCACCAACCTCGCCGTGGTGGATCCCATGGGCGGGGCGGTGGCCCTAACCTATACCCTCAACCTCCGCTACGGTTCAGGGGTGGTTGTCGACGGAGGCGGCTTCCTCCTCAACGACGAGATGGATGACTTTGCCGCGGCGCCCGGAAAGGCCAACGCCTACGGCCTCGTTCAAGGCGAGGCCAACGCCATCGCCCCCGGCAAGCGACCTTTGTCCTCGATGACCCCCACCATCGTGGCCGACGCCGACGGCAAGGTTCGGCTCGTCACGGGGGCGGCCGGCGGCCCCACCATCATCACCGCCTCCTTTCAGGTCCTGTCCGCGGTGGTGGACTTCGGCATGGACATCCAGACCGCGGTGGCCGAGCCCCGCTTTCACCACCAGCACCTGCCGGATCGACTCTTCATGGAGAAGGGCGCCGTCTCCGACGACGTGAAGAGCGCCCTCGAGGGGATGGGCTACGCTATCTCCTCGCCGCCGTTCCCCATCGGCGATGCCCCCTCCATTGCCCGCTCCCCCGCGGGCTGGATGGGAGGCCTCGAGGTCCGTCAGTTCGGTGCCGCCGGAGCCGGGCCCTCCGGCCAGCTCCTCGCCATCGACGAGTGGTTGGACTGACCATCGAGTTCTGGGACTAGAGTCCGTTGAAGAGGGCGTCGACGTCGACCGGGCAAGGTATCTTGTCCGAGTCGGCGACTTCTCCGGGCCCAAAGCGTCGAAGGGTGGCGTAGCGGTCGCGGCGAGGCTCCGTGTGCACCCAGATCTCGCGGCTCGGGAGGCTCACCACCCAGTACTCCAGGATACCCACCTCGGCGTAGAGCTCGGCCTTGGTGGTGGTGTCGTACTGAAAGGATGTCTCGGCCACCTCGATGATGACGTCGGCGGCCCTCGGCAGCTCTACGGTGGGGGAGACGATGGCCAGGTCCGGCTCGGGCCTCGACTCGCCGGCGGCGAAGGTGGACTGCGCCTGGAGCTCACGCCCATCGTCGAGCGCCCGAGCCAGCATCATGGTCAGGCGCCGCGTGATAGTGACATGAGGGGCACCTTTCGGGTGCATATGGACGATGGTTCCGCGGATGAGCTCCAGCTTCTCGCCTTCGAAGAAGCCGAGAGCCGACATCCGCTCGTACTCGGCGGCGCTGATGAGCCTCCGTTCCGCTAGCACCGCTCCCGACTTGGCGAGCGAGTGCGCCGCTCGCCAAGTCCAATCAAGCTCCCTTTTGTCATCGATGGAGCTCGGCGGGCGGTGCGTGCGTCATACTTTCGCCGAAGGGTGGCGAGCGGCTCGGCGCTTTGGGGGCGGCGCCTCCATGGCCGCGATCAGCCCCTGCAGGGAGGCGAGGTCGTGGACCGGTCGGAACTCGTCCACGTGGGGCAAGATAGCCTTCACGCCGTAGGCTTCGGGCTCGAAGCCGTCGTAACGGAGGAGGGGGTTGAGCCAGACCAGGCGCCGGCAGGACTTGTGAATCCGCTCCACCTGCCGACCGAGGGGGCTCTCGTGGGGCCGCGCCCCGGCGTCGGCGAGGGCCTCCGAGAGCGATGAGGCTCGGTCGAGTCCGTCCGTCACCAGGAGCACTACCGCCCCCTGGCTCAGCACCCGCCGGTTCCAGCGGTGGTTGAAGTCGTCGAGGCAGGCCTCGATGCGGGTGCCTCCCGACCAGTCCGTGACCTCCTGTCCGACCTTGCCGAGGGCGTGGTCGACGTCCCGCGCCTTCAGCCACCGGGTGATGTTGGTGAGCCGAGTGCCGAACACGAAGGAGGTCACGCGGTCTCGGTCGCCGGTGAGGGCGTGAAGGAAGTGGAGGAACATCCGGCTGTAGCGCTCCATGGAGCCGGAGATGTCGCAGAGGGTGACGAGGGGGGGCGGGCGCTCCGCGGGGCCCCGGGTGCGCAGGGGGATGTCGCGGCCGCCGGAGCGCAGCGAGGCCCGGAGCATGCGGCGGATGTCGAGCCGAGGGCCACGCTCGTCCGCCTTCAGCCGCCGGGTGGGGACCGCGAAGTGGGCAAAGCGCATGCGGCGAATGAGCCGCTGGGCCTTGCGGATCTCGTCGGCGGACATCTGATCGAAATCCCGGGTGCGGAGGGTCTCGACGTCCGACCAGCTCATGGCCGCGTCCATCGTCTCTTCCGGGGGCGGCGGAGGGGCGTTTTGAGCCTTTGGGGGTTGAGGCCGGCGCCACGCCTCCATCAGGCGCCGAGACGTATTCGGCTTCTTCTTTTCGTCCTGCGGGACCGTGTTGCGCGGAAGCAGCAGGGACATCGCGTCGGGACCCCCGAAAGGATCCCGCCAGAACAGCTCGAAAGCCTCCGCGAAGAGATCTTCCTCTTCCCGTCGCTTCACGAAGGCGGCGTGAAGCGCCCAGAACATGTCGTCCTTTCGGAGGACCCCGGTGGTCTCTACCGTCTCGACGGCGGTGACCAAGTGGGCGGGGCCTACCGGCAGTCCGGCCGCTCGCAACAAGCGGCCGAAGTGCATGATGTTGAAAGCAAGCTTGCCGGCATTGTACCGGTGGGCGGTCTCGTGGAAATCCCGCGGAGGGCCGTTCATCCTTCGCTCGCTGGGCCTTCCTCGGCGAGAGAGCGCTTGGCCTCATCCAGGATCTTGGCGTGCTCGCCGGCGCGGATGTTCTCGATGTCGTCCTGATACTTGAGGACCACGCCGAGGGTGGACTCCACCGTCTCCTGGGCGAGCTCCACCTTGTCGAGGGCGAGGAGGGCGTGCGTCCAGTCGATGGACTCGGCCACTCCCGGCACCTTGAAGAGGTCACGCTGGCGCAGGCGCTGGATGAAGGCCACCACCTGGGCCGTCAACCGGGCCTCCGCGTGAGGCACCCGCACCGCCAAGATCTGCCGCTCGCGCTCGGCGTTCGGATAGTCGATCCAGTGATAGAAGCACCGACGCTTGAGGGCGTCGTGAATCTCACGGGTGCGGTTGGAGGTGAGAATGACGATCGGCGGCTCCTTGGCGGTGATCGTCCCCAGCTCCGGGATACTGAGCTGAAAGTCCGAGAGCACCTCGAGGAGGAATGCCTCGAAGGGCTCATCGGTGCGATCGAGCTCGTCGATGAGGAGCACCGGCGGGCCGTGGGCGTCGGCGCCCCCCGGATCCTCCCGCAGGGCGGAGAGGAGGGGGCGCTCGACGAGGAAGCGGTCGGAGAAGACGCCTTGCTCGAGGGTGTCCTTGTCGACCGACCCCGACGCCTCGGCGAGGCGTATCTCCATCATCTGCCGACTGTAGTTCCACTCGTAGGCGGCGGATGCGAGATCGAGACCCTCGTAGCACTGAAGACGGATGAGCCGCCGTCCCAGCTGCGCCGCGAGAACCTTGGCGATCTCGGTCTTGCCGACCCCGGCGTCCCCCTCGAGAAAGAGGGGGCGCCCGAGCTTCAACGCGAGGAAGAGGGACGTCGCGAGGGCACGGTCACACACGTACCGTCCCTCGCGAAGAAGCTCGACGGTGGCATCCACCGACTCGGGCAGGGTCACGACGGCGGGCTCAGCAGGCCTGCGCGACTGCGCGTCGCGCCATCACGTTGATGAGATGAGCCTTGTAGTCCGGGCTCGCGTCCAGCTCGTCGGTGAGGTCATCGGTGGGCACCTTGATGTCCGCGATGGCCCCCGGCGCGAAGTTCGCGGCCAGCGCGCTCTCCATCGCCGCCACCCGGAAGACCTGCGCCGCCGCTCCGGTCACCGCAACTCGAACTCCGCCCCCCATCTTGGCGACCATGACACCGGCCAGGGCGTACTTGGACGCAGGGTTGGGGAACTTCGAGTAGAAGGCCTTCTCGGGCTTCGGGAAGTGCACCGCCTTGATGATCTCGTCCTCGGCCAAAGCCGTCTCGAAGAATCCGGTGAAGAAGGCATCTCCCCCGATGGTGCGCCGGTCCGTCTCGATGGTGGCGTTGAGGGCCACGATGGCCGCGGGATAGTCCGCCGCCGGGTCCGCATGAGCGATCGAGCCCCCGATGGTGCCGCGGTTACGGACCTGGGGATCGCCGATGTGATCGGCGAGGTGAGCCAGCGACGGGATCATCGACTTGACGGTGGGGTTCGCGGCCACCTCGGCGTGGGTGGAGTTGGCCCCGATGATGAGCGTGTCACCCTCGGCGCGAATCCCGCTCATCTCCGCGACCCCCTTCAGGGACACGAGGTCCGAGAAGGAGGCGAGGTCGAGCTTCATGGCGGGGATGAGGCTTTGCCCACCGGACACGAACTTACCTTCGCTCGCGCCCTTCACGGCAGCCACGGCCTCGGCCAGGCTGGAAGGCTTGTGGAACTGGAAATCTTCCATCGTATTGCTCCTCAGGCCCTCAGGCCTTGGCCTCCTGGATGGCGCGCCAAACCTTCTGAGGGGTGGCGGGCATGCTGATGTCCTTCACTCCGAGAGGCTCGAGCGCGGACAGAACGGCGTTGATGACGGCGGGGGGAACGCCGATGGCTCCCGCTTCGCCCACGCCCTTGGAGCCCAAGGGGTTGTGGGTACACGCGCTCATGTGCGTGCCCGTCTTGAACATGGGGAAGTCGGCCGCGCGGGGCATGTTGTAGGTCATGTATTGACCCGTGAGCAGCTGACCGTTCTCGTCATAGATGGCCTCTTCGAGGAGGGCCTGGCCGATGCCCTGGGCGAGACCGCCGTGCATCTGACCTTCGACGATCATCGGGTTGATGACCCGACCCACGTCGTCCGCGGCCACCACGTCCATGACCTGGACGACGCCCGTCTCCTCGTCGACCTCGACCTCCACGATGTGGCAGCCACCGGGGTAGGTGAAGTTCTTCGGATCGTAGAACGCGCTCTCCTCGAGACCTGGCTCCAGTTCCTCGATGGGGTAGCTGTGGGGCACGTAGGCGGTGAACGCGACCTCCTGGATGTGCTTCATGCGGTCGGTGCCGCGGACCTTGTACATGCCGCCTTCGAACTCGATGTCGCCGACGTCCGCCTCAAGCATGTGGGCGGCGATCTTGCGGCCCTTCTCGATGATCTTCTCTCCGGCTTTGACGATCGCGGAGCCGCCCACGGCGAGCGAGCGGGACCCGTAGGTGCCCATGCCGAAAGCGGAGTCGCGGGTGTCGCCGTGCTCGATGGTGATCTGCTCGTAGGGAATCCCGAGCTGATCCGCCACGATTTGAGCGAAGGCGGTCTCGTGACCCTGGCCGTGGCTATGCGTTCCCGTGAAGACGGACACGCTCCCGGTCGGATGCACCCGAATCGACGCCGACTCGTAGAGTCCGGCGCGAGCGCCGAGCTGACCGGCGAGGGCGCTGGGAGCGAGACCACAGGCCTCCACCCAAGTGGAGATGCCGATGCCGCGGAGCTTGCCCCGACCCTTGGCCTCCTCGCGTCGCTTGGAGAAACCGTCCCAGTCGATGACGCCGAGGGCGGCATCGAGGCAGTTGTCCCAGTTGCCCGAGTCGTAGGCCACCGCCACCGGAGTCTGGTAGGGGAACTCGGTGATCATGTTCTTCTTGCGGATGGCGATATCGTCCATCCCCATCTCTTTGGCCGCCTTCGAAACGAGGCGCTCCAGGAGATACATGGCCTCCGGACGTCCAGCGCCGCGGTAGGCGTCGACGGGCACCGTGTTGGTGAAGACGGCCTTCACTTCCACATAGATGGCGGGCGTCTTGTACTGGCCGGCCATGAGGGTTCCGTACAGATAGGTCGGCACGGCGGGCGCGAAGGTGGACAGATAGGCGCCCATGTTGGCCAGGGTGCTGACCCGGAGCCCGAGGAAGGTGCCGTCTTCGGCCAGAGCGAGCTCCGCGTGGCTCTTGTGGTCGCGGCCGTGGCAGTCGCTCAGGAAGGCCTCGCTGCGATCGCAGGTCCACTTGACGGGTCGGCCAATCTGCATCGACGACCACATCACGATCGCCTCTTCCGCGTAGTGATAAATCTTGGCCCCGAAGCCACCGCCCACGTCGGGTGCGATCACCCGAAGCTTGTGCTCAGGCAGAGAGAGCACGAAGGCCCCCATAAGGAGACGAATGAGGTGAGGGTTCTGGGTCGTGGTGTAGAGCGTGTAGTCGTCGCGCGCGGGGTCGTAGTCGCCGATGGCGGCCCGGGGCTCCATGGGGTTGGGCGCTACGCGGTTGTTGGTGACGTCGATCGCGACGACCTTGTGGGCGTTCTGAAAGGCCGAGTCGGTGGCTGCTTTATCACCGAGCTCCCAGTCATAACACTCGTTGTTGGGGGCCATCTCCGGCCACACCGCGGGAGCACCCGACGCCACCGCGGCGTCGATGTTCGCCACCACGGGAAGCTCCTCGTAGTCGATCTCGACCAGCTCCGCCGCGGCCTTGGCCTGCGACTTGGTCTCCGCGATCACCACCGCGACGGGATCTCCGGCGTGACGCGCGGAGCCCTGGGCGAGCACGGGATGGGGGGGCTCGACCATGGGGGTGCCGTCCTTCGAGTGGATGAGCCACCCGCAGGGGAGTCCGCCCACCTGCATGTCTTCCCCCGTGAACACCGCCACCACGCCGTCGGCGGCTTTGGCGGCCGCGGTGTTCACGGACGCGAGCTTCGCGTGGGCATAGGGGGAACGAACGATATGGGCATAGGTTTGGTTGGGCCGGTTCATGTCGTCGACGTAACGACCCTTGCCGGTGAGGAATCGGCGGTCTTCCTTGCGCTTGACGCTGTCGCCGATGCCGATCTTAGGGGCCTGCTCTTCGGTCATGATGTTCTCCTCCAGATACTTAAACTAAAAATTAGGACTTCATCGTTTGAGCCGCGGTCTGCACGGCCTTGACGATGTTGTGATAACCGGTACAGCGGCAAATATTACCTTCTAGCCACTCCCGAACCTCGCCCTCCGTGGGGTCGGGGTTTCTCTTGAGAAGGTCGACGGCGCTCATGACCATGCCCGGCGTACAGTACCCGCACTGGAGGCCGTGGTGCTCATTGAAGGCGGCTTGCATGGGGTGAAGGTCGCCGTTGGCGAGGCCCTCGATGGTGGTCACCGAGGCACCTGCCGCCTCCATGGCGAGCATCGAGCACGCTTTGACGCTGTTGCCGTCCACGTGGACGACGCAGGCGCCGCACTGGCTGGTGTCACAGCCGACATGAGTTCCGGTAAGTCCGAGGGTTTCGCGGATCAGCTCGACGAGGAGGGTTCGCCCCTCAACTTCGGCCGAGACCTGCTTGCCGTTCACGGTGAGCGAGATGGTTTGCATGAGTTCTCCTTCGCAATGCGGGTCCCGCTGCTTTTCTCGAGACCGGCCGTGGGGTTCGGCGCAGTGTGCAACAAATTGCAGCCCTTGCGCGGCGAATACCTGCCAGTCTGGGTGGGGTCGGATTTGGCGTCAAGACGGCCACTCCCCCCCTTTTCCATGTCGCAGCGCGAAATTCGTGTCGCGCTGCGTCATGCGGGCGGGGGGTCGATCTCGAGCTCGTGCTTCGCGGCTACGGCCGCGAGCGCTTCCGGCGTGTCCACGTCGAGATAGATGGCATCGTCGTCGATCGTGATTTCGCGGATGAAGGCCCGATGGCGCTGCAGGAGCTCTCGGGCGCCGACGTCTCCGGAAAGACCGCGCATTTCCTCGAAGTATCCGGCCCCGAAGAGCACCGGATGCCCCCTGCGGCCGTCCCTCACCGGGATCACGATACGAGGCGGGTGGCCCTCGAAGGCGCCGATCAGCTGCTCGACGTGCGCCGCCGTCACGAAGGGCATGTCGCCCAGAGCCACCACCGCGCCGTCCACCTCCGTGTCGAGAGCCCTCACCCCCGCTCGGAGCGAGGTGCCCATGCCCTCGGCGTACTCCCGGTTGTCCACGAACTTGACCGGTCGTCCCCGCAGCGCCGCGCGAACGTCCTCGGCCTCGTGGCCGACCACGACGAGCAGGGGATCCAGGGGGGCCTCGAGGAGCTGGTCGACCACCCGGGTGACCATGGGGACGCCGTCGAGGCGCTGGAGGAGCTTGTTGCGCACGCCCATTCGGGTGGAACGGCCCGCCGCCAGAACGATCCCGGCCACCCGCGCCGGACGCGGACGGGGGGCCTCTCTCTGCCGGGGGCGAGGCCGGGAGGGAATCTCCAGGAGGAGGCCGCCCACCCCCATCCGCTGGATATCTCCCCCCCCGACGGGAATCTCCGCGGCCAGCCTCTCGAGCACCGCGTCGAAGCCGCTGCGCTTGGGCGACCGCGCGCAGCCCGGCACGCCCACGATCGCAGTCCGACCTCGGCGGCCGAGCACGAGGAGGTTACCCGGATCGACGGGCATCCCCACCTGAAGGA
>JBCBRU010000324.1:0-9686 GCA_039819565.1 Myxococcota bacterium | reverse complement strand
GGATGACGCCCTCACGCGCTACGGGCTCCTTCCCACCCTCGGACTCGGCGTGGCTTACGACCTCGGCTTTTGAGGCGGCCACGCCGAGGGTGGTCTGACGTATCGGACGAGGTGCCGATGGCCCATCGGAAGCCGAGCTCGAGCTCGCCCGCGTGGAGGGCAGCGCCCAAGCCTGCTGTCCCCGCCACCGGGAGGCCTTGGAGGTCAACCCCGAGGAGTCCGAGATCCGCCGCGTTCAGGCCCCCGTTGAGGCCTAGGTAGGCGTATCCGGCCTGGACGTAGAAAGCCTCGCCGAAGAAGGGGGTCCAGCCAATATACGTCTTGGCCATCCAGCCGTCATCCAGGCCTTCCGTCACGAGGGCCGAAAGCCCTTCGTCCAGACGAGCTACCGAAGTCACTACGCCGGAGGTCGCGTCGAGGAGGCCGCCGGGCAGCGCTCCCAGACCGGCTCCCACATGAAGACGGCCCGGCAATCGAAACTGCAGGCGGCCCCCCACGAAGAGGGGAAGCTCGGTCGCCGCTTCGAGCTGTAGTCCATAGGTCGAACGAGAGTCGGAGTCGGGGCGTTCCACGACGACCTCGGAGCCGACTTGGGCGAGGGCTATGGTCGGTCCCGCGATGAGAATGGAGCCACTAAAAACGATGGTCTTGGTGATCTGTATCATATCTATCTCGTCGACCTCGACGACATATATCGGTGCCGGTCTCTCGGTGTCCTGTTCATTTATTCTATGGGCCTTCTCGTTTCTTTCTATGCCGGCCGCAGGGCGATGGATGGATGAGATGAAGATCACGAGGTGACTCGCGTCACCGTTCGGACTCATCTAGGCTCGGGACGTGAAGAAGAGGCACGAATCATGAGCGACCCTTCGCTCCTCGCGGTCGACGTCGGCAACTCGAACATCAAATTCGGAGTTCATAACGGGAAGGTCTGGACTCACTCCTGGCCGGTCCAGACGGTACGAGACCGTATGCCGGGCGAGTACGCCGTACTCCTGAGGTCTTTTTTTCGGGACGCTGGGCTCGAGCTTCGCTCGGTGAGCCGGGTCATCCTGAGCTCGGTCGTGCCCCAGCTCACGGACGGGCTCCGCGTGATGCTCGAGCACCAGGTGGGGCGGCCCCCCTTGGTTGTCGGGGCGCATCTCGATCTGGGGGTACGGATCGGGACGGAGTCCCCCCATGCCGTGGGTGCGGATCTTCTCGCCAACGCCGTGGCCGGCTATGCCCGTTTTCGTGCCGCTTGTGTGGTGATCAGTCTTGGTACCGCCACCACGCTCTCTGCCGTTTCGGATGCGGGTGAGCTCTATGGGGTGAGCATCGCCGCCGGGATGGGAACGACGGAGAAGGCGCTGGTGGGCGGGGCGGCGCAGCTTGCTCACGTCCCTCTCGAGCCGCCTCCAGACGTACTTGGGACCAATACCCGTCACGCTATGCAATCAGGCTTGGTCCTAGGGCATCTGGCGCTTATCGAAGGCCTGGTGGCGCGTATCCAGCGGAGCCACGGGCCCCACAAGGTCGTGGCGTCCGGGGGGCTGGTGCATCTCTTGGCCGACCACACGGACCTCTTCGACGCGGTCGACCCTCGGCTGACCTTGGAGGGGCTTCGGATCATCGCAGAGCGAAACGCCTAGATGCGCCCGTTCGAGCCGCCTTAGTTTGGTGATTTCGGGCCGAACGCGCCGGATGGCGCCTGGCTCCAGGCGACCTCTCGTCGGCGCTCGCGTGCTCGCCTCGCGATGTGCAGGAGCGCCCGATCCCGCGTCCAACGCGCCTGCGTGGCCTCATCGGTGCGCTCGAAGTGAGGTCCGGCCTCCTCCACGAGCCCGTAGCCCTGGGTCAAAAAGCCCGCCAGCGCGACGTGGGTGGCAGGGTGGCGGGCGTCCATCGAGCCGAGTTCGACGGCGGCGAGGAGCGAGGACAAGAAGCGCTCACAGAGGTCCTGTGGGGCCTCGACTCGACGGAGGACCTGAAGAAGCCAGCCCAGCAGAGCGGCATGCACGTGAAGGTCCTCGAGGGTGCGGAAAGGCTTGAGGTAGTGCGCATAGCCGTCGCCCGGCAGGACCTCCTCCGGGGCCACCTCGACCTCCTCGAAGATCGCTCTGGTATGGGGAATCTCGGGGACCACCGGGGACGGCTTGTCCGGCGCTGGCGTATGCACCCCAGCTCGGCGGGTGGGGACGAGGAGAGCCCGAAGCTGGCTTTTGCCGTCGGCCCCAAGACCTTCGGTCGCCACGACCAGGAAACGGTTGGCCGCCGGACCCAGCATGGCCCAGCTTTTTTCTCCGGACAGCCGTAGCCCATTCGGCGTCGTGGAGAGCTCGGTGCGGATGTCTCGGGGGTGGTTGCCCGTCGCCTCGGTGGCGGTGAGGGCCACGATGTCGCCCCCAAGACCAAGGGCCATGGTCTGAGGGCCGAGCAGGGCTCGAAGCGCCTCTTGATAGCCGGATGCGAAGGCATAGGCCGGACGGTCCGCGCCGTATCCGCCGGCTACGGCACGAGCCACCGTGCCCTCGAGCTGGTCTCTGACCTTTTGTTGCCAGGCCCACCAAGCTTCGGGATTCGCCATGCTTGCCGGCTGGGCCGGCCGATTCCAGATCCACTCCACCAGCGACGTCACGGCGACCCCTTCATACGACGATCTGGGGGTGAGGTGGGCTTTTGCACGGAGCCTCAGACCGTGGACGATAAGCCCCGGCGTCATGGGCGGGGCGGCAGGGGTCGCCCGGGGGAGAAGCTCGAGGAGTTAAGGGTTGCGGTGACGCAAAGTTGGCGTGGGCTAGGGAGGGATCGAGGACTATCCGGCGCTCCGATCGCGGCGCGGGGCGAGTCATGTAGCTTTTGTCGATGGCTCCCGTCCGCGTGTTCGACTCGGACCTTTGCGCTGCCGTGGCCCACCGGCCCGAGCCCACTTGGGTCTTCGACGTCGACAGGGAAGGCATGGTCTTTGGGAACCGAGCCGCCTGCGACTTCTGGCGAGCGCCGAGCGTCGATGAGCTCGTCGCCCGAGACTTCTCCTCGGACATGTCCAGCGCGACGCGTAGCCGCCTGGCTCGGGTGCGGGCACTGTGTACGGAGACCACGCCCGTCTTCGAGCAGTGGACCTTCTATCCCGCCTCCGGCACGCCTCGCACCGTCACCCTTCGGGCCGAAGGGGTGCGGTTGTCGGACGACAGGATCGCGATCCTCTTCTCGGTGGATCGCACGGAGTCGGTGTCCGAGGAGGTTCTCCGGGGCGTCGAGGCCGTTCGCCACACGAGCGCCCTCATCACCATGCTCGACGGGGACGGTCACCAGGTGCTGTGGGCCAATCCGGCTGCGCTACGATGGTACGGGCCGGCCGCCGGAGAGGAGACCGGGTGGGTAGGAAGATTCGCCGACGAAGAGGAGGGGCGGCGTGCCCTGGCCGAACTGCTGGGGCAAGGTTTCCTCAACTTGGAAGCTCGCTTCCGTTCGCATGAAGGCCTGCGATGGCACCACGTGGAGGCCCGAAAGACGGTAGACCCCGTCTCCGGTGAGCCGGCGCTGCTTGTTCACGAGCAAGACATTGAGGGGCGCAAAAAGATCGAGGACGACCTCCGGCGAGTTAGAAATGAGCTCGAGGAGAGGGTTCAGGTGCGGACTCGGGAGCTGGCTGCCTCCCGGGACTTCATCGAAACGGTGGTCGACGCCGTGGATACCCTCATCATTGTGGCTCAGGGGGATCAGGTCACGAACGCCAACCGAAGGAGCTTGGAGCTCCTCGGGTCGATCAAGGCCAAGGACGTATGGGAAGTCACCGGACTCGCTCGCCACGTCGAGGGAGACGTGCACGCGGTGGAGACCGAGGTCGCAACCCCCGAAGGACCACGCACGATCATGTGGACCTGCACGACGAGTCGGGGGCCGGCCACGCACACCGTTCTCACCGGCGTCGACGTGACGCGGCAGCGAGCGATGCAGCTCCGCATCCAGCTTGCGGATCGACTCGCCTCCTTAGGAACGCTGTCGGCGGGTGTCGCTCACGAGCTCAACAACCCCCTCGCCGTCATTCGAGCCAATCTAGAGGCGCTACGAGACTTCAGCGCTGCGACCCTCGAGCCAAGCCTCGCAGCGGGCATCCAGGAGTCGATTTCGGCGACGGATCGCGCGGCCGCGATCGTCTCCGACCTCAAACAGTACACGCGCACCGGCGAGCAGGCGGAGTCTCTCGTGCTCTCAAAGCTGATCTCGCGCGCCCTCCGGCTCGCATCTGGCTCGCTGCGGGACGTGGATGTCGCCATCCATCTCCCGGATGACCTTCGGGTTCAAGGGGTTGAAGGCCTGCTGACGCAGCTGCTTCTCAACTTGCTCGTCAATAGTGCCCAAGCCATGGCCCGAGGTCGCGGTCGCATCGACGTCCAAGCGTCAGCGGTCGACGAGGAAGTGGAGATCGTTATCGAAGACGACGGGATAGGCATGAGCCCCGAGGTCGCGCGGCGGGCCTTCGATCCCTTCTTCACCACTAAGCCGCTGGGTGAGGGCACGGGGCTCGGCCTCTACGTATGCCAGCGCATCGTGTCTCAACACGAGGGGAAGATCTTCTTCGACCCCGGGAGAGATTGCGGCACTAAAGTGCGGATCATCCTTCCCCGAGGTCGGGCGCCGGGGACGCCGAAAGGGGCACCGGGGCCGCGGGCGGGTCCGATGGAGCGCGGGCGGGTTCTCGTCGTCGATGACGACCGTGGGATCCTCAATGCGATGACTCGGCTCCTGCGGGAGGTCGAAGTCCACGTGGAAGAGTCGGGAGCTCGAGCCCTCGAGCGCATCGAGCGCGAAGGCGAGGGCTACGACGTGGTGCTCTGCGACCTGATGATGCCGGGAATGTCGGGGGCGGAGCTGTATCGCGAGGTCGAGCGGGCCCACCCGGACTTGGCGAGACGCTTCGTCTTCATGTCGGGAGGCCTTCACGGCCTTGCCTCGATGGATGAGTTTCTGGCTCAGGTTCCGAACCCTCTGCTCGGCAAGCCCATTGATGTTGCGCTCCTGCGGAGCACTCTGAGCGAGGTCCTGGCTCAGGCCTCGTAGAGGCCGAAGTCGTCGAGGATGGCGTACATCGCGGGGATGACGATCAAGACCAAGACGGTGCTCGCCAGAGTTCCGAACACGATGCTCGTGGCGATCGGGATGAGCGCCTGCGCCTGACGACTGGTCTCGAACATGAGGGGAACGAGGCCGGCCATGGTGGTCACCGAGGTGAGCAGCACCGCTCGGAACCGCGAGCGGCTGGCCCGGCGGGCGGCGCTGGCTACGTCCATGCGTTGGCTCTCGTCGCGGATGACCTCCACCAAGAGGATGGAGTCATTGACGACGACCCCGGCGAGCGCGCAGAAGCCCAAGACCCCGGGCATGGAGAGATGGGTGCCCATCAAGAGATTCCCTAGGATGACCCCAATGAATGCGAGGGGGATGGCGGCCATGACGACGAGTGGCTCGACGTAGCTCCTGAATTGAAAACTCAGGAGGACGAAGATCGAGAACAGCCCGATGCCGAAGCCCCGCACCATAGATGTCATCGTCTTGTCGGTCTCGGCGGACTGCCCTTCGAAGTCGACCTCGACGCCCGGGAGCTGCTTCGGGAGCTCGCGTGCCAACGTTGTCTTGAAGAGACTGACCAACTCCTGCGCATTCGCGACCTCGGGGTCGACGTCTCCGGTGACAGTCACGGTGCGGAGCCCGTCGACGCGTCCGATACGCGAAAAGCCCCTCGAGGGCTCGAGGGTTGCGACAGCTCCCAGCGGGACATACTTTTGCTGCCCCAGGCTGACCTGAAAGTACTCGAGGTCGTTCAGGGAGTCGGCTTCACTCGCGGCGAGCTCAACCTGGATCTCGTAGCTCTCGGTGCCCACAAAGAGCTCTCGGGCGACGCGACCCGAGAAGGCGGAGCGAAGCTGGGCCGCCACTGACTGCGCATGCAGCTGCTGGGAGAGGGCTCCCGGGCGCATGCGTATTCGGATCTCGGGCTTTCCGGCCCGCAGGTCACTCTGCAGGTTTCGAACCCCATCGTAACGCTCGAACCACGCCGTGGTTCGGCCGGCGGCTGTGCTCAGGGCATCGAGGTCCTCGCCGCGGAGCCGCACTTCGATGGCGAAGCCGGCCGGACCGAGAGAAGGTTCCGTGAAGTTGGCTGTCACCACGTCGGGGAGGGGGCCCAGGGTAGATCGCCATCTCTCAAGGAAGTCGTCGAGGCTACCCACTCGGATCTCGGCGGGGAGTAAGTCCACGGTGATGGTCAGGAGATGGGGGCCCCGCTCTCCCGCGTCAGGATTGAAGCTAAACCGGGTGGAGGTGTTGCGGATCAAGGATCGCCCGTCCTCTTGCTGGGGGGAGAGGGCCGCGTTGACCTCGTCTAGGGCTTGCGCAGCTCGCTCGGCGATTTCTTCCGTCCTCGACAACGGGGTCCCGGCGGGGAGCATGACCCGCAGCTGCACGAAGTTTCCCTCGGTCTCCGGGAAGGCCTCGAACTTGATGAGACCTCCCGAGAAGGTAGCCACCGAGCCAACGAAGGTCGCCAGCACGAGCCCCAGGGTGAGGAAGCGCCGACGGACCGCGAAGTCAGCGGCTCGACCTACCACCCTCTCGCGGAGGACATCAAAGCCCGCCTCGAAACGCTTCCGCCACCCCTCTGGCTCGCCCAGCTTCACGTGGGTGAGATGGTTGGGGAGGATGAGGAACGCCTCGATGAGGCTCACGGCCAAGACCGCGGAGAGGACGACGGGAATGACGAGAAGGACCTTTCCCATCGTTCCGGAAAGGAAGGCCAGAGGCACGAAGACGGCAAGAGTAGTGAGAAAGGAGCTTAGCACCCCGGCCGCTACACCGGTGATGCCGTCGACCACCGCCCGTAGCGGGGGCTTTCCCTTTTGATAGTGCGCCGCCACGTTCTCGGCCAGGACGATGGCGTCGTCCATCAGAAGGCCCAAGGCCATGAGTAGGGCCACCATCGTCATCATATTGATCGAGTAGCCGATGCTCTCCATGACGAAGAAGGCCCCGAGGAAAGAGACAGGGAGTCCCGCTGCTACCCAGAACGCGAGGCGGGAGTTGAAGAAGATCCAAAGGGTGGCGAAGACCAGCAATAGGCCTTGCCATCCGTTGACGAGGAGCAGATCGATGCGCTCCTCGACCACTGAGGCCCAGTCTTGGGTGAGGGTGAGCGTGATCCCTCCGGGCTTCGTGGCATCTTCTCGCTTCAGGAAGGCTCTCACGCGGGTCAGGACGTCGAGGGCATCTTGCTCCTTGGTCTTGCTGACCATGACCAACCCCGCGCGCTGACCATTGAACATGAGCTTGTTTTCCTCATGCTCGAAGGCATCTTCGATGTCCGCGAGGTCGCCGAGCTTCAGGGTCCCGCCTGATTCCGTTTCGAGGACGGTGAGCTGGGCGAGCTCTTCGACCCCGCGTCGTTCCTCGGCGAAGCGTACCAAGACCTCTCCGTCGCGGGTGTCGATCTGGCCCGCAGGGACATCCACGCTCTGCGCGGCGATGGTACTGGCCAGGCCGTCGATGCTGAGTCCGTGCATCGTGGCCATCTCCTCCCGGAGTCGCACCTTGAGTTGACGGTCGGAGAAGCCCGCCACCTCGACATGAGCGATCTCGGGGTCGCGGAGGAGCCGTCGACGCAGCTGCTCGCAGTAGCTTCGGAGGTCCGATTCGGACATCTCTCCTGCCACCGCGATCGAGACCACAGAGGAACTCAGGCCGCCTCGCTTGGTGATCGGATCTTCCGCGCCGTCGGGAAAGTCCCTGATACCCTCGAGCGCAGCCTGGATGTCAGAGCGGAAGGTCGTCATGTCTCCGCTCTCCGACATCTCGATGGTCACGGTGGCGGCGCCCTCTTGGGCTACGGACCTGACCTCCTCGACGTTCTCAATCCCGTCGACCGCGTCTTCGATACGCTGCACCACGGTCTGCTCCACCGTGTCCGTGGAGGCTCCCGGATAGGCTACGGTGACGATCAATACGTCCACGGCAAAGTCGGGGAACGTCTCTCGGCGCATGGTGGGAAGCACCATCAGGCCGAGCGCGCCCAGCATCAGCATCAAGAGGTTCGAAGCGGTGGGGTGGCGGGCGAAGTAGGCGATCACTTGATCGACCCCTCTCCCCTCACGTCGCGGAGCAGCCGTTGGGCGGCGCGCCGGTCGGCGACGGGAATCAGCAACATGCCCTGCACCGCTGGCTGGAGGTCCGTAAGTACCACCGCGTCGCCAGGCTCGAGTCCGCTTCTTATGCAAACAAAGTTAGCCTGGCGCATGGCGAGCACCACCGCCCGGCGATCGAGGCGTGAGTCCTTATCCGCAACGTAGACTTGTGACCCCGCGCGGAGGGCGGCGCGGGGAACCGCTAGGCATCCGGGCTGGGTTTTGCCCGTCAACTCTACCTCCGCGTACAGTCCTCGCAGGAGAGGCGGTGCAGCTTGTGAGCTGTCCACGGGATCGCCGACCGTCACTACCACCCCCACGGTCCGGGTGGTGGCGTCGACCGTGGTCATTCTCGTGACTTCGCCCGCCCACTCGACGCGAAGGTCTCCGCTCTCGATCCGAACGACGGCCCGGATTCCGAGCTGCTTGAGATATCCCCCAGTCAGGGCCCCTATTCCCGAGCGCGCCGAGTGACGTGCAGCGGTGGCGGTCTCCACGAAAAGGGGTTGAAGGGCTCCAAAGGTCAGCTGAGCTGGGACTTCGATGGCGTCGACGCCATCGGCCACCGCCAAGACCTGACCGGCCGTGACCAGCTCGCTCGGCTGAATGGCTAGCGTGCGTATGCGAATGTCGAAGGGGGCGGCGATGGTCGTTCTCCCGACGTCCAGGGCGGCGCCCTCCAGGCTCAGCTTCGACTCCTGCTCCTGAGCCCGCAACGCGGCCATACGGGCCGGGATCTCCTGCAGCTGATTCTCCAGGGCCTGCACCGAACCCCTCTGAGCGAGGGCGCTGCGCTGGGCGCTGTCCACCTCCGCTTGGGTCACCCCGCCGCTCCCGAACAGCGCCCGCGTTCGCGAGAGGTCGCGCTCCACGAGGGTCAGCGACGCCCTTTCGAGCTCCAGGTTGGCAAGGGTGCTTCGGCGCTGGGCGCGAAGCTGTTGCATCTGGGCGCGAACGTTCTCGAGGGAGGCCCTCCGCTGCTTCGCGGCCAGGTGATAGCTCTGTGGATCGATCTTTAGGAGGGGGGCACCCTTCGCGAGGACCCGTCCTACCCGGAGCTCCGGATTCATTTCCGCCACGCGTCCCGATACTTCGGCCACGAGCTCCCACTCGTAGGCTGGCTCGATCACCCCATAGCCGACCGCTCTCGGCACCACGAGCTGATGATCCACCCTCACGACGCGCACCGGCGTCCCGGGTTCGGCGGTCGAGACCAGGGACGGCGGGGGTCGGCCTGCCCTCATCGCGAGAAGGAGGATGATGGCCGCGAAGACAGGAGCGGCCACGGAGAGAAGGCGGCGAGAGGGTATGGACTCAGTCACGGTGACGCTCCGGCGGCCTCGAAGGCCTGAAGTCGGTCGAAGAAGCCTCGAACATCGGTCTCCGACATCAAGAGATCGATCCCTCCCGTCCCTCTCTGGCCGCCTCAGTGCCAACTCGGCCGTCTATGACTTTCTCGTCGATCTCCTCGCCGTTCAACGAGCGACGGGAGGGATCGATCTCTTGATGTCGGAGACCGATGTTCGAGGC
>JBCBRU010000323.1:0-9704 GCA_039819565.1 Myxococcota bacterium | reverse complement strand
CTCGGCGAAGAGCGGGAGGGCGGCCAGCGCGACCTCAGGCGCGAAGATACCCAGCGCCCCAGTTCCGGCGAGGGTGACCCCCAGGGACAGGATTTTCGCGCCTGAGGTCGCGCTGGCCGCCCTCCCGCTCTTCGCCGAGCGATTCCTCTCCTCGAAGGCTACGATGTGGCAAATGGGCTACCACTACGCGGCGCCCCTCTGCCTTTACGCCGGATGGGCCGGGGCGATCGGTTTGCCGCGTGCCCGCGAAGTCGCCCGTCGGCTCTTGGAGGCGCTGTCCCCCGGTCGAGGCGGACGGGAGGCGCCCGCTCTTGCCGTCTACATTTTGATGTCCGCGCTCTTGATCAACGCCTTCGGGTACCGCCACCGGGCCAACTTTCATCGATGGCGCGAGAGTTACTTCTCCACCCCCGCGCACGCCGAGGCGAACCGCGCCGCGGTGAGCTTTGTCCAGCAGATGGGTCGGGAGGTTGCCGTAGCCGCCCAGAACCGTGTTTTGCCTCACCTCGCGGACCGTTCGAGGATTTGGCGTCTTGGGGATTACGAGAGGGCTGAGGTCGTGGTGATCTCCATCGGTGAGTCCGCTTGGCCCTGGGACGACGGGTATCCGGCACGTCTCGAGCGTCAGCTCGAGCGCTCACCGGTTTGGGAACGCGTCTTCGAAAAGGAGCAAGCTCGGGTCTGGCGACGAACATCGTCGCCTTGATCAGCGCCGAGGAGCCCAGTAACGAGACCGCTATGGGCGATTACGGGACCTTGCTCGTGCTCTTCGTGGTGGCCGCGGGCATTGCCGGGGTCCTCCACCTCCTTACGTCCACCGTCGGTCCCAAGGCTCCAAATCCTGTAAAGGACGAGCCCTTCGAATGCGGCAACATCGCCCATCGGCCCTTCGAACAGCGGGTCGCGGTGAAATTCTACGTCGTGGCGCTCCTGTTCGTGGTGTTCGACATGGAGGCGGTGTTTCTGTTTCCGTGGGCGGTGGTCTTTCGAGAGCTTGGCTGGACCGGCTTCGTGAGCATGCTGACCTTCGTCCTCGTTCTGACCGTCGGTCTGGTCTACGTCTGGAAGCGGGGAGCCCTCGACTGGGAGTGAGCCTTCCGATTGAACGCCTGCGTAGGGGCAGGTAGAGTCGACGGCATGTCCGGTGCGGAAAGCCTCCTGGGAGGGGAGGCCACCACCACGACGGTCGAGGCCGCCGAAGGGTATTTCCGCCGTCTACTGAATCGAAACGAGACGGTCCAGGATCTGGTGAACTGGGGTCGCAAGTGGTCCTTCTTTCAGTACCCCTTCGTGACGGCCTGTTGTGGCATGGAATACATGGCCACGGCGGGGCCGAGATACGACTACTCAAGGTTCGGCGCGGAGCTCCCACGCTTCTCTCCGCGGCAAGCTGACCTGCTCATGGTGGTAGGGACCATTACCCACAAGCAGGCGCCGATCCTCCGCACCGTGTATGAGCAAATGGCGGATCCGAAGTGGGTGATTAGCTTCGGGGTGTGCGCGTCTTCGGGGGGCTTTTATCGCAACTACGCCACCGTGCAGGGCATCGACACCATTATCCCCGTCGATGTGTACATTCCCGGGTGTCCTCCGCGCCCGGAAGCGGTTCTCGATGCCCTCATGATGCTTCAAGACAAAGTTCAGAAGGAGCGACGAGATCTTCTGGCTGTGATTGACGACGAGGCGACCCGGTGAGCCGAGAGGTCGTCGATCGGCTGCGGTCGGCCGTGGCCGAGGCGATCGTGGACCATCACGCGGACCACGGGGATGACACCGTGCTCGTCCTGTCCGAGGGACTCGTTCGGGTGGCGACGCTGCTCCGAGACGACCCGTCTTGCGCGATGGAGATGCTGACAGACCTGACCGCCGTAGACTATCTCGGTCAGCGAAGCCCTCGATTTGAGGTGGTGTATCACTTCTACTCGCTGTCCCTGAATCACCGGGTGCGGCTCAAGGTGGCCGTGGACGACCCCCAGCCGAGCGTGCCGAGCCTCTCCGAGCTTTGGAGCTCGGCGCTTTGGATGGAGCGGGAGGCCTTCGATTTGTACGGCATCCAGTTTGACGGTCATCCTGACCTGCGTCGCATCCTCCTCTACCCGGAGTTCGAAGGGCATCCCCTCCGCAAGGACTACGACATGGAAGCCCGCCAGCCGCGTTTGCCCGCCCGTCCCGGTCGGGAGCACCTTTGAGGTCCGCCCCGATTCTGGAGGGGCTCGGTACGCTCCACGGCTGACAACCCGAGCGCCAGAGGGTAGTGGCCTCTGGCCCGCGCCGGGACGACCGCCATGGCATCCGAATTTCCCATCGACCGCATCCGGAATTTCTCGATCATCGCTCACATCGACCACGGCAAGTCGACGCTCGCGGACCGCATCCTCGAGAAGACGGGAGCCCTGTCGGCGCGAGAGAGCGAGGCCCAGTTCCTCGACAAGATGGACCTCGAGCGCGAACGGGGCATCACCATCAAGGCCCAAGCGGTCCGGCTCCACTACAAGGCGAAGGATGGTCTGACCTATCAGTTCAATCTGATTGATACGCCCGGGCACGTCGACTTCACCTACGAGGTCTCGCGCTCGCTCGCCGCGTGCGAGGGCGCGCTCCTGGTCGTTGACGCGGCCCAGGGGGTGGAGGCCCAGACCCTCGCCAACGTGTACCTGGCCATCGAGCAGGACCTCGAAATCGTGCCTGTCATCAACAAGATCGACCTCCCCGCGGCTCGACCTGAGGAGATCAAAGAGGAGATCGAGGAGATCGTGGGGCTGGACGCGAGCGATGCTCTCCTCACTTCTGCGAAGACCGGCCAGGGCGTCGAGGACGTTCTCGAAGCGGTGGTGCATCGGATGCTCCCTCCCGAGGGAGCGCGCGAAGCCCCGCTGAAGGCCCTCGTGATGGACTCCTGGTACGATCCCTATCGCGGCGTCATGTGCTTGGTTCGCATCGTGTCCGGTCGGGTCAAACTGAGGGAGGAGATCGTCTTCGGCGCCAACCCCGAGAAGGCTTTCGAGGTGCTGGAGATCGGCTGTTTCACGCCCCATGCCCAAGCCCTGGATGCCCTCGTGGCGGGCGAGGTGGGCTTTTTCGCGGCCTCCATCAAGGACGTGCGCGACGCGAAGGTCGGAGATACGGTGGTGGCGGCGGGCGCCGCCGTCGAGGTCCTCCCGGGTTTCCGCGACGTGAAGCCGATGGTCTACGCGGGCTTCTTTCCCATTCAGAGCTCCGGGTACGAGGCGCTCCGAGATGCTCTCGAGAAGCTCAGGTTGAACGATGCGGCCTTTTCGTTTGAGCTCGAGAGCTCTCAGGCCCTGGGCTTCGGCTTTCGCTGCGGCTTCCTCGGACTCCTTCACATGAACATCGTCCAGGAGCGGCTCGAGCGGGAGTTTGGCGCCGAGCTCATCACGACCTCCCCCACCACGGTGTACAAGGCCAACCTGTCCGACGGCGAGGTGGAGTGGATCCACAATCCGGCGGACTTGCCGGAAAACGACGTGCTCTCGAGCCTCGAGGAGCCGGTGGTTGTCTGTCGCATCCACACCCCCTCCGAGTATGTGGGGGCCATCATGAAGCTGTGTGAGGACCGACGGGGTATGCAGCAGGACCTCCAGTACCTCGGCGACAAGCGTATTTTGCTGACCTATGAGCTCCCCTTCGCCGAAGTCGTGTACGATTTCTTCGACAAGATGAAGTCATCGAGCCGGGGCTACGCCTCCCTGGACTACGAGCCGGCCGGCCACAAGGCCGCCCCGCTGGTGCGCCTCGATGTCTTGCTGAATGGCGATCGGGTGGATGCGCTGAGCATCATCGTTCACCGCGAGCGTGCCTACGAACGCGGCAAGATCCTCACTCAGAAGCTACGCCAGATCATCCCCAGGCAGCAGTTCGACGTGGCCATTCAGGCGGCGATCGGGGCCAAGATCATTGCCCGAGAGACCGTCAAGGCGTACCGCAAGGACGTGACCGCGAAGTGCTACGGCGGCGACATCTCCCGTAAGCGCAAGCTCCTCGAGAAGCAGAAGGAGGGCAAGAAGCGCATGAAGCAGGTTGGGGCCATCGAGGTTCCGCAAGAAGCCTTCCTCTCGGTGCTCAAGGTGGACGAGTGAGCGCGGTGAAAAAGCGAAAACGCCGCGACGCCAAGGACATCGCGCCTCTCGACCGCGCCACGCGCCGCACCGCCCAGCGATTCGCGACCGAAGTCGAGAGGCTGGCTCGTCGTCATACTCGGCGTATCTCGAATGAAGCGCGCTCCGAGATCGAGAGTGCCGTGGCGGAGCTTCGGGCGGGCGTCGAGGCCGACGACCTTCGCCGGACCAAGGCCGCGATCGAACAGCTCGACGAGGTTGCTGACGCGACGCTTGGATTTGCGAAGAAGAGCACGGCGCGCGAATACGTAGAGTCGATCGTGGTGGCCGTGGCCATCGCTCTGGTGCTTCGGGCCTTCGTTATCGAAGCGTTCAAGATTCCCACGACGTCGATGGTCCCGACCCTTCGAGTCGGGGACCACATCTTCGTCAACAAGTTCATCTACGGCCTGAGGGTGCCCTTCACGAACTCCTGGTTCGTCCAGTGGGGAGGGCCCGCTCGAGGCGATGTCATCGTCTTCCGCTATCCGCCTGATCTTTCGAAGGACTACATCAAGCGGGTCGTGGCCGTGGCGGGGGACAGAGTGTCGGTGGACCTCGAGCGAGTCCGGATCAACGACACTCCGCTTCCTCTAGGCCCGCCTTCGACCGTGACCTACGTGGAGGAGAAGCAGGATGACAGCGGCCGCTACTTTCGAGTTAGGGAAGCGCCCGTGACCGCTCGGGAAGAAACGAGCGCCGGAGACGAAACCTCCTACACCGTCTACGATGACCCTACTGTCTACGACCGGCGCTTCCCGGGCGGCAGCTCCCCTGCGTTCGACTGGGATACGGGACCCGTGAAACGGGACGTTGATGTCGGCCTGGACTGCACGCCAGGGGGGCCCGAAGACCCCTCCGGAGTATGCGTGGTGCAGGATGGGTATGTGTTCGTGATGGGAGACAATCGCGACCACTCTTCGGACAGCCGGGTTTGGGGCGCGGTGCCCGTCAGTCACGTGAAAGGTAAGGCTCTGATCGTGTGGGGATCCTGGGGAAGTTCTTGGTTCGACTTCCGATTCGAGCGCCTCGGACGGGTGATTCGGTGAGCTCCGCCTCTTCTGGCTTTCCCTTTGACAGCCAGGTCGGGGTGGAACATTAGGTCCGCACGCGCGGGGCGCAAGGAGGAACGATTTGGCGGACAGGAAAGAAGTTCGGCTCGCAGGTGCGGGGACGCACGGCATGATCGAAGCAGGGCTGATCCTCCAGGTGGCGGCGGCCATCTACGACGACAAGAACGCGCATCACGTCCAGAGTTACGGCCCTGAGGCGCGGAGCGAGGCGGCGCGGTCGGAGGTCATCATTTCCGACGGGGATATCGACTACCCCAAGGCCACCCAGGTCAACGCCTTCGTGGCCACCACCCAGGCTGCCTTTGAGCGCTACTCCCACGACTTGAAGACCGATGCTCTCGTCGTGGTGGACACCGAAGTCGACGCCTCCGCCTTCGAAGCTGGTCGGCTCCTCAAGCTCCCCCTCGTTGAGACGGCCGAGCGCACCTTGGGCAAGCCAGCGCTTCTTCCCATCATTGCTCTTGGCGCTCTCGTAGAGCTCGACCCCGAGATCGTCACCAAACCCGCGCTCGAGGCGGCCGTGAAGGACCACGTGCCGCGAGGCGGCGAAGAGCTCCACATTCAAGCCCTCGAGACCGGATACGGTCTCGCAAAGCAGCAATAGGAAACAGACGCACCATGGCTCGTGAACGCACCCTAAGCATCATCAAGCCCGACGCCGTGAAGAAGAACGCCATCGGTGGCATCTTCGCGATGATCGAGGAAGCTGGCCTTCAGATCGTGGCCACCCGCATGACCCAGCTCACCAAGGCCCAGGCCGAAGCCTTCTATGCGGTTCACGCCGAGCGCCCCTTCTACGGATCGCTGGTCGAGTTCATGATCTCCGGCCCGGTCGTGGTGTCGGTGCTCGAGGGCGAGGGCGCGATCGCGACCTATCGGAAGGTGATGGGGGCGACCAATCCCGAAAACGCCGAGGACGGCACGATTCGGAAGAAGTACGCCGACAACATCGAGAACAACGCGGTGCACGGCTCTGATGCCCCCGAGACGGCCGCCGTGGAGACTGCCTTCTTCTTCCCCTCGTCCGACATTCTATCTCGCTGAATCCCGCATCCTCCCGCTACCATCGGGGACCGGCCATGACGGACCTCGACCCCACCGAATCACAGCCGTCCGAGCGCCCGAGCGGTCTCGACGTCCGTAACGCCTCGCTCGAAGCGCTCGAATCCTTCGTGGTGGAGAACGGAGAGCCCCCCTATCGCGCCAAGCAGATCTACCGCTGGGTGCATCAGCGCGGCGCCCGGAGCTTCGATGAGATGACGGACCTCCCGAAGGCGTTGCGAATAAAGCTAGCTGAGCAGGCCAGCCTGCCATCGATGCATATCAAAGAGGTCGAGCGAGCCACGGATGGCACCCGAAAGTACGCTTTCGAGAGCGCTCGAGGAGACGTGGTGGAGGCGGTGTTCATCCCCGACGCATCAGCGGCGGGTCGCAACACGCTCTGCATCTCCTCGCAGGTGGGGTGCGCGGTGGACTGTCAGTTCTGTTTGACCGCGAGCCTCGGCCTCCTCAGAAACCTGGGTCCAGGAGAGATCGTCGAGCAGGTCACGCGGGTCAAAGAGGACCTCGAGGGTGGACCGCTCACTGGAAAGAAGACGCCGCGCGATGACGACGGCGATGTCCCGCGCATCGGCAACATCGTGATGATGGGGATGGGGGAGCCTCTTCAGAACTACAAGGCCCTGATTCCTGCACTCAAGACCATGTCCGACGAGCTCGGACACCACATCTCGCCGCGCCGGATCACGGTCAGCACGGCGGGGTTGGTGCCCAGGATCCCGCGGTTGGGTCACGATGTGCCGGTCCAGCTAGCGGTCAGCCTCAACGCCACGACCGACGAGGTGCGGGACGAAATCATGCCCATCAACAAGAGGTGGAACATCAAGCAGCTCTTGGACGCATGCCGAGCCTTCCCGCTCTCTGAGCGTCGCCGTATCACGTTCGAGTACGTGCTTCTGGCCGGCGTTAACGACGCGAACGAGGACGCTCGACGGCTTGTGAAGCTGCTTCGCGGCATCCGCTCCAAAGTGAATCTCATTCCCTTCAATGAGCACCCCTATAGTCCCTACAAGCGCCCAGCGCCGGCCCGGGTCGCCTCGTTTCAGGCCATCCTACGCGACGCGGGAATGACCGTCTTGGTGAGGACGCCGCGCGGCGATGACATCTCAGCCGCATGTGGACAGCTTGGAGCTCAGGTTGACGCCCCCCGAATTCACTCCACGGAGCGACAGAGCAGACTCAAAGTGCTCACTCGCTGAGTGAGGTCCTCGGCTACTCGGGGAAGCCGCACTGCCGCCAGGTCGAAACGAGGGCGCGATCCTCCGCCGAAGGTCGGGGACGCGTGGGGGGCGGCATGGCCCCCGAGGTCACGGCGTTGGCGAGTCGGGAAGCGAGCTCGCGATCGTAGACGTCGAAGTCGAGCTCGGCCGGGGCACCCTGACGAAGAGCGCCCTGGCGGGAGGAGCTATGGCACTCCAAACAGAAAGGCTCGAGGACGGTGGCCCGCAGGGTGGCGTAGTTCACGTCCGAGGGACACACGGGCCCTTCGGCCGCGTCCTCTCCGCAACCCCAGAGAAGCGTGAGGGCGAGTAGACACGCCCACCACCCGTGAAACCCAGCCATGAAGACGGGAGGATACCGAAAGCGGACCCAGCCAGCAGGGGGCACGCGTTGACGGTGTTCGGTCCTGGTGTTACGGCCACCGCCCATGACGGGCGCCATCGGAGTCATCGGAGGCTCTGGTTTGTACGAAATGGAGGGTCTCGAGTCCATCGAGCGGGTCGAGGTCGAGACCCCGTTCGGGGCGCCGTCCGACGCGTACGTAACGGGCGTCTTGAACGGCCGAAAGATGGTCTTCCTCCCCCGCCACGGGGCCGGGCACCGCATTCTCCCTACCGAGATCAACTTCCGGGCGAACATCTGGGGCTTCAAGAAGCTGGGATGCGAACGCCTAATCTCGGTGTCGGCGGTCGGGTCGATGAAGGAAGAAATCGTTCCGGGTCACCTCGTGATGGTCGATCAGTTCATCGATTGGACACGGGGCCGGATTCAGACTTTTCTCGGCGACGGCATCGTAGGCCACGTGGCCCTGGCGGAGCCCATAAGCATGCCGCTTCATGACCGGGTTCTCGCTGCCGCCAAGGGGCTCGAGGGTGTGGTCGTTCACCCTAAGGGGACGTACATCTGTATCGAGGGCCCGCAGTTCTCTACTCGAGCCGAGTCGCACCTGTATCGGTCCTGGGGAGTAGACGTGATCGGTATGACCAACATGCCGGAAGCCCGGCTCGCGCGGGAAGCCGAGATCTCATACACGACCATCGCGCTGGCCACGGACTATGACTGCTGGAAGGAGGATGAGGCCCATGTGGAGACCGAGGCGGTCCTACAGATTTTGCGCGCCAACGTGGAGAAGGCCCAGCGCGTCCTCGCCGCCTACGTGGGGGCCGAGCTCGAACCTCTGGATGTCGCGGCCAGCACCGCCCTCCGCACCTCGCTCATCACGCCGCCAGAGGCCATCTCCGACGAGGTTCGGAAACGCCTGGCCCCGCTTCTCGACCCTATCCTCGACTGAGTAGCCTCTCGTCTGGTTGACGGTTTCTAGGGTCGCCGGTAGCTTCCACGAACCAATCGAAGGGTCGGCATGCACATTGATTCATGGGCTCTGACCGACGTCGGGCGGACCCGAAAGCACAATGAAGACGGCTGGCTCATCGACGACCAGCTTGGGCTCTATGCCGTAGCGGACGGCATGGGGGGGCACGCGGCCGGTGAGGTTGCGAGCGCCTACGGCCTTCGCTGTGTTCAGGAGCAGCTCGTCAAGAAGAAGGCGCTCCTCGAGGACTTCACCGAACAGCCCACCCCCGAGAAACAGGCTCAGCTCGTTCGCGAGGTCGAACTCGCGATCAACGTAGCTTCGAGCGCCATCTATTCGATGGCTCAGAAGGACAAGAAGCGTCACGGCATGGGCACCACTCTGTCCATGCTCCTCGCGGCAGGGAACAAAGCCTTCATGGCCCACGTCGGGGACTCGCGTATCTATTTACTGCGAGCGGGGCAGGTTTATCAGCTCTCCGAAGATCACTCCTACCTTTGGGAGCAGATCAAGAAGGGCGCAATCACCGTCGAGGAAGCCAAGAGCTCTCCATTCTCCAACGTCATCACGCGCGCCGTGGGCATCACCGAGACCGTCCAGGTGGACACCTTGGTCATGGACATTCTGCCTGGCGACACCTTCCTGGCCTGTTCCGACGGCATGCATGGATACGTCGAGAGCGAAGCGGAGCTGGGTCAACTTCTGGCCCACGACGACGGCGAGGAGATTCCCCCCAGGCTCGTGGGGCTCGCCAATGCGCGCGGCGGAAAGGACAACATCACCGTCGTCGTCATGCGCGTGCCCGGTGATGTTGTCCTTTCCGCCGCGCGCATTGGCGAGCCCCACGAGCCTGGGGGGAATCTCCTCGCCGTCGTCGTGGGCCAGAAGTTGACCCAGCTCCGCTTCGCTCTCGACGTATCCATG
>JBCBRU010000322.1:0-9709 GCA_039819565.1 Myxococcota bacterium | reverse complement strand
GGCCGTGAGCAAGCCAAAGACGAGATGGGCGTCCGGTCGGCGACTGCTCATTGCAAGCATAGATGCGAACACGACAACGAAGATACGAGCCAGTGAACGCCGTTCCTTCGCGTCCTCGAGCATCGCCGCCCAAGACGATAGGAGTGCGAGTCCTAGGACAAAGCCGGCTCCCGACCGCACCTGGGGCTCATCGCCGAGAACCATGACCCATGCGGCTAGGGCAAAGAGAGTGAATTGTATGATCCAGCCAAGAGTCAGTGCTCGTGGTGAAGGAGTCGCTGTGACTTCTCCCATATTCTTATAGCCACGGTAGCAGAGTTTATGAGAAGGTAAAGAGCATAGGTTTCGGCTAAGATGGGGGATTTTTCGCGCCGTGGATTCCTTGGGGGGGAGGAACCTTTATCTCTACGGTTCAGAGCTGGCTTGGGGCCATGCTCGCCCTCCGTTTCCGATCTGGTTCTCACTCTTGGTAGGCCTTCCTGCGAATCGTGTCGTTGGTAGAGAACTCATGCCGTTCTTCGGCCGACGATTTCGTGAAGAGACCGGGCTCGGTGAGTTCCGCAGCCTGGCCTGCTAGACGGAGTTCTGCGCCTCGCTTCCTCTTATGATGAAGAGAGCATCGACGGCGCTCACTCGCCGCCGAGTCGTCTACGAAGGCCCTCACTTCCTCGACCCCCGCTACGTCCTCGGCGGCGCATCTTGGACTTCGTCTCGACCTGTGACGCCGAAGACAGGGCCGCCATCCGCCCCTCCATGACCTCGGTCGGCGTCGAGTCTCTGTTCGATACGCAGATGCCTAGACAGGAGTGCATTGATCGGGGGTACTACGCTGGGACCCAACGGGGCGGGGCTCTCCGGCGCCGGCTCGAAAGGAGTCGCATGCGGGAGCTGGGTGAGGATCTGCAAAGCGATCCTCTCCTCGGGGACCGCGATACGGCCGACACTCTAGATGTGTCGGAGCGCGCCACAGCGACCCAGCGAGGATCGCTGGGAAGATTCACCTGCTTCGTCCAAGAGTGCAACACCGCCACCTCCGAGGCCGAAGTGCTGGACGTGGCGGCGCGCCACGCCACCTGCATCCTCGACGCAAACCGAGCCAGCATCGCCCTTCTGGACACCTCCGGAGACCGTCTCCATGTCCTGGCTCTCAACGGGGAGTCAGGCGCCCTTCCTGCCGGCGTGACCCTTCCCGTGGAGGGGACCGCAGTTGGCGAAGTGGTTCGAACGGGACGGATCCTCACCGTCGATGACGGGCTACAATCGCATTGGCTCGACATTCGGAAACTCAGCCAGCACGGTCGGAGCTTTCTCAACGCGCCGCTCGTCGCAGGAGGCGTGGTCATCGGGACTCTCAACAGCATGCGTCCCGAACCGCATAGCTACAGCGCGGAAGACGCTCGAATCATTGGATATGTGGCGGCTATTCTGGCCTCGAATCTGAACGGTCGCCGACTTTTCAAGAGCCTGGAAGTGCGCCTCGAGGAGGCTCGGCTTCAGGCGCGCATTCAGGAAGGGCTCTATCATTTGGCCAAAGCCCTAGACGGGGCCCAAACCCGTGAAGAGGTGGCCCGGCACATCGCGGACGAGGTCGCCGCCGTGTTCGACGTCGCGCGCGTGAGTCTCCTGCTCCTGTCTGAGGATCGGAAGACCCTCAACGTGGTTCGAGTTCGAGGCTTGGGCATCGAGAGCGTGGACGCCGGAGGGATCTCCGTCGACGGCACGGCGGCGGGAACCGCGGTCAGGGAAGGCCGCGCCGTGACGGTGAGGAACCTCACCGAAAGACTACAGGACACCCGCGAGGGCCACGGAAACGACCGCGCCCTGCAGAAGCTGGTCGTCTCCGGCGTGCATTCGACGCTGAGCATCCCCCTCATCAGCGGGGGAGAACCGATGGGGACCTTAAATGCGGCGTTTCGGGAGGAGGAGCAGCCGACCTCGACCGAATCGGACTATCTTCACCACGTCAGCTCGCTCGCTTCGATCGCGATGGACCGCATCCGAATGGTCGAAGAGCTCGAACGAAAGAACGAAGCCTTGGTCGAAGCCAACAAGACCAAGAGCGTGTTTCTGGCCAACATGAGTCACGAGATACGGACGCCGATGAACGGGGTGTTGGGTATGGCGTCGGTGCTTCTCGACACTCGGCTCAGTCACGAGCAGCGCGAGCTCACGGAAGTCATTCGCTCGAGCGCGACCTCTCTCCTCACGGTGATCAATGATATTCTCGACTTCTCGAAGCTCGAAGCGAGAAAGCTCACCCTCGAACAGCGCCCCTTTGACGTGGATGAGGTTGTCAACGGGGCTTTCGACGTCATCGCGCCGCCAGCCGGGCGAAAGAACCTCGAGCTCATCTATCGCCGAGATCGGGCCGTTCCCCGGCAAGTGCTGGGAGATGTCACGCGGGTCCGGCAGGTCCTCGTCAACCTTCTGTCAAATGCCGTCAAGTTCACGGAAGCAGGCAACGTCGGGGTCCGCGTTCGCTCCAAGCCGGGTCCTACCGAAGGGCTCATCTTCGAAGTCTTCGACTCGGGCATCGGCATTCCCGCCTCCGCGAGAGCTAAACTCTTTGCGGCCTTTAGTCAGGTCGATGCCTCGACGACCCGAAAGTTCGGCGGAACCGGGCTCGGGCTTGCGATCTGCCGTGAGTTGCTGGAGCTCATGGAGGGTACGCTTCGCGTCGAGAGTACCCCCGGCGTGGGCTCAACCTTCATCGCCGAGTTGTCCGCCCCCGCCGTCCAGGGGGTGGATGGGCCAGCCTCTCCGCTGGCAGGGAGCACGGTCCTCCTTCTCGAGGACCATCACGAGAGTCGCATCGCCCAGACGGAGTGCATGGAGAGCCTCGGGATGCGCGTGATCGCTTGCTCGAGCGCGGCCGAGGCCCTCTCCGTCGCTGAGGCGTGGGATTACGGCCTGGTCGACCTGAGTCTTCCCGGAGCGGACGACGGCTACGCCGTTGTCGAGGCCCTCCGGCACCGAAACCCCAGCTCACGCATCGTGGTTGTGAGTTCACTCCTGGAGCATCGTGGAGATGGACCTTCGACCGCGGATGGTCGGGTGTCGAAGCCGCTTCGGCGATCTGAGCTGGAGCGCTGTTTCCAGGACACGCTCCCCGCTCCAGGGGTGGAGGCGGCCCCCCCGGTGCCGGGGACGGGAACATCGTCCGCCCGGCCATCTATTCTCGTTGCCGACGACAACCCCGTGAATCAACGGGTCATCGTCAAAATGCTGGAACGTCTGGGGCTCGAGGCCGACGTTGTCGAAGATGGCCGCCAAGCGGTCGAAGCCGTGGGCCGCAGGGCCTACGATATCGTGCTCATGGACATGATGATGCCGGATCTCGACGGACTTGGAGCCACACGGGCGATCCGAGCGAGGAGCGACGGTCATCAGCCCTACATCATTGCCCTGACCGCGAATGCCATGAAAGACCACCGTGCCCTGTGCGTAGCGGCAGGCATGGACGCCTATCTATCCAAGCCGGTGACCAAGGAGCAGCTCCACGAAGCTCTCGCAGCCTCCGGTCATGGGCTGTAGTGGTGGCGCTTTCGTCGAGGTCGGACGAGCAGCAGCGCGAACAACCCGGCCCACGGAGATGTGATGGTCGTGGGCGAAGCCACACAGGTGCACGCGCCCGAGCCCACCGTAGGGAGAGGCCCGCTCGCGGATGCGTCCGGGTTCGGGGCCTCGGGTGTGGAGGGCTCGTCGCCCGCGTCCGGCGCCAAGCCGCCCGCGTCGGGGGACTCAGGACACGCGTTGCGCCTTCGCCACGCTTCGTAGGCGGCTTGAAGCCGCAAAACGGCGTTTTCACGTCCGGTGTCGACGACCGAGAGATCGAGCAGCTTACGCCCGTCGGGCGCTTCGACCCGAACGAAGGAACTATCGGCGGGTGTCCCTCGCGAAAGGCAGCGCTCGTCCCCCTCTCCGTTCGCCTGGCCCTGTACGAGAGCCCCCATGAGTCGCGCCGCGAGGTCACACTCGGGGGCGGTGAAGCCTCTCTCGGCCTGGGTCAGCACCCGTTCGCTCGAGATGATGTTGCCGGCGATGGCGTAGCGAAAGCCCTCCCAGGCCCCCGTGCGGCCTCCCGCCCACGGTGAGTTCTGCGCGCCCGTGAAGGTCTGCGACGCTACGCCGCGCGCCACCACCGAGTACTGCCGCCGTTCGAACTCGCGATCCGTCTCCGCGCGGGTGAGGGCTGCGATGACCTCCGCCGGGGTTCGACCGAGCTCCAGGAGCCTCTGCCCCTCCTCGCGGGTCCGCGTCTGCAGTCGAGCCTGAGCATGCAGCGCTGCGCGCCCCGGCGCTGACGCGTAGATGACTCCGACGTTCAACGACCCCACACAAGACGCTCCGGCGCCTCCTATAGCTCCGGTTGTCTCGTCCACGGCGACGATCGAGTAGGTGGCGGCGGCTTCTATGGACACGAGCGCGAAGCCGGCCCCAGCCCCGAAAACAAGAAAGGCTCTCAGTTTCGAAGACGTCATCCCCATATGCGATCCATGCCATGGGCTTCGAGCACTCTGCATGCCAGGCATCCCGCCATGAGCATCCGCGGAACGATACAAGATGTCGTACTGAGGTGCTGTGCCTGGTCCTCGTAAACCGTCATACCCACCGCGATGCGGGTTTGGGTGGAGACCCACAGGAGCTCGGCCACCTCGCCGGCCGGTGGGGTGAGGAGGGCGACGCAGGCGTGGGACGCTGAGCACGCGTACCGTGCTTGAATAGCAGCGAGACGAAGATGAAGGGCTTTGCGCTTCGCCTCCTCGAGCCTACGCGGAGCGGCTCCCTCTCTACATCTCTCTACGAATGACTTCGCTCCCGCTGTGGAAGGAGGGCGTCGGCGTAGAGAGGGTCACCTCGTGACAAGGAATGCCCTAGCTTCTTCCCTCTCCCTTCTCGGACTGACCGGCTATGTGCTTGCGCTCACAGCCTGCGGCGACGACATGAGTCTGCCGTCGGACCCGCCCGATGCGGGAAGCAACGCCATGGACACGGGAGGCATGATGGACTTGGGAGGCATGACAGATGTCGACCCCGGTCGCTACTGCGAGGTGTTGCTCGGCTATATGCGCAACGGCGGCCTCGAGCAGGAGGTTTGGGCCACTGGCGGCTTGAACCTCTGCCCCCAAGAAAGCTGGGAGGCCCTCGACCCCAACGCTATCCAGGCGGAGCACGAGGCGGCTTTCATTACCATGAACGGGCCGCGGATCTGGCTTCCCGACAGCGGGCGAAACGACGGCGGTGCCGACCAGCCGCGGAGGTTCTACGGAGACATCGAGATGACCCTGGCCGCGACGCTGATCATCGACCCCGAAATGACGAGCGGCGAGCCCTACAACGAGTCCACGGTGCTTCGCAGCACCACCTACGAGTTCGCGGCGGGAAGTGAGATCTACGAGCTGACGGCTCCCAACGGGGCGATTTACGTCATGCAGTCCCTCGCCCAGATCGTGGACCCCGGACTGACCCGAGAGGATCTCCCCACTCTCGGATCGAGACTCGTGCTTCCCGAGGGTTGGACCTTCCTCGCCCGTACCCTTCAGGAGACCCTCATCCTCGTCGCCGAGGGGGAGGCGACGGTGGTGCAGGACGAGCTTCGAAACACCTATCAGCGACGGGTCGAGGGGACGGCTCCGACCGGGGACTGCCTGACCGCCACGAGCATGGACATCGCCACCGCCGGCTTCTTCCCCGAGGGCATCGCCCTCGCCGATGACGGCACGGCGTACGTGGGAAGCTTCGCGACCGGCGAAATCGTGGCCTTCCAGAACTGTAGCGGTGAGCCTCAAACCTTCGTCCCGGCCTCGGCAGGCTTGGGGCAGGCGGTGGGGCTCGCCATCGACCCCACCGGGGCCTCCGTTTGGGTCTGCAGCTCGAACTTCATGACCGCAGAGAATCCCGCCATCGTGGGCTTTTCCCGGGCCGATGGCTCCATGGTCGGGCGCCATCCCTTCCCGGGCGGGACAGGGTTTTGTAACGACCTGGCCTTTGATCGCGGCGGGAATCTCTATGCTACGGACTCGCGCGGAGGCGGCGTCTTCCGGGTTCCTGCCGGGGGCTTGGCCGGGGACGCCGACGCCGAGCCGTGGTTTGATGATCCCGCCTTCGACCCCGGCACGGGGCAGAATCCGAACAGCATCGGCGGCATCGCCGTCAACGGAGACATCGTCTATGTCTCCAACACGCTGACCGGAGACCTCTATAGCCTCTCCATCGACGCGACCGGTGCGGCCGCCAACTTCACCACGATCCTTCTCGACCGTCCCCTCGGTGAGCCCGACGGGATCGCCGTCGTCGACGCGACAACCCTCGTGGTGGTGGAGGCGGCCCCCAACCAGCTTTCTCGGATATCTCTCTCCCCAACCTCAGGGACCCTCGAGGTCATCTCCATGGAGGGATTTCAGAGACCCACCACGGTGGCGGTGGTGGAGGACGTGGCGTGGGTGGTGGATAGTCAGTTCAACCTCTTCATGTCGGGCGGGCAGCCGCCCTTTCAGGTGCTGAGTCGAAGCCTCGAGTAGCTAAGACTTTCTCCATCTGGAGGAGATCCGGGGTGCGGCTCGGCGTAGCCGGTAGCCGCCCCACCTGACGGAAACCGTACCGTTCATAGAAGCGCCGAGTCCGCCCGTCTCCCTCGGGTGTCACCAGCGTCCACGTCGTCACTTCAGGGTATCGCGCTTCGACAGAGCGCAGCGCTTGCCCTCCGAGACCTCGGTTGTGGTGGCGGGGTGCGACGAAGAGGAGCTCGATCTCGGCGGCGCTTGGGCCACGAAGAGCGACAATGAGACCTCCGGCGATCCGGCCCTCCGCTTCGATCTTATAGTAATGGCCGCAAGCGATCTTCCGGACGTGATGGTCCAAGACCTCCGTGCCGGGCGGCTTGCCTCCATACCTTTTCAGGTCGTCTGCAAAGCTCTCCACGGCGAGGTCCCGAAGCACCGATGCATCCTCGGGCCGTGCGTGCGTGATCACCTCCGCAGACCGTCCTGTGCTTCCTGCCCCGGGATGGGCAATGGCGTCGACCTCGAACATCATCCCCGCAAGGGCAAGCCGCGGCACCGGCACGAGGGTCTGTGGGGGCGGAGAAGACCCGAACAGGTCTCGTATCACGGCCGTGAGGAGGGCATGCGCGTGCTCATTGTAGTCCACGATGTAAGTCGTCAGCTTGACGATGTCGCCGAAGCCTCCGCCCGCGGATTCGAGGGCAGAGCCAAGATTCGAGAAAGCCTGGCGCATCTGTTCCTCGAGCCCGAGGGGCAGGGTACCTTCGAGGTCCTCCCCGCCCTGGCCCGATACATAGACCACGCGCTCAGCCCCATCGGTGATCGCTACATGAGAGTACCCATGAGGCACGGGGTCGTAGAGAGTCTCTGGATTGACGAAGGTGAGCATCTCATCAACCAAACATGCCGACTTCATAGTGGCCAGCCTCGGTCCGCATCGCAACGTTCCAGCGGTTCCAGCTGTTGATCGCGATGACCGCGACCGTGAGATTGGCGAGCGCGGGGGCGTCAAAGTGGCGACGGGCTTCCACCCAGACCGCGTCCTCGACGCCGTGCTCTCCGAGACGCGTGACGGCTTCCGTCCAGGCGAGCGCCGCCCTCTCAGCCTCTGTGTAGTATGGCGCATCTCGCCAGGCCGAAAGGCCGTAGAGTCGTTGCTCGGTCTCGCCCGCGGCGCGGGCATCTTTATAGTGCATGTCGATGCAGTAGGCGCAGCCGTTGAGCTGGGACGCCCTGAGCTTCACGAGCTCGAGGAGCCGGGACTCCAAGGTGGTATGAAGGTGTTTGTCGAGCGCGGCCAGAGCTTTGACGGCGGGTGACGGGAAGGCGGACAGGGGAAGACGTGGGTTCATGTTCGTCTCCTTTCTCGAAAGGGAGACGAGAGACTCAGGCGTTGTGTGATCGCTCGATGGACACCTTATGGGGATTCCACTGAAAGAACACCCCAACGATCGCTCCACCCTCATCGATATCGAGCGCCGCCATACCCACGATACCTTGAGACTCCGCCCTCAATACCGGGCTGGTTCCACTCGATCGGGCCAGCCCCTCCATACGAAGCCCGTACTTTCGCTGGAGTCCGAGAAGCAGTCGACAGACATTGGCGACTCCCACGACGGGGCGTCGGGCGGCGTTGACGCGTCCTCCCCCGTCGGAGAGGAAGCGGCAGGGTTCGCCCAGCAGGGCTTTCAGGGCCGCCGCGTCTTGGGTGTTGCAGGCCTCAGCGAAACGCTCGGCCAGGGCCTGCGACTCGGCGCCGTCGGCGTGAAAACGCGCCGGCCCTTCCATGCGCTCCCGGGCCTTCCTCATGAGCTGACGACAGCTCGCGGCGCTGGTCCCGAGCGTCTCGGCGATGCTGCCGTACTCCATGTCGAACGCCGTGCGGAGCACGAAGACGGCCCGCTGTTCGGGCGTGAGGCGCTCGAGCATGGCCATGAACCCGTAGGAGAGCTCGTGAGCCAGGGCGCCGAGCGGCTCGGGGCCCGCCTCCAGATACATATCGGGCAGCCATTGCCCGACGTACTGCTCACGCTTTACGCGCGCCGACTTGAGCACGTCGAGGCACAGCCGAGTCACGATCGTCGACAGATAGGCGCCCGCGTTCGTGGCTTCGCCCGCGGCTTGCCACCGGATATAGGCGTCCTGAACGACGTCCTCGGCCTCGGCCACGCTGCCCAGCAGGCGATAGGCCATCCGCAGGAGGCGGGGGCGGTGCTCTTCGAAGAGGTCCATCCTGGATGTGAGACGCGTCGACGTCCGTCCGCGTGATCGCTCGTTCGCACTTTAGCGGGATTGCGCCGGGGCGTCCCCCTCGTCTCCGGGCGACCGCAAGCGTCGGTCTGCGCCTCGAGCGCCCAGCCGAGCGGCAAGCCCACGGGGCGGAATCGATGCTGACCGTCTCTGTAAGGCACAGCGGCGCCCACGCGAAGGGCTTGCGCGGTCTCCTAGCCTCCTTCGAGGCCGATGATCGCGACCGTGCTGCAGTTGGACTTTGCTGCGGTCCGTCTCTCTCGACGCCACGAAAAGACCCTGCTCGAAGCAACGCAAAGGCTCTCCACGGGTCGGCGGTTGAACTCCGCGGCGGACGCTCCCGCCTCGGTCGGACGCGTCCGTCGCCTGGAAGCACAGCGGCGGGGCGTCGAGCGCGGGCACAGAAACGTCGAGGAGAGCAGGAGCCTTCTTCATCTGCGCGAAGGCCTGCTTCGGCAGCGTCTCGAAATTGTACAGCACCTCCGAGAGATGGCGGTGAGATCGGTCCACGGAACCCTGTCCGCGGCCGAACGCGCGGCGACCGAGCGCGAGGCGGATGAGTACGTGGCGAGCTACGGAGAGCTCGCCAACCTCCGGCGTTTCGGCCGCTCCGTCCTCGACGCGACGACACTGGAGGTATCTTTGGGAGAGACCGGAAACAGCCTCCAGCTGACCACCGAAAACAGCGACGCGGAGACCCTGATCGACTTTGAGTACGCCGGCGGACTATCCACCCGGAGGGTGAACTCCGGTGACATCGTCATCAACGGCATCGACATCGGCGACGTGGTGGGAAGTCAAGCCACCTCCGGGTGCACCACCTGCCTGCGAAACCCCTTCGCTCTTGAAGGAGCGATTGACGCGGTAGCAAGCCAGACCGGAGTCACGGCAGAGGTGGCCGTCCATCCGCTACGATTGAGAATGAACCCGTCGACGTCGAAGATCTGCAGCTGGCT
>JBCBRU010000321.1:0-9723 GCA_039819565.1 Myxococcota bacterium | reverse complement strand
GGGACTCGCGGATCAGGTCACTCGGGCAGCCCTCGGCTATCGCGCCCAGGCGCCCGTGGTCGACGCACTGCTTCGCGAGGTGGGGCTTGTCGACCGGGAAAAGGGAACCTTGAACGATGTCCTCGACGGCAATCACGTCCTCAACTCCATGCCGGAGCTGCCCAAGTCGGACTGACTCCCGAGAGCGAGGTAGAGCTTTCACAGCCGGCCGACGAGCCTCTCCGGGAGCATCGAAATGAGCACTCCCAACAGCGCCCCTGCGGCTACGTCGGATGGGTAGTGCTCACGGAGTCGCAGGCGGGAGCTGGCCACGAGCAAGACGGCCGGAAGGAACAACCATCCGAGAGCGGGGCGAGCGACAACGCCGGCCATAAACGACCCAAACGCCGCCGCGTTGAGGGCGTGGCTGGATGGGAAGCTATAAGCTCCATTCCAGTCCGTGGCGCATACTTTCGCGACAGGGCGAGGTCGGGGCCGGCGAAACACCCCCTTGAGAATCTGTGTGGTGGATTCCGTCAGGAGGAGCAGCAGGAGGGCCTCTGCCCCGCGTCTCGGTTCGTAGAGCATGAGTCCCAACGAGATCGCGAGATAGGTAGGGGTCTTTCCGAGGTTGGTCACCCCTCGGGCCCAGGCCACCTCCGCGTTCGCTTCCGGTGGGGCCACGGCGTCGAGAAGCTTCTTATCCAAAGCGACCAGGGCGCGCGCTCGCGAGGGTCTTCGAATTTTCATCGCTTCGCGCAAGAGGTGCTTGTCCTCCCGGGTGAAAGGGGTGGCGGGAACGCCGAGATGCTTTGCCATGGATTGCTGAACGCGATTCGAGAACGCCCTCGGCGATTCGTCCTTGACGATGGTGAGGGCAGGGAGAAACTCCATCTCTATCTTTGTCCAGGGGAGGAGTAGGGGCCAGAGGAGGTTCATACCGTGATGGCCCTGAATCGGATGGAGGGATATTGGAAGGCAGGGTTGAGCCTTTACGCAAAGCGGGACTACCTGCGCGCCCAGGCCGAAGAAGGTCGGGTGAAACGCGAAGAGACCTTGCCCGTTTCCGATGGTGCCCTCCGGTGCCGCGAAGAGAGGCGGCGGCGCCTCTTCGGATTTCCACCCCCGAAGGAAGTGAACGAGTTCCCGGCCCGTGGTCAGGATCTGATAGGCGACGGGAAAGCTCCGCCCCAAGGCACCAAAGAAGAGCTCATTCACCTGCGATGCGTTTCTCTTTGGGTCCGCGACGGTCATGGTGCCCTCATTCAGCGCCGCGATAAGCAGGGGGTCCCAGAGACACACGTGGTTGAAGGCGACAACGGTGGGTCCGACCGTTTCTCGAAGGTTTGCTAAGCCCATCACCCTCAAGCGAAAGCCGGCCGTGCCCAGAACGGCTCGAAGGAGCCACAGACTCCATGAGGAGGGGAAGACGCGAGCCGCCCCCGTGACCGCAATCAGAACTGCGATTCGCGCGAGAGCCAAGGGCAAGAGAAGCATGAACAGGAGAGCGACTGGGAGGCGTCCGTAGCGGCTGCGGCGGAGATCGCAGGGGATGCTGGGCATGAGCATCAGGCGCCTGCGCCTCTGCATGCCGATCGGAGCGAACTGGTCGATCCCGCCATACGGGCTTCGAGAGACCGCCAGCGCTCGTCGCAATCGTCCGCCCGCAGGATCTCTTGGCGAATCATGACGATGCCGCCCTCCGCGTAGTGTTCGATCGTACGGAACCCAAGGGCCTGGTTAAGGCGCCAGGCACCGCGGTTTTCCAGGACGGTCGTGGCTTCCGCTCGGGTGATGCCGCAGCTGCGCAGACCCGTCCTTAGAGCCAGTATGGCGGCGTCCAGGATCATGGGCGTGCCCCAGAAACGCGGGAGGCATCGCCCTCCCCAGTCGACTCGCCCGTCCCGGACGCTGAAGCCTACATATCCCGCAGGTACGCGTCCGGCAGTCTCGACAACCCAACGGGACCATCCCCGCACCCGAGTCTCTTCGCGGAAGCCGCGGATCTCAGCGGCGGCCCGGGCGCGGGAACGCGGGGTACCGTCGCCGATGTAGCGCATCACTCGGGGGTTGGCGACGAGACCGGCGTACCACTCCTCGTCGTCTGGTCGCCAAGTGCGCAGGACGCAGACACGCGATCGTGCCACGACGCGGGCATCCGAGGGGATTGCAGCTTGCATCAAGGGCAGAGCCGCAAAAGCGGCCCAAAGCCCCGCCAAAAAAAATGCTCAGCTCTTGAGGAGGGGGGCCAGAGAGGGCTCGCGGAGGATGCCCGTGGCACCCGCAGCCTCGAGGACGGACGCAAGAACGTGGGCCGGCGTAATCGGGAGCACCGCCCCATTGGATCGCATGGCCTGGGTGGCATCGGGACGCCCTGCGCCGGTGACCGGATCGAAATCGACCGGCATCATTCCGACGTTCGCGCTGGCGCCGAAGACCTTCCCCGCCACCAGCCCTGGCCCGCCCACCAGGCATGAGTTGCCAAGAAAGTGGTCCCGGCCGGCAAGAGCGTTCAGGAGCGGGGTGCGGCCGAACTCGCTGAAGGCCACCACGGTGGTGTGATCCAGAAGGCTCGAACCGTCACTGGTAGGCGAGGGCGTCGCCTCGAGGTCGTCGAGGATAGCACCGAGCACCTCGAATCCTGACTCGAGGGCCCCGGGGTGGGTCCCCGCCCAGGCGGAATGGGTGTCGAGGCCGGCCGCCACGCGGACCGAGGCGACCTGGGAGGTTCCGGACTTCAGGGCTTGCCCGGCGGCAAAGCCGAGGACGCGCGGGTCGGCGGGATTCGTGGTCTGCGTGATCCCGTATCGAGCCCTGATCGCATCCATCTCGGAGTCGGTGCGCTGGAGGTCGAAGATACGACCGAGCTCTCCTTCGAGGTAGGCCCGGGCTCGGATCTGGCTCTCCCGTAGCTGGGTTGCCAAGCCTTCGCCGTCGAGACGACGAGCGGTGCAGGAGGGCTCCGCATCCTGGAAGGCCATGAGCGCACCGAGGACTGCGGGGTCGAGCTCTGCGAAAGGGGTGAGAGCGACGTTGAGATCCGTCAGCGACACCACGGAGAGGGGGCGCGCGTGGGAAGGGAGGTCTCGGGCGTAGGCTTCCACGCCCGCGCTGAGATAGGGGATCGGCGTCGTATCTTCAAGCTCGGCCGCAACCTCGGCTGCGATGGAAGAACCCACCGCGGACAACCCCCGGGGCACACGGCCCGTGATGAAGTAGCGGCGGCCCACTTCGTGCGCGGCGGTGTCCATGTTGATGCCGCGTACAATCGACATACGAGGGGCATGGCGTAGGAAGGCCGAGGGCACCGCTGGCCCGAACGTGAGATCGCCGACCCGTTGGATTCCCCGCGCTCCGGTGGCGAACTGATCGTAGGCGGGCTCGATACGGTGAGTCGCGGGGTTAGTGTTGCTCGGATCCCGAGGATCGAGAGCCAGGAGCTGGTCCCAGCCCCCTTCGAAGTAGGCGAAGAGGAAGCGGCGGGGATCCGTTGACTGGGCTTGAGCGAGTCGGGGCCACAGAGGAGCCAGCGCGAGGCCGGCCGCTCCTCCGGCAAGAGTCTTGAGAAGCTGGCGGCGATGGATAGATGGCTTCATCGTAAAACTCCTTGGCTTCAATAGAGGAGAAACTCGGGGGCGGTGGTCATCGCCACGCAGACGGCGAGCCACCCGCTGTAGATACCGGCCGGACCGCTGCTCCCCGCTTCAAAGACCTTTCGAAGACGCTCGACATCGGGATGGTCGGGAGCGCTCGCGTCGATGGCCCAGATTCGCAGAATGAGTTGACGAAGGTTCCGGCTGACGTCCTCGGGGTAGCGAAGAATCGCTCGGGTGTCCGCGGGCCGACCCACCTCGTCCGTCATCACCTGTGTACAAAGGATGTTGCCGAGATCCACGGCGAACTTCATAAAGAGAGGAGAAGGCTCGAGCGAGGGTTCGGTCACGCTCAGCCAGTCGGGCTCACCGAGCGATCGCGCGAGGAACTCCGGCAGCTGTACTGAGCCCAGCGGGAGCTGCGTAATGACCTCCCAGCTCCGCTCCAGCTCATCCACATCGAGACGGCGAGGCCCGCGCGAGGCAACTGAGAGCCCCGCCAGATCAGGGTGGTGAGGCGGCAAGGGATCTGTCGTCGTTCGAGGCACATCGACGGTCTGGACGGGTGGAGGGGCGTCGGTCCCCGACCCGTCACCGTCACTCCCGCACGCAGTCAAGCAGACGAGAGCGCAGGGGGCGGACCAGGACATCCAGCGAAGCGTCATCATGGGTTCCTCCCGTAGGCGGGATGGGTCACGATCTCGGTCAGCAAAACGCGAAGATCGTGATTCGACCGGCGGAAACTCTGAGTTAGCTCGGGCAACACCTCAGCGCGTTCGTCGTCGGTGGGCGTTCGGTGCATAAAGCGGGTCCACATGCGCTCCACCGCGCATCCGGCGAAACGACCGGAATCGACAGAAGCTTGGACGAGAGCCCGCGGTCCCGCCTCGATACGCAGCTGTTCCTCGGGAGAGCGAAAGACATAGGCGTTGAGGAACCCGAAATAGTCGGCTTCCTCGCCGACGGGCTCGAGTTCGTAGAGGCGCGAGCAAAGGAAGACCTCCTCAAGGTCCGTGTAGGGAGGGCTGCACCGGCGTAGACCGCGACTGGGAAAGCGCTCCTCCGTGAGATTCATGAATCCGTACTCCGCGAACCGGCCCCAGTGAGCGGCCATGGGCTCGAGAGTGCGGTGACAGTCGGCGCATCCGCATCGTTCGGTCAGGTCCTCGCGCTGTGAGCACGCCTCGAAGGGGGACGGGATCGGTCCCGCCGGCACGAAGCTCGAACACTCAAAAGCGTTGTAGAAGCGATGGGCTCGCTGTCGCCACGCGGCGTGACGAAGCAAATAGGCAGGCGAGGTGAGAACTCCCGAGTGACGACCGGTACGCTCGACAGGGAGCCAATCGCGGTCCGTAAAGGTCAGATTGACCGACTCGAGAGGGGCGTCTGGGTCCGGGTCCGCGAAGAGATTGAAGTTGAGGCGGGACTGATGCCTCAGATAGTGGGCGATCGCGCCGTTCACTTCGATGCGTGCCTCGGTCAGGATGTCGGCGTAGTCTCGGCCCTCGCTGATCACCCGGTCGATGATGCGGAGAGCTTGCGCGTTGAAGCTGTCGGCGGTGCGCTCGAGGGTTTGAGGGGTTTGACAGCGACGTAGGTCGCTCCCGCAGCCGCACTCGGGAGCGAAGATAGCCAGCGGGCCGCCGCAGTCCACGAACTCGCCTCGGAAGGGGAGGTTGACGGCACGAGCCGTTCGGTCCAGGGCGACACAACTATTCTCGAGAAGTGGATAGCGCTCTGCAGACGCGGGGCACACCGCCGCCGTCTCTCCCTCTAAGGCGTCGAGGGCGCAGACCTTTACGGTCGTTTCAGGGGCCCAGTAGGGCTGAACCTCAATGTACCCGTCGAGCCATGCCACGGTCGTTGTCCCCACCAAGAGAGGCTCGAGGATCAACCGACCGTCTTGGTCGTAGCTTTGGGGTTCGTTACGGCAAGGGTAGTAGAGGTTTCCTGCTCCTGCGGTGCGTACGAAGATAGAACGCACGGGCGACAAGAGGGTCGAGGTCCCGTCCTCCCGAGGGAGGGCGAACAGGAGATGCTGCTGTGGGACGAACTCGACCTGCTCGAGGTTTGGCCATAGAAGCTCTTCGTGGTGCTTACGCATCACCCCCAAAAAGGCGTCCGAGCCGAGCCAGCTCTGGAGGAGCTCCGCGGGGCTCGACCCATCGGCCTGGATCGTCTCGAGTTCGGAGAAGGAGGGCGCTCGACCCCGAAGGTCCAGCGACATGCGCCGAAGCAGGCGCGTGGGCGACATGGGCGTAGCCACCTCACACTGGTCGGGCGAAGAAGAGGCTTGAGCCTCGGCTCGGCTCGGCTCGCCTAGGGTGGCCGCCGCCGCTACGTACAGACTACCGAGGGCAAAACGGTTAATCATCGGAGCTTTCCCTCCTCGATCCAGCGCTCTAGCACGCCGTAGGTTTCAGGTTGGAGGCGTTGGGCCTCGGGGCATCGCGTCTGATCGACTCCGCACCGAGGCATGTCGCCGGCTCGGACCCGTTCGAGCGCTGCTTCGGCGCGTGGAGCGAAGTTTTCGTAGACTCGGTAATCGCTAGAGCCGGAACCGTGACAGGCGACGCAGTGGGTTTCTACGAAGGGGCGCAGGTCGTTCTCGAAGCTCGTAGCCACGAGCTGCCAGCCCTCCAGCAGGTCGTCGCGTGCGGTCCAAAAACCAGCTCCTCCGGATGCAGCGAGCCGAGACACGCCGTCCAGGGGCAGGACGTCCATCGAGCCCCGGGGCAGGTCGATCATCAGCACCTGACGAGCCGCGAGAGCAAAGACCAAGCTTGCCGAGGCGTCGAGATCGTCAGCGAGGAGAGGGCCATCCGGACCGTCGATGCGCACCCAAGCGCCATCCCCCGCTCGAGCGAAGAGGCCTTCGTCGGCCGCGAGCCACAGGGCGTCGGAGGTTGCGGCGATGGCCCGAGGTCGGGTCAGGAACGGGAGGCCGCGAACGTCGAGATCGAGACCGTCAGGCAACAGCACGAGCGCCTCGTCGCCCACGATCGCGAGCGCTTCGGTGCCGTCCGGCCGAGCGGCGAAGGCTCGATACCCGCCCGTTGCGTCCGGGATTTCGAAGACCGCGACTTCATCAGGGAGGGAGAGGACGAGGGAGGTCGGGGTACAAAGCCACAATCCGGCCAGAGGGCCGTCGAGGACCTCCGTGACGTCGAAGATAGGTCCAATAGGGGCGGCAGCGGAGACGAAGACCCCGTCGACCGTAAACAGTCCGGCGTCCGCGGCTAGCCAGGCGCCCCCGGCGGGACGAGGGCTCAAGGTGCGAAGCTGACCGAGGAACACGGGATCTCCAGGCCCTGCGAAGAGGCGACGTCGCTCGGGGCCCGCGCCGGTGATCGCCCATAGTCCGCCTTCGATGCCGGCCACGGGCTGGCCGTCGGCGCCCACGCCCAGAACTTCAGGTGCCCCGGACAGGGTCACCGTGCGGCTGGGGGCCTCGGCGGCCATGGTCTGGGTGAGGGTGCGGACCTCAAAGCCCGGGTTGGGGCCGAGGGGACCGAGGCTGTCGTCCCCCCCACAGGCGATCGCCGACGCGAGGAGGATGGTCACCGTGGGCGCGCGGGAGTGAGCCACGACACCAGGAAACCAGAGTGTAGAGAAAAGTTGCGCCGCCTCCTGCGAAAAAGTTCGGCTCGGGAGGACGAGGGAGCCCTCGGGTTGGCTAGGAAGCCTTGCTCGCCTCGTACTCCGCGAATCGCTGCCCTGCGTAGCGCACCGCGAAAATCCAACCGACGAGAATGACGGCCGAGAAAAGCGACAGCCAGCGCACGCCGGAGAAATCCGTGAACACCAAGGTCATCCCCAGACTGAGACCCACCGCCAAAGCCTTAGCGAAGCGCTGCACGAACATGTCGATGAAGGCTTTAGCCTTGTACTTCTCTTCGCGCGTGGTGGGGACGTAGAGCGCCTCCTTCGCGGATTGGTTGATCGAGTAGCTGAAGGCGTTGTCCGCGGTGTTCAAAAGGCTTCCTACCCACAGGATCGGCAGGGCCAGAAAAGCCGTGGAGCCGAGCAGCGCGGCCACGGGGAGCACCAGGAGGGCGACCCCTACTCCGAGACGCTTCATAACGAAGGAGGTCAAGAAGAGCTGCACCAACATCGCCGTCCAGTTCGTGATGGCGTAGACCGTCGTGAACTGGGCTCCGATGGCCTCGCCGTCGAGGTAGTGCTCGATGGTGGCGGAGAACTGGAAGTCCATTATCGTGGACACGAGCTCATAGAGGCCCACGATGGCCACGATGGAGAGAAGGTATCGAGACCTGAGCACCAGTCGGAAGCCTTCGAAAGCCGGGTTGCCGCCCTCACGCTTTTCATCCGGGGCGGGGGGGGGCGGAGACGGTGCTTCCTCGATCTCCGACGTCGCCCCATCGCGCGCGAGCTGGCGGCCGACGAAGAGAGCCAGTGCAATGATCATCACTGCGATGACGGTAAGGACGATCATCCAGGCGGACGGGCTCAAGGACTTGATGAGACCGCGCACGGTCGTCGACCCCACGGCGCCCCCCAAAACCCCACCGAAGCCGACCAGACCATAGAGCCGCTTGGCGGCCTCGCTGGTCACGCTGTCGTTCAAGAAGGCGAAGAAGCTCGCGACCATTAGGGTGCTGAAGAGATCGCCGAAGAGATAGAAGGCCCACACGGTCCCGTCCAACCCTCCCTGCTTTAGGGTCTCCGCCGCAAAGGAGCTCGGGAGTAGAACCGCGAAGGCCATGTAGCCCGCAATGAAGAAGCTCGCGAAGACGGTGACCAGGCGCTCGCGAACGAAGCGATTGGAGAGCGCCGTGAACACTGTCACAGCCACCGCGGCGACCACCATGTTTAGGACCTTGGCGACCAGCTCGGCCTGAGACCCGCTCAGACCGAACCAATCCCCGAGGGCGCTATAGTATCCGATGAAGAGAGACTTCTTCAGCGGCTTGAGGACCCAAAAGCTGGTGATCACGAGGAAGAAGACGAGGGCCATGGGGAGGGCGACGGGGAGTTCCTCCCGACGAACGTCGACGACGGACTGAAGCGGGTTGGCCATGGGCTTTGGGACTTCTCTCGGTCTCCGGCCTCCGAGTCAACGTTGCGGTCCCACGGAGTAGAGCTCCGAAAGAAAGTTCACGAGAGCGTCGATATCCACAAGGGTGGTCCCTAGGCCCAGCGTACACGCTCGGAGTGCCCACCGGCCCCCAAGACGAACGGGAGTGATGACGGCCTCGCCGCGGTGCTGGAGCTCGGTGACGATCTTCTGCGCCGGCCTTGGGGAGCTCCACCCGAGCCCCTCCCGCGACGGAGGCCCGAAGGCCACGATGGGGCCATGCACAGGCGCCGTCAGCCATCCGGCTCGCCGCAGCCGCTCCTCGAGCTCTTGGGCCAGGGTGTAGCTTTGCTCGACGCCAGCTTTGAGGGCCCCGTGACCCGCTCCGGCCCAAGTGGCCCAAACTCCGAGCGCGCCGAAGCCTCGCGACGTCGCCAGACTCCGCTCACCAGGCCAGTCCTTGAGGCCGCCGAAGCCCCCTGGAAAGCCACTCAGATAGTCGCTCGGCTCGGCGAGGGCGCGCTGCAGGGCACCGCGCCTCCGCACGAGCACCGCCCCCGTTGCGTACGGGGCGTGAATCGCCTTGTGGTAGTCCAGGGCCACCGAGTGAGCGAGCTCGAGGCCGCGGACTCGAGCGGAGTCAGGCAGCAGGCGTGCCCATGCGCCGAACGCGCCATCTACGTGCAGCCAGACGCTGTGGGCCTTGGCCACGGCTGCGAGCTCCACCATGTCGTCGAAGGCCCCGGTTCTCGCGCTTCCCGCGGTGGCTACGATCGCCGCAATGCGCCTTCCTTCGGAGGCTTCTCGTCGAAGGCGATGGTCGAGGACCTCCGCATCGAAGGTCTCGTCGCCGGGGCCACCGACGATGAACGGAGCGCCTAAACCGAGAAGACGGCTTGCTCGAGCCACCGAGTGGTGGGCACCGCCGGAGATGAGCACACGGGCGCCCGGGGCCACCCCAACGCGGCTGTCTCCGCACGCCTCCTCGCGGGCGGCGGCAAGTTCTGGATTGGACCCGCGCCGCTCTCGAGCTCGACGCCTTCTCGGACGGAATCCTCGTCTCCGGATCCTCCGAGGCCAATCTCCTCGCCCTCGCCGCCGCCCGCGAGGAGG
>JBCBRU010000320.1:0-9736 GCA_039819565.1 Myxococcota bacterium | reverse complement strand
TCGCCGGGCGCATCTAGTCCCCTGTCAGGTTGATTAGTTGCATAAGTGGTGAGGCAGTTTTCGCCCCTGGCGTTCACGTGAGAAGGGCGCATATGGCCATATGCAACCGACGAGAGGCGAAGCCGGCGGGGGCGCCAGCGGCGAAAAGCGCCCGCGAATGATGTAAGGAATCATCCTGACAGGGGACGAGACCTGGCGGCTCATGCATCGTCAGTGTCCTGCCAACGGGTCGCTGCGCTCACCACTTGCTCCCGTAGCCTGACGCCTTCGGAGGCGGCGCCCGGGGAGTGCCCGAGGCCCCGGAGCTTCGTAGCTCCGGGGCCCTTCCTCTACAACGGGACGTCGCCGTATCCGTCGCTGCCGGAGCGGGTGCGGTCGACCATCCTCACGTCAGGGGCCGTGTCCGGCGTGTAGTCCAGATCGTTGTTGCGATTCGGATCCACGCCGTGCCGCGCCGCCAGGTTCTCCTTCGAGTTGGTGAGGTAGGTGTCCACCGTGGCCATGAACTCGAGCCTCTTCACCGTGGTGTTGTAGGTCGCGTTCAGCTTCGCCTGCGTCTTGTACCGGTCGTACACCTTGAATGGGTTCATACTCGAGAGCATCTTTTTGCCCCCGCCGCGGCCGAGGTCAGAGGCGAACTGCCCCCAGTTGGCATTCACCTGAATCTTGTAGCCATCGTACTTCGGCAAGATGTCGTTACCCATTCGGTAGCCGAGGAGGTCGGTGCCGTCCTTTTTGTAGTGGTTCTGCACCCGGGTCGTGAACCACCAGTTGTTGACCGCCTTCTCGGCCTTCCCGGCCGCCTTCGAGGCCACCTGCCCCATTCGGCCCTTGACCTTCCCTTTACCCACGTTCCGGTTGTTCTTCTTCTTTCGCTCCTTCCCGAGCCCGCTCGGGTCACTGAAGGTGCTGGAGCCGTTGGCGACGTAGGCGTATCCGGTGGTGGCCTCGCCGAGCCGGGACATGGCCCCCGCCCCGAGCCGCACGAACGCGGGATCGAAGCTGTCCCACCGACCGGTCACGGGGTCGAGGTCACGATTCTTCATGTGCACGAGACCGGTTGTGAGGTCTCGCTCCTGACCCGTGAATCCGTAGGCGCCCACGTAGCCCCGCGAGGCGCGCGTCATCCCGTGCTGCATGAAGGCTTGCTGGCCCCGAACCTCTCCGGAGGCGTCCGTGGCCGCAACGTGACTTCCGACGTAGTCGGCGTGGAGGAAAGCCACTTCGTCCTCGTTCTCCACGAGGAGCCGCTGCGCCGCCCCGCCGAGGATGTGGGCGGCGGAGCCCGCAAACAGGAAGGCGTCCCCCGCGTCGATGGCCTGGTTGGCGTTGAGGTCCGGATAGAAGCCGAGGCTCATCCCCGTGGTCTCGTGGCGTGCGACCCGGCTGCTTCCCACGGAGACGAAGGTCGTGCCCACCCCGTCGCGAACCTCGTAGCGACCAAAGCCGTAGAGCACCAGCGAGCCGTCCTCGGTCATCTGGAGGACCCGGTCCGTGGCTGCGTAGGCGTGACGGCCCTGGGTCTCGCCGCCCTCGGTGATCTCCACGATGCGGCCGAGCTCGTCGCGGGCGAGCCCCATCCCGTTGCGCGACACGAGGTAGCCCCCGCCGTCGTAGCCCATCGAGAGATCTCCCATGGCCCTCGCCGCGAGCGGCTGGGTTTCGCCGTAGGCGATGCCCGTCCCGTTGCGGTCGAGAACTCGGTCCAGGAGGTCCATGGAGAACGACTCCGTCTGATCCGCATAGCCGGCCTGGGTGACTCGATACCAGTCGTCGACCTCGAAGCGCGCCGTGAGGTCGATACCCGAGGCCCCGGCGTCGATGAGGCTCGTGACGGTGTCGCTACGATCGAAGGCCACCGCGAGGTCGTGAATGGTTGAGCCCGTGCCGTCGGTGTGGTGAATCCGGGCGTGGCGCATGAGCGCGTCGTAGCCGAGGGTGGTGGCGGCCCGATTCGCGAAGGTCACGTGGCTCATCTGCCCCCGCGCGTCGTACCCGACTGCGTCGACGTACCCGGGGATGGCGGTGACCCGCCCCCCCTGGTCATAGGTTTGCGAGACGACGGTTCCGTCGGGCGACGTGAGAGCTACCATCCGGTTTCGGTTGTCGTAGGCCATCCTCGACGGGAGCACGGCCAGGTCCCCGAAGCTGCGGCTCGAGAACACGCCCCGTCGTCGGACGTCGTAACCCATGCGGTCCACCCCTTCCAGCACCGTGCCGTCCGTCAGCTGAATGGGATAGGTCACGGCCGCGAGCTGCCCAGGTAGGTTCGTGCACTCGGTCACCGCGCAGAAGGCGGGCCGAAGATCGTAGTGCCAAGTCACGAGCGAGCCGTCACGGTCCGCCGCATCGTAGCGCTCGACCATCCGGTTGAGGCCATCGTACTCCCGTCGCTGAACGACGCCGCGACCATCCGTGATGGATGTGATGTTCGAGGCGTCGTCATAGACATAGGTGAGGGTCCCGAGGTTGGGGTTGTCGATCTGAACGGTGCGCCCGAGCAGGTCGGTGGTGATGAGGTGGCGGTGACCCTCGGCGTTTTCGTAGCCCGAGAAGGTCCCGGTGCTGTCGTAGAAGAGGGTGTTTCCTGAGCGCACGAGCGCGCCCGTGTCCCGCGACGTCCGCTCGACGGCGATGGTCCGGTTGAGGCCGTCCGTGGTGGTGATGACGGGCGTATCGGCGTGGGGGCCGCTCGCGTGGGTGTCCTCTCCGTCGTACTCCTCGATGACGAGGGGCCGGAATACAGTGCGGGACACGACGTCCTCGCCGTAGATCGCGGCGCCGGGCGTCGTCCTCAGCACGGAGCGATCGAGCGCGTCGAAGCGATTGGTGGTGAAGAGCACCCCGTCCACGCTCTCCGAGAGATCGCAGCTCCCGGCCCTCGAGACCCACGGCTGGGTAACCTTCACCGGACCGCCCCGCGCGTTGTAGGTCGTGAGCCCTGAGACCTGATAGCTCCCGTCCTGGGTACGGGTCCTCGTCTGATACTCTCGGCCCCGTCCATCGAGACAGGTGAAGACTTCCTCGTCCAGAGGACCGTTCGTCGTGGAGCGAGCCTGCATCCGAATGCGAGAGACGGGATCCGCAAGCTCATAGGTATAGACCTTGGAGGGCGTGCTGGGATCGTCGCCCGGCTGAATCTCCGCGGCGAGTCGACCGAAGCTGTCGTACTGGAAGCTTCGGCTGTCTCGGTTGCTCATGACCTCTCCGTCCTGCACGAGCATCCACTGCGTAGCCTCGATGACCCGCTGGAAGTTCCGCTCGTAGCGCGACTCACGCCGAAGCACGTGATCGCCCGCCGCGAGGTCGGTGGTGATGAGGAAAAAGCCGGTCTCGTCGTAGCCGTAGCGCCTACGATGGATGGTCTCGTCCGCGAGACTTCCGTTCGGGTCGATGGTCTCTACGGAGTTTCCGTGAGCGTCCCGCCGAGCCCGGACGGAGGCGAGGGTGCGGCCGCTGCCGTCGACCTTGTGGGTGACCCGACTGACGAAACCCTCCGTGGCCTGGCCGTTCGGGAGGCCCGCGAAGGCTTCGCCGTCATAGTAAGTCAGGGTCTCCGAGAAGTCGGCGATGCCGGGGGCGTCGTAGACCCGCTCTCGCGCGGGGAGGCCAATGAGCCATCGGCTCGTGGGCGGAACGTAGGTGGTCTCCGTGTAGAGCTCGTCGCCCGCGAGGTCCACGACCCCGAGAGCCGCGTTCAGGGTCACGCTCCCGTAGCCGTCGTAGCTCTTTTCGACGCGCACCGTCTTCCACTCCGAGGCGCTCGTCAGCCCCTCCTTGTGTACGATCTCGCTGGCTGTGTTGCACACGAAGTACACCCCCATCCGGCCCGAGGCTTCGAGCGCGCTCGGCGTCGGCACCTCGTCGAGTTCGCACTCGGCGTAGGTCTCCCGGGTCTCGTTCAGGACCTCGCCGTCGCTCGAGACGATGGTCGAGAGGGCGAGACCGCTCCGGTGAGGGGCGGTGCGACCGACGTCGTAGAGGTAGGCCGTGTTGACGGCCTCCTGATACGCGTCGGCAGCGATGGTCATCTCCACGCGCTCGAAGCCCCGGTACTGCTTCTCGATCCCGTCATAGTAGCCGTCTCGGTAGGCGTAGGCGGTGAGCTCGTGGAGGCCGCTGCCGTCCGCCTGCCCGGTGAGGGTCACATAGCGGTCCACGGTCTTGGCCATCTGCATGGGTATCTGGAGGGATGCACTCCAAGGGCTTCCCGCGGCGCGCGCTCGGGCCATCTCCTCGGCGGCGGTGGTGTAGGTGATGCGCTGGACGCTCCCGATGCCGTTTTCGATCTGCGTCAGCAGGTTGGGACGCCTGGGGAACATCTCCAAGTAGGAGACGTTGGACCCCGAGATCCAGACCACGTCCTGTGAGCCGTTCGCGTTCATATCCACGTACAGCACCGTGGTGGAAGGGAGACGCTCGGGAATGGCCCCCGAGCCCAGGTCGGCGGTGGTGATGGTGACGAAGGCATCGAACTGGTCGTTCCGATTGATCGCGTACTGGACCTGGGTCTGACCCACGATGACGATGTCGGAGACGTTGTCGCCGTTGAGATCTTCGAAGTCGGCCCGGGCGACGTCGGTGGAGTTGACACGAAGACCGCTGACGGTGCGCCAGTCGGCGCTCCACTGTCCGTGGCCGAGGTTGAGTCGATACCGAACGGTTCCGTCGGTGCGGAGCTCCACGGGGTCGTTGAGGCCGTCTCCGTTCATGTCCGCGAACTGCACACCGACCCCGAAGGCGACGCCGAGGGCGGAGACGAGCTCCTGCGAGAAGCGGTCCCCTTCGTTGCGGTAGACGCGGGTGGCCGAGGCGGTGCTGTTGATGATGTCCACGCGCTTGTCATCGTCGATGTCGATGAAGCGTGAGGTGGCGAAGTCCACGCTGGACAGGCCGGTGATGTCGCCGAAGCTTCGAAGCTCCGACCAATCGCCGCTGCCTCCGTTCTCCAGCCAGGCCCCGGTGGAGGCGCTCAAGAGATCGCTGCGACCGTCGCCGTTGACGTCGAAGGTCTGAACCCTCCCCATGCCGCCGAGCCGGAGCGAGGCCGTTCCGGACACCTGGCTGGCTACGGGGGCCGTGAACCCATGGTCGAACCCACCCTGGGGTCTGGGCGTCAGGGTGTTGATGAAGAAGCGGTGGCCGTCGCTGGCGCTCGTATCGAGGATGTCCGGGAGGGCGTCGCCGTTGATGTCTACGAGGGTGGCGAGACCCGCTCCAAAGCTCGCGCCGCCCTCTTCGAAGCTCATCTCGACGAAGTAGGGGTTGTCGCAGGGGCCGCTCGAGCAGTCCGCGCCGAGAGCTTGGCTGTACTGAAAGCGCTGGCCGACGGGGTAGAGATCGCCGGCCGCGAAGCCTCCGAGACCATACTTGTCGACGCGGACGAGGCGCGAGAAGCCCCCGGCGTCGGCGTCGTCCTCGTAGGCGAGCACGTACTCACGGACGGTCTGAGCGCCGCTCTTCACCCGGATGCGGGTTAGACGGTCGGCGGTGATCTCTTCGTAGCCGCGGCTCGCGTCCGAGAGGACGTCCCCGCGACCCTCGTAGTCGATCTCGACCGCGTAGAGATCGGCGCCCGTCCCGTCGTCGAGCCAGCGGATCCCCGAGAGAAGGGGAATGCTTCCGTTGAAGAGCTGGTAGCTGTAGCGCACCGAGTGCCCATAGGGATCGACCGTCTCCACCAGACAATACTCGGCGGTCCCGCCCTGAGGCCGCGTCTTCCGAGCGCTGTCCACCAAGGTCCCGGCGGCGTCGGCCCCGTAGTAGCTGACGCTTCCGTCCGGGTTCTCGCCCACCCAGTAGCCCTCCGCGCCGGTGGCGTCGCCCACCCAGCGGTAGCGCACGAAGCCCTTCTCGAAGCGGGCCCGATAGATGAGATCTCCCCCCGAAGCGCCGACCTGAACCAGCTCCTGCCCCCCCACATCGAAGAGATCTCCCGCGTCATAGTTCGGAGCGCCTCGGGAGGTCATGCGCCCGACCATGGGAACGGACATGCTCCACCCGATGCCGAGCGGCCCCGATCCGGATGCGGAGGAGTAGGTGAGGGCCAGAGACGGGGAGGCCCCTGGGAATCCGCGAGGAAGGTCGATGGCGATGCGATGCGACATCGAGCCCATGTTGGGGTCGATCTCGACGTCGTCACCGACGCCTTCGAGCGAGCCCGGCCCCGAGGGAAGGGAGACGCGGTCATCGTCGACGCCCGTCTGCGCTCGAGCCCACGCGGGCGCACACAGGACCAGGCCAAGAGCGAGCGGCCGCAGGCCGCGAGGGACTAGAGTGCAATTCATCTCCGGAATGGAGCCTCCGAACGGCCGCCAAACCCGCCAGCAAATCCCCGGCAGAAAGGCGGTTCAAGTTTTTTGGCGGCTTCCCCCGGCCGCCGGCGGCTCCTTTGCCATGGACCCTTCAACCCTCTCGAAGACTTCTTCCCGCCCTCGCCGCGGCTCGAATCGGCACGGCCGCGGCCATGGCCCTGATGGCCGGCCTCGCCTCCTCCCCGGCTCAGGCCGGTGACGGAAACCGGTCCACGAGCAATCCGAACCTCACCGTAGAGGGCGCCCTGACCGTGCGCGGCGTCCTCAACTTCCCGGCCAGCTCGATCGGCTCCGCCGCCCGCCACCGACGCGGTAGGCCCCGCCGAGATCGCTCGGAGCGCCGTCCGGGCCGACGAGATCCAGGTCGGCGCGGTGGGGGCAGCGGAGATCGCGACCCACGCCGTGGGCGCCGCGGAGATCGCCGCCAACGCCGTCGGGGCCTCGGAGCTCGACGTCTCCGGCCTGTTCCCGGCGATGGTGGCGGCCAACAACACCTCCGATCTGCTGGTGAACTCGTCGGGCGGACGCACCCTGGCCCCGAACACCATCGTCGCTCCCACGACCGGGAACATCCTGGCCATCGCGAGCTGCGCCTACGACTGCGGGAGCTGCTCGACCAGCGTGCCCCTCCGACCAAACCAACCGAATCCCCCTGCAGATGGTCAACAACACGTTCGGTCCCAGCCCTTACCAGGCCGTCACGCTTCACGACGTCATTCCCGTCTCCACCGGACCCGAGCTCATCGCCCTCCCCCCATCTCACGCGGACGAAGAAAGGGCCCCGATCGATCTCCTCCGAAAGCCTGGCGGACAATCCTCACGAACGTCGGCTCGATGAGCGTGATGTATCGTCCACCGCTGCGCGCTCATGCGCTCTGCCTAACCCTGTTCCTGGTTCCGAGCTGGGCCTGGGCTCAAACGGGCGTCGACGACGACCGCGTGAGCCTGCCGGCTGGTCCGGGCTCCCTCGAGGGCGTCGGTGACGACGTCCAGTTCGATCCCAACATGGGCTCCATGTCCTACTCGGTGGCCATCAAGCTGCCGGCGGGTTTCGCGGGGGCCTCCCCAAGTCTGTCTCTGGACTATAACTCGTCGGCGGGCTCGGGCCCGGTGGGCATCGGCTGGTCCATGCCCACCATGGCCATCGGCCGGATGACCTCGCGGGGCGCCCCGGACTACGACACGGAGGACCTCTTCGACGTCGGAGGCTCGGAGCTCGTGCAGGTCGGAAGCGACGGGGGCGACCTCATCTATCGCGCTCGTTTCGAAAAGAACTTCGTCCGCTACCGATGGGTGGGGGTCACGAGCGGGGCCGAAGGCTACTGGATCGCCGAAAACCCGGACGGAAGCCGCAGCTACTTCGGCGCCGACGCGGACGGAAACATCGTGGCCAGCGCCCGCCGCTCGAAGACGGCGGGAGGGACCGCCGAGTACTGCCTCGTCGAGACCCGAGATCCCTACGGTCACTCGGTGCGGTACACCTATCAATCCCTCAACGGGACGGTACCTCTCCTGACCGGCATCCGCTGGCTGGACGACGGCGCGGGCACCGACATCTACTCCGTGGCCATCGGGTACGAGCGTCGGCCGGACCTCTTGAGCGACGCGAGCCGGGGCTATGACGAGCGCATCGAAGACCGCGTGGGTTTCGTGCGGGTGCTGCGCGGGACCTCACCCATTCGCGAGTACGTCCTCACCTACGAGGACGACGCGGCCGCCGGAGGCTTCAGCCGCCTCGCCCAGGTCGAGCAGTTCGGTCTCGGGGGGGCGGCGGCCGGGGAGCGATACCCGGTGGTGCATAGCTTCGCCTACAGCCAGGCGCTCGGCGTCGAGTGCCAGGGCGCCGACTGCGACCGCCCCTATATCGTCCCCATTCAGAACCCGCCGGCGGGAGCCACGGGATTCGGGACGGGGGAAGCGACCTTCGTCGACATCAACGGAGATGGCTTGCCCGACGTTCTCGACACCGGGGACAGCACCGCTCACCAGATCTATCTCAACACCCTCACCGCCGACGCGGCGGGGAACTACAGCTACGGCTTCAGCCCCGCCTCGGCGAGCGCCCTCGCGCGCAACGGTGCCTTCAAGCTGGGCATCGGAAGCTCGGTCCAGATCTTCGACGTCAACGGGGACGGCCGAAGCGACATCTTCAACCCCACGAACGGGGCCTGGCTGGAGAACGACGGCCGGGGAGACTGGGCCGCCCAGAACACTCTCGCAGACGTGTCCGCGTTTCAGAATCTGACTCTCGCCGACGCGAGGTTCATCGACATCGACGATGACAAGCGGGTCGACCTGCTGACCAGCACGTCGAACCGGACCACCGTCTATCACAACGACGGCGACCGCTTCTCCGTAGACACGACGGTGGATCCGCTCGGTGTGCAGATCGGCGGCACCGGCGCGGTGGTGCAGTTCGCGGATATGAACGGCGACGGCTTCAACGACCCGGTGGTTCTCCGAACGAGCGGCTCCGTTGTGTCCGTGACCTACAAGCTGAACCTCGGCCACGGCCGGTGGAGCTCGACCTGGAAGAGCGTCTCGGGTCTCGAGATCGGGGCCTCCGACCTTCAGCGCGCCGAATTCGAAGACCTCAACGGCGACAACGTAGCGGACGTGGTCATCGTAAATCAGGGACAGGTCGACTACGCGATCAACCGAAACGGCGACCGCTTCGACCCGTTCGTGACCATCACCAGCAATGACGTCAACCTGAGTATCCCCGGTCGAGACCAGGGAGAGACGATCCTCTTCGTGGACATGAACGCGAACGGGTCCCAGGACGTGGTGTGGATCACCACCGGGGGAGATATGACCTATCTCGAGCTCTTCCCCCGGCGCCCGAATCTCTTGACCCGCGTGGACAATGGCATCGGGAGCGTTCAGGAGATTTCCTACGTCACCGCCGCCGAGGCGGCCGCCGAGGCGGAAGCGGCGGGCACCCCGTGGGCGAGCACCTTGCCCATTCCCATGCAGCTGGTTTCGCGCATCGACCGCTACGTGACCCTCACCGGGAACCCGGACGGGAGCGGCCTGCACGAGGTCACCTCCATGAGCTACCGCGACGGGTTCTACGACGGCGTCGAGAAGCAGTACCGGGGCTTCGAGCAGGTCCAAACCGTGGTGGCCGCGGATGCCTTCCAGGAGGCTTCGACGAAGCGCTACGTATACGACGTGGGGCGCAGCGCGCCTCACCGAAACGGACTCGCCCTCTCCGAGGTGACGCTGAGCGACGACCGCATCCTCAACGAGACGACCACCACTTACGAAGAGTGCGCTCTGACCGAGGTTCCTCCTCCCGCCACTCTGGAGACCCAGGGGCGCCGGGGCGTATACTTCGTTTGCCCCACCGCGGTGGAGGTCGTGCACAAGGAAGGGCTCACCGACGCGGCGGCGTGGAAGACGGTCCGAAGCGAGATGCT
>JBCBRU010000319.1:0-9741 GCA_039819565.1 Myxococcota bacterium | reverse complement strand
CTCGCCTACGCCCTCCGTGAAGACGAGGTTGTAGCGCACCACGGGCTGGGCCGGGTCGATCTCGAGACTGCGCTCAAAAGCCTCCGCGGCGCTCCCGAACGTGCCCGCCGCGAGGCGAGCAGAGCCGAGATCGGCATACAAAGGGGCAGCCTCGGGATGAGCCACGATCCCCGCCTCGAGGGCGGCGATGGCCTCTTCGGCGCGTCCTGCTTGCAGAGCGGCTCGCGCCTCGGAGCGAATCTCCGGAACGTCGGCCCAAGCGGGTGCGGAGAGACAGATCCCCACGGCGAAGATCGCAATGCGCATGGCGCCCCTCTATACCGCGACCGGGCGCCTTCGGGATCCTTCGGAGCTCCCTAGGTCCGGTTCGCGCGAGGGTTGATGCTCCCCTTTAGGTAGGATTCCCCCATGACCCGCGAGGTCGCCGCCCCGCGACTTACCCATCATCCCATCTACGAGCTGACGATGACGCTGCTCATGACCCCCGACAAAGCGAACTTCAGCGGGAAGGTGCACGGCGGAGCGATGCTGAAGCACCTTGATGAGGTCGCCTACGCCTGCGCGGCCCGCTATTGCGGCGGCTATGCGGTGACCATGTCCGTGGACCAGGTGAGCTTCGATCGCCCGATCCACGTAGGTGAGCTCGTGACCTTCCTCGCCTCTGTTAACTTCACGGGTCGCACCAGCATGGAAGTGGGCATCAAGGTTGTCGCGGAGGAGGTGAGTCGCCGGGCCTGCCGACACGCTATGACCTGCTACTTCACGATGGTGGCCGTCGACGAGGCGGGACGCCCCACCGAGGTGCCTCCTCTGCTGCCGGCCACTCCGGCCGCCGTCCGCCGTTTTGAGGCGGCCAAGCGACGCCGGAAGCTGCGCGCCGAGATCCTCGCCCGCCAGGAGAAGATCAAGCACCTCACGGGGAATTGAGGGGCTCGATACGACAGACCTGCTTGACGTTGTCACAGCGGTCCGATCCATCCACGAGGTACAGCCGCACCGGGCCTCCCTCGTCACGTTCGAGGGGGCGGTCATCGATCGCAAACTGGAGGACCCCGGTCCGGGCCAAGACCTCACCGGAGAGCTCCCGCCGAAAGCCATCGGCGCTGCACACGCTGACCTGACCTTCGTCGAGGCCAGCGGGAGCGAGAAGCGGTTGAAGGCGGACACCCTCGCCGCGGCGTCCGGGAACGACGTCCTGGAGGCGCATCTTGTAGGAAGCCGGCATCCCTCGAAGACCGGCTCGATCGAGCCGTGTCTCAGTGCCCCCGGGGCTTTCGAGGACCAGCAGCACGTGTTGATCCGAAGCCTCCGCCGCAGCCTCAAGTCCGGCCGCGGCGCGGCGCGCAATCTCTGCTCGGCCCGCCCGCGGGCCCTCAGGAAGTTCAGCGGTGAGGGCGGTGGAGAGCTCCACCAACTCGGCGCCCGCGGCGAAGTAGCTTCCGACCTCGTCGAGGCTCGGATCTCCCGAGGCCCAGAGCCGGACGTGACGGAAGGGGACTCGAAGCGCTCGGAGAAGGCGCGGGCCGCCGGCTACCGAGAGAGGAAAAAGCTTCACGAAGTCCGCCCCGGCGCCGTGGGCGCTGTGGATCTCGGTCGGTGTCAGCGCCCCCGGAACGACGAGGAGCCCCCGGGCGCGCGCGGCCCTCACCAACTCAGAGTCGAGGTACGGAAAAGAGACGAAATGCGCGCCTGCGTCGCGAGCCGCGGACAGCTGCTTCTCGTTTTCTGCGCCGCGAAGACCGAAACGGGCTTCGGGGATGGCGCGGGAAAGGTCGGCTACCAGCGAAAAGCTCGAGGGCGCCGAGGCATCGAGCTCGAGAGCCTTGAGTCCGCCCTCCAACAGCCCCTCCGCTTTCCACCGGGTCGAAGCCTCCTGACCGGGCGGAAGGCACCCCACCAGGCGGGCATGACTCAAGCCGTCGACGGACGCGTGCTCCATCCGGAGACCATACCAGGACCGTCGTTTTGACCGCGCTTCCGACACCGGTCTCGGGCTTAGCTTTACCCACACGAAGCGCTGCGATACCCGATTCACCCCATGACCGACGCACCCCGGGAAGCGGAGCGTGTAGCCGTGTCCGGCGCGACGAGCCCCGGGGCGCCGGGATCGTCTCCGGATCCGATCGAGCCCGGCCCCCGTGGGGTGGCCGGCGAAAGAGGCATGGCCACTGCGGCGCCGCCGTGGGTCATGACCGGCCCTCCGCCTCCGCCCCCCCGTCGATTCTCAATGATCGGTTCGTTCCTCATTCTTCTCGCCGGGGTGTTCCTCGGCACGACCTGTGCGACCTGTTCCGTTCCGGGAGGGGATGGCCCGTTCGGCGACCAAGGTCCCCGAGTGGGCGTGGTCGAGGTGCTGGGAACCATCGAAGGCTCTCGGGAGACCGTCGAAGCCCTCGCAGAGTTCTCGAGCGACGCGCAGATCGAAGCGGTCGTGCTGCGGGTCGATTCTCCGGGAGGATCCGTGGGACCCTCCCAGGAGATCTACGAAGCCGTCCGCAGAACCGCCTCCGTGAAGCCGGTGGTGGCCTCCATGGGTTCCGTGGCGGCCTCTGGGGGCTACTGGATCTCCCTCGGCGCCGATGAGATCTTCGCGAACCCGGGGACGCTCACGGGGAGTATCGGAGTCATCGTACAGATGCCCGATCTGACAGGAATCGCCGAGCTCCTTCGCTTCGACATGCGGACCTACAAGAGCGGACCGCTCAAGGACCTCGGCAACCCGCTGAGGCCCTCCAACCCGGAGGATGACGCCATCTTTCAGGCCCTGGTGGACGATATCTATGCGCAGTTCGTCGAACTAACGGGGGCGCGACGCGGCCTCGATGAGACGTCGGTGCGAGCCGTGGCCGACGGCCGCATCGTCTCCGGGCGAAACGCCCAGGCTGCAGGTTTGATTGACGGGCTCGGCGGCCTCGAGACCGCGGCCCGGAGGGCCCTGGCCCTGGCTCGAGATACCGGCACGGCCACCACGACCCTTTCCTCGGAGGCCCCGCTGCTCGTGTATCCACCCCAGGATCTCCCGCCGCTTCGGGAGTTTCTCGGTGTGTCGATCTCTAGGGCGGTCAGGGAAGGCGTCTCTACGGGCGTGGATCGCGGTCTCCGTCGCTTCGAGAGCCGAACCGTGGAGGTGCGTTGACCCGAGCTGCAGTCGTGTTGGTCTGGCTGGCCGTCTTCGCGCCCACCTCCGAGGCGAAGGCTCAGACCCCTCGCCGTATCGCGGTCGCGCCGCTTGTGGGGGCCCCAGCGGCCCTCACGGATCAGCTGATCACCGCGGTCACAGCGGTGGACGGTCTGGACGTCGTAGACCTTCGCGAGGTGCGAAAAGCCTTCGGAGAGCGCGCCTTCGATGCAGCGCTGGCCTGTGCCCGCGAACCGTGCCCTAGCCATCGCTCCGATGGACCTCTCGGCTGGGAGGAGCTCATCATCGGCGAGCTTCGACCGGGCTCAGGAGCGCTTCGGCTCGCCCTCCTACGCCCCGGTCCGGAGGGACCGTCGGTGCGGGTGCGGGTCGCGTCGACGTTCAGTGAGGGCGAAGTCGAGGCCGCCCTCCAGGCTGGGGTGGCCGAGCTCTTCCCGATTCGGGTGGCTCGGAGCGGCTCCGCCGTCAAAGTCATCAATCTCCCGGAGGGCGCCGCCCTCAAGCTCGACAACGAAGCCCCGGTCGAGGTCCAGGGGGCGCGGGCCCAACGACGTCTCTCCCCCGGAGCTCATCGCGTTGAGGTTCGGGCGCCTGGTCACGAGCCCTGGTCCGAGGACTTCGTGGTTCGGCTGGGCGAGCCCGTTCGACTGGAGGCGAGCCTCTCGAAACGGCGCTCGTTGGGGCCATGGATTCTCGGCGGAGCAGGGCTGCTGGCGGCCGGGGCGGGGGCAGCCTTGGCCGTATCCGCCCAGCTGCGGGCTGACGACTGGGTGGAAGGGTGCCCCTCTGGGGGGAGCTGCGCGCCGGGCTTTACCCGCGAGCGATTCCTTTCGGACGAAGATGCGATTTCGGTCGAGAACGGAGCGGCCGCGGTGCTGCTCGCCGCCGGGGCGGCGAGCGCGGTCAGCGCCGTCGTGTGGTTCATCCTGGATCCTGGCCGGTCAGGGCCCGATGATCGTTTCGCGGTGAGCCCAACCCCCCGGGGCTTCGAGGTTCGGTTTTGAGGGGGTTTGGTATGGCCTTGAGCGCTTCGATGGCGCTCGCTGGGTGCGACGCCTCGCTTCCCGTCGTCGAGACCTCGCGCTTCGCCTGCGTCGATGATGAGCCTTTCGACGACAACATCCTCCCTTGCGGACCGGAAGGTTGGTGTGTCGAGGGCGGCTGCGCGCCTCGACTAGGCTGCACCGAGGCGGGCCGCTCGGAAGGCTGTACGCCTCCCTCTGCAGGCGGGAGCGGGACGAGCCCCACCCGGTGCGAGCCGGTGTTCGGAAGCGGCTTCACGGCGGTGCGGTGTGAGCCCGGACTGTGGACGCCGACTCAAACGAGCACCCGCCCCGCGGACTTCGCGGCCTGCAGCTGTCCCGACGGACTCCACTGCGTAGCCTTCGTGGGCGACGGCGTCTCCGCGGACGGCTATGCCCCGGATCTCCGGGTGCTGCTCGGCGGCGGTCCGGCGCTCCCGGGAGAGGTTCCAGAGCGTCGAACCTGCGTCCGCGCCTGCTCCGTCGAAGACAATTGCCCAGCTCAGCATTCCTGCCGACCGGCAGCGGTCGAGCGCATGCCTGCCAGCGAGGATCGCCGGAGGGATACCATCGCCGTGTGCTATCCGGATCTGATCGCCGAAACCTCGAGTACGAGCTCCGTGGCCCAGCCCATCTCCGATGCGTGCCGAAGCACCGCTGAATGCGACCGCGGCCAGGCTTGCCAGTATCGCGTTGACGACGTGCTGGATCATCCCGAGGAGCCGATTGGCAGTCAGACTTGGGGTGTCCGTAAGGCGCTGGTGCCCCACTGTGTCGAACGCCTCGACAGTCAGCAGCGCGAGGCGAATCGACCGTGCACGTCAGGGACCGACTGTCTCAGCGGTGTCTGCGGTGCCACCGCGCGATGCCGGGCGCCCTGCGACCCCGAGAACCCGGCGGTGCCCTGCGAGCGGCGCAGCTGCGTCGAGGAGACCGTGGAGCGCACGACAGGGACGGAAGTGATCGTCGACCGCGTATTCGTCTGCGAGCTGTGAGGCCGACGGCTCCGACTGTGGCAGCATCCTTTCATGACCACGGACCCTCGCGGCGCGACTCGATCCAGGCGCGGCCCTCGAGGCGGCTACGGGCCGCTGAGCTTCTCCCAGCTCCTCGACATGCTCGAGGAGGCGGGCGCCGTCGACGCCACGGGGAAGCGGGATCTGCTCGGGAAAGAGGCGAGCCTTCGGGCTAAGTTCCTTCGCGCCAAGTACGGTCCGCAGGCCCTCAAGACGCCCGACAAGTACACGGTTTCCGCAACCGAGATTGTCGATGCGGCTAGAATCCCCCATCCCGACGCCCCCGATCGGACCATCGATGAGGATATCCTCGCCCAGCTCCTCGCTCAGGCTCGCAATCTACCTTACAAGAAGATCGATCCTCTAGAGCTCGATATGGGGCTCATCACGAAGGTTCTACCCAAGGGCTTTGCCGAGCGCCATCTCATCTTGCCTCTCGAGAAGCGCGGGGAGCAGCTCATTGTAGCCATACCTGATCCCTTCGATACCCAAGCAGTAGACGAGTTCGCGCTGGCGACCGGTCGTTCGGTCCAGGCGGTCGTGAGTGCCAAGCGCGACATTCTGAATATCATCAACCAGGTCTACGGATTCCGCGCTGCCGTTAGCGGGGCGGCCGCGGAGGCCCGGGGTCCCAACCTCTCGAACCTCGAGCAGCTGGTCAGAGTCCGAAGCGCTGAAGAGATCGACCCTGGCGATCAGAAAATCGTGGCGGCAGTGGAGTATCTTCTCAACTCCGCATTCGACAACCGTGCTTCCGATATCCACATCGAGCCCAAACGAGAGGTCTCGAAGCTCAGGCTCCGGATCGACGGGGTTCTTCACGACATCGGGGACGTTCCTGCCGCGGTGCACCCTGCGGTCGTAGCGCGCATCAAGATCCTGGCCCGGATGGATATCGCCGAGAAGCGGCGACCTCAGGACGGGCGGATTAAGACCCAGCGGGGAGACCGCGAAGTTGAGCTTCGCGTGTCCTCGTTGCCGGTGGCCTTCGGGGAAAAGGTGGTCATCCGTATTTTCGACCCTCAGGTGCTGCTCGCCGATGTCATGGATCTGGGCTTCACTCAAAAAGAGAGGGACACTTACCGACGCTGGGTCGAGGAGCCGCACGGCTTGGTGCTGGTGACCGGTCCGACCGGGAGCGGCAAGACCACGACCCTCTATTCGACCCTGAAGTATCTTGCGAGGCCGGATATCAACATCGTCACGGTCGAGGATCCGATCGAGATGGTCTTCGAACCACTCAACCAGGTTGCCGTCCAGCCCAAGATCGATGTGACCTTTGCGGCCGCTCTTAAGACCATCCTCCGCCAGGATCCCGACGTGGTCATGGTGGGTGAGATTCGGGATCACGAGACGGCGGTGATGACCGTGCAGGCTGCATTGACGGGGCATCTCGTGTTCTCCACGTTGCATACCAACGACACCGCAGGCTCCGTGTCTCGTCTCCTCGATCTCGGGGTCGAGCCCTTTCTCCTCGGCTCGACCCTTACGGGGGTCGTGGCCCAGCGTCTGGTGCGCAAGGTCTGTCAGGACTGTGCAACCCAAGTTTACTTGACTGACGATCAGATTACGGCCCTGGGGATTCCCATGGAGCCGGGCGAGAAGCGCCAGCTCCCCGTGAAGGTGGGGGAGGGCTGCGTTCGGTGCCGCAACACCGGGCTCTACGGACGGACCGGGATCTTCGAGATGCTCGACGTCTCGACCAAGATTCGGAAGATGATTCAGGAGCAGGCGGACGCTAAGGAGATTAAGAAAGTCGCTCAGCTCGACGGTATGACCCCTCTTCGCCAGGCTGCGATTCGCAAGCTCGCACAGGGACAGACGACGTACGAAGAGGTGTTTAGAGTGACCGCCGACGTCACCGAGTGACGGGGGGCTTGCGCCTCCGTGAGACCTACTCAGACCTGAGCGGAGTCCGTCGCGTCGATCGCCTCGGCGAGGGCCGCGAGCGAGTGATGCTCTAGGTTTTGAGCCCCCCCTCCCTGGAGGAGCCGCTGGGCGAGGGCGACGACGAGGGCCTTGGCGCGCTCGCGCACGCGCTCGACCTCTGACTGAAGCTCGGCCACGTGAGCTGCGTGCTGAGTCTGGAGGGTGTTGACGCGCTCCTCGATGGCAGCTTCGACCGCGGCGAGACGCTCCGAGAGCTCGGCTTCAAGCAGCGCAAAGTCGGCCGCCGAGGTCGCGTTCGGGACGACCGGCTCCTCGGACGCGACCGCCTCGGGGCTCGCCTCCGGCGCATCGCCCTCCGAGGGCACGGCCTCGACGCTCGCCTCAGGCGCGTCGCCTTCCGAAGGGGCCGCCTCCTCGCTCGGCTCTGGGCGGTCGGCGTCCACTGGGGTTTCGCAAGGGGCAACCTCGGCTTCCGCGGCCGGGGCGGGCCTGGATTCCGCCTCCGGGGCGGGATCTTCTGCGTGCGCTTCGACGGCGGACGCACGGTCCTCAGCCGGGACGGGGGCTTCCGAGCTTGGCTTGGGTTCAGTGCCCTCGGGCTCGACGCTTGGAGCTACGACGGCGTCTTCCGTTTCGGGAGCTGTCTCGGCGGAGGGTCTTTCCTCTCCGGCCGCGGAGCTCTCCTCGGCTGGGGCCTCGCTGGCCTCTTCACCCGCGCTGGGCCCCTCTTGCTCGCTCTCTGAAACCCGGGCTTCAAGGGCTTCGATCCGGGACGTGTGGTCGGCCAGCTGGGCTGCCACGTCTAGAGGCGCTGCCGACGTACTCTCCCCGAGCGCCTCAGCGGCTCCCATGTCCTCGGGCGAAGGACCTTCCTTCTCCGCCCGTAGGACCTCTTCCGTCGGAGCAGTCTCCGATTCGTCCCTCGCAGGCACCTCTTCGCCGCCCGCGGGCTCCGAAGCCTCTTCGGCCTCGGAGGCGGCCTCGACCTCGGCAGGGGCGGGCTCAGCTTCAGGCGCCGCCTCGACCTCTGGAGGAGCAGGTTCGGCTTCCGCCTCAACCTCACGGGCCGCGGGCTCTGGTGCTGCCTCGACCTCGGCAGGGGCGGGCTCAGCCTCAGGCGCCGCTTCGACCTCTGGAGGAGCGGGTTCGGCTTCCGCCTCAAACTCGGGGGCTGCGGCCTCCGGTGCTGCCTCGACCTCGGTCGGGGCGGGCTTAGCTTCAGGCGCCGCCTCGACCTCTGGAGGAGCCGGTTCGGCTTCCGCCTCAACCTCGGGAGCCGCGGGCTCTGGTGCTGCCTCGACCTCGGCAGGGGCGGTCTCAGCGTCAGGCGCCGCCTCGACCCCTGGAGGAGCGGGTTCGGCTTCCGCCTCAACCTCGGGGGCTGCGGGCTCGACCTCGGCGGGGGCTGCGGGCTCAGCCTCAGGCGCCGCCTCCGCCTCTGAGGCCGCCTCGACCTCGGCGAGGGGCTGGGACGCAGGTTCCTCCTCGGACGGAACCTCGGCTTCGGCCGGGGCTTCGCCTTCAGCCGCGGGGACCTCGCGAGCGTCTACCGGAGGGGCCACCTCGACCTTCGGCTCGGAAGGTGCGGACGGCTCGGCGGCGTCTCCCAGGAGACCACGGCTCTTTCGGAGGCGGTCGACGAAGGCCTCCAGCTCGTCCATCGCCTGCTCGAGAGAGAGGAGTTCGGTGTCCATGCCGGAGGTCATCGGCCACCCGGAGCCAGCTCTGTAGATCCGGGACGGTGAAAGATCGTGGTCCGTCGAGGCGCTTACGCGAACGCCCAATTTGGACGCAGTACACGAAACCGAGTTCGCTAGTCGCAGGCTTGGCTCAAGCGCTGCGGGGCGGCGCCGAAACCCCTTAGCGCCACGACACCGGAATCAGGGTCGTGGAGGGGGGACAAACCCGTTGGATCTCGAACGCCGCGCTTCGGACACCATTCTCAACAGCATCGTCAGCCAGATCGACAACTTCTTGGGAGGTCGCGAAGACGCGAGCGCACGCGCGGCCCGAGACGAAGCCCATCTGAGCCTGGTGCAGCAGCTTCATGACCTCTACGGGGAGATCGAGGCGGCGGGGGGAAAGCGCCCTCGGGCGCTCGCTCTCGAAAACGCCCAGCTGATCTCGGAGGCGGAGACGTTGCGCCGTCAGATCGAGGGGCTCGAGGCCGCGTACCACTCGGGCGGAGCGCCGGCGCCCGACCCGAGCCTGGTGGCTCAGCTGGAGACTCTCTACGCAGACATCGAAGCCGCCGGGGGCCGAAATCCACGAGACCTCGCCGCGGTCTGCGATCAGCTGGTTCAGCAGCTCGATAGCCTCTACCGCGACATTGAGGAGGCCGGAGGCCGGGGGCCCAGCGAGCAGAAGCAGGTCATCGAGAGCCTCGTCGAGCAGCTCCACTCTCTCTATGCAGAAAAGGAGTCGGCGGGAGCGCCCGCATCCCCAGACCGGGATGTCGTGCTCGAGAGCCTCACGGAGCAGCTCCACGCCCTCTACGCGGAGAAGGAGCACGCCGGAGAGTCCGGGGGGGGCGATGCCGCTCTGGTGGAGAGCCTCACGGAGCAGCTCCACGCCCTCTACGCGGAGAAGGAGCACGCGGGACAGTCCGGGGGGGGCGATGCCGCTCTGGTGGAGAGCCTCACGGAGCAGCTCCACGCCCTCTACGCGGAGAAGG
>JBCBRU010000318.1:0-9784 GCA_039819565.1 Myxococcota bacterium | reverse complement strand
GGAACCCGCCCCCGGACTTCGACCGCGGTCTGGTCCAAACCGACGAGAAGGGCCGCGCGACGGGGATGCTCATCGCCAAGCCCAGCGCGCTCATCCTCTACAAGTCCCTTGCGGCGGCGCCCAAGCTTTCGAGAGAAGACCAAAAGAACTCGACGCGACAGTTCATGCTGGAGCTGAACCGGCTCGGCGTAACCTCCGCTATCGATGCGGGCGGCGGCGGGCAGAACTATCCCGAGGACTATTCGATCATCAAAGAGGTTCGAGACGAAGGTCACTCCACCCTCCGTCTGGCCTACAACCTGTTCGCACAACAGCCCGGCCGTGAGTACGATGACTACGCTCGCTGGGTCGAGATGACGCATCCCGGCGACGGTGACGCGATGCTCAAGGTGCTCGGCGCGGGCGAGAACCTGGTGTGGTCCGCGGCCGACTTCGAGAACTTCCTCGAGCCCCGTCCCGATCTGAGCACCGACATGGAGCCCTCCCTCGAAAAGGTGGTGCGGCTCCTCGCCCGGCGCAAGTGGCCTTTCCGTATCCACGCCACCTACGACGAGTCGATCTCCCGTTTTCTGGACGTATTCGAGCGGGTGCACGACGACTTCCCGATCGACGGCCTGCACTGGATGATCGACCACGCCGAGACGATCTCAGAGCGAAGCATCGATCGCATCCAGCAGCTGGGAGGGGGAGTGGCCATCCAGCATCGTATGGCCTTCCAGGGCGAATACTTCATCCAGCGCTATGGCCGCGAGGCCGTAAAGAAGACCCCTCCCGTCCGCAAGATGCTCGAGGTCGGGGTTCCGGTCGGAGCCGGAACCGATGCCACCCGCGTGGCCAGCTACAACCCTTGGGTAGGTCTGTACTGGCTCTCCACCGGCAGGACCATCGGGGGCACGGCCATGTACGACGATGACAACATTCTCGAGCGAGAGGAGGCGCTGCGCCTCTGGACTCAGGGGAGCGCCTGGTTTTCGAGCGACGAGCGGGAGCGCGGAACCATCAAGGTCGGCCAGCAAGCCGATCTCGCCGTTCTCTCTGCCGACTACTTCACCGTCCCCGACGAGCGCATCAAGTCTCTCGAGTCGGTGCTCACGGTGGTGGACGGGCGAGTGGTCCACGCCGCCGAGGAGCTCGCCTCACACGGGCCCCCGCCCCTACCCGCGAGCCCGGACTGGAGTCCGAAGGCGGCCGCTCCCGCCTCGGTGGAGAGCCATCATCACCATCATCACTGTACGGCTCACGGTGCCCTTCCCCATATGCACGAGCCCGGGGTTCTCCACGAGGGCGTGGACCGAGCCCGGCGATGGCTCGACAGCCCCTTCGGCTTCGGGTCTGGCTGCGACTGCTGGGCGTTCTGAGGGCAGGGCAGGCGTGGAGAGACACTATGAAGCCTGAGTTGACGCGAAGGTCGTGGATGCTCATCCTCCTCACGTTCACAACCGGAGTTGTGGACGCGGTGAGCTTCCTCGGCCTCGGTCACGTCTTCGTGGCCAACATGACCGGCAACGTCGCCTTTCTCGGATTCGCGCTCGCGGGCGGGAGCGACGTCGATGCCCCGGGCTCTCTCGTCTCCCTTGCCTTTTTCCTCGTGGGGGGTGCGTGGGGAGGGCGACTCGCCCGCAAGCTGGCCAGCGGTCCCCCTCGGATCTGGCTGGGTCGAGTGGCCGGGCTGGAGGTGGCGTGCTTCCTTCTCTCCGGGATCGCCGCCTCGATATGGGACCAGGAGTCGCGCCTTCTCCTCCTCGCCCTGGGGGCGGTGGCCATGGGGCTGCGCAACGCCACCGTCATGAAGCTCGGTGACCCCGACTTCAAGACCACGGTCCTCACCTTGACCATCACCGGCCTGGCCATGAACTCCCGGTTCGCGGGGGGAGAAGATCCCCGATGGGCAAGACGGCTCGTGGCGGTGTTCGCCCTCTTCGCGGGGGGCGCGGTGGGGACGGCGCTCCTCCTCGGCTTTGGTTTGGCGGTGCCGCTGTTCTTCATGGCGGCGGGCGTGGCGGGAGCCACCGCCCTCTACGTCGGCCATCCCAGCTCCGCGGAGGCGCCCGCGACCCGCTGACCTCGTGCTTCGCTCGACTCGAACATCTCTGGAGGAGCCGGCGGCCCCAACCATGCTCCTTGGATCGAGCAGCCGACACGGCTGGGGCCGCCGCTGGTGCTCCGACGCCCCTTAGGGAAAAGGCGGCCCTCGGGTCCAGGTGACGTGGACCCGCGTCCCGGAGGGCTCCCCGGGCTCGAAGCGCAGGGTGGCTCCGATGAGGTGGGCTCGCTCCTTCATCGACCGCAGCCCAAGGCCTTTGCGAGGTACCGCTCCGGGGTCGAAGCCCTGGCCATCGTCGATGACCTCCACCTCGATCTGGGAAGGGTCGAGGTAGCGGAGCACGACCCGCACGGAACCCGCCCTCGCGTGCTTGAGGGCGTTATTGATGGCCTCCTGAGCGATCCTATAGAGCTCGAAGGAGGCCCGAGGCTCGATACCCCAAGGCGTACCTTGGACCTCCAGGCTGAACTGGACATCGAGAGCGCGCGCGCGAAGCCCTACCGTCTCGATGAGCTCCGCCAGCTTCGTGTCCTCAGCGCCCTCGAATCGGAGGACCTCGATGAACCGCCGCGCCTCCCGGAGGCCGAGGCGGTTGAGCTCCAGCGCGCTCCTGAGGCGGGTCTGCCAGCCCGGAGCCGGGCCTCCGTCGCCCGCTTCACGAAGCGCCTGCTCGATGCGTAGGCCCGTCCCCACGAATCCCTGGGCGAGGCTGTCGTGGACGTCTCGTGAGATCGCCTCACGTTCCTTCATGATCGCCCGCTGTCGGTCGTGGGTGGCGAGCATGCCCAAGCGAATGGCCAACGTCGCTTGCGCCCCGAGGGCCCGGGCCAGCTCCACGGTGGGAGGGGTGCGAGCATCGACCTGAGGCTGAACGACGGCCAGAAGCCCCACGCCTCGCTCGTCAAACACGAGGGGGATCCACAGCCGTCCCTCGATGAGCTCCGGCTGGCGGAGGTCGCGCCACCCCAAGGGGGCCTCCGGCCACCCGATGTCGTCAGGGAGGGAGAGGTCGGGCTCGAGCTGCCCCCCGGCGTTCTCGAGCCAAAGCAAGACCGACTCCGCCTGAAACTCCTCTTTCAGGGACGTGAGGGTCTCTTGAAGGAGGGTCTCGAGCCGCGGTCGTTCGGCCAAGCTCGACAGCGCGTTGCGAAGCAGGCGAGCTTGCCCCCGGGACAGCGCCTCCGCGGTCCGCTGCTTCACCAACTCCTGCGCGAGCCGTTTGGCGCGCTGCCGAAGGGTGCGGGTGGAGAAGGCCACGATGAGCGAGAGCAGGATCACGGCGCCGACGACGTAGGCAGCGATGGCGAGGGGAGAGGCCCAGGGCGGCGGGCGCACCTCGAGATCCAAGGCCCGGACCAGACTGGCCCGATGCGCCTCGTCTCGGGCCTGGAGCTCGAGGCGGATGGGTCCGGACGGAAGGAAGTCGAAGACCCGCACCGTAGATGTATCCCAAGGGCTCCAGTCCGCTTTCGCGCCAGATCCGAGCCATCGACTGCGGTACTCCATCCGCGAGCCGGCGTGGTGTTCGGGGCTCGCGAATCGAAGCTCCACGGCGTGCTCGGACCAATCGAGGATCTCGCCCTCGAGGGCTAGGGAACGCGCCGCGGTTCCGGAGGAGGTCCGGGTCTGGAAGCGTCGAATCAGCGGGGGCCGCGGCGGATCCAGCGGAGGAAGCTCTTCTTCCCCGAACCCATGAAGACCTACCCCTCCCACCAGGAACTGCCCGTGTCCGGCTGCTCGTTGGATGTGGAAGGTTTGCATTCGACCGAGCCACCACGTGGGCACTTCGAACCAGGTGGCCTGGTGGGGGGCTTGGTCCGCCTCCCGTCGTCCGACCCAGAAGCGGCGGAGGACCTCGCCGTCGAGGAGCTCCCCTACCAGGGCCTCCGGGTTATTCATGCGATAGTGCAAAATGGGTTGCGGGTAACTCACCCCTAAGGTCGAGGCGAGCCTCCGGTCCTCGACAAAGCTCTCCGCACCCCGGTCCCAGCGACGAAGTCCCTTGTTCCCCCAGGTCATCCACAGGCGGTCCGAACTATCCGAGAGAAGGTAGGTGTAGCCCGGTTCGTCCACGACCTCGAGGCCCCCGGGACTCTCGAGAGTCCAGGACCCGTTCGCTCCGATGAGTCTCCGGGGTCGATTGCGCCCCGCCCGAAACCAGAGCTCCTCCGCGCCAGCGAAGCTGATGTCGCGCACGGTCCCCGCGGCGGCGAAGCGCTCGACCTCCTCGAAGGTCCCGTCTGCGCGCCGCCGCAGTCGGACCAACGCGTTCGGTACCCCCGCGAACAGTTCCCCGGGATGGTCGGGAGAGGTGGCCAGATCCTCGACGATGGCCTCCGCGGGCCAAACGACTCGGCGCTCACCCCTGCGGATCTCCTCGATGCCCCGGATCGTGCCTACCCACCAGAGCTCTCCCTGGCGATGAAGACTGCGCGCGCCGGGGACATCGGCCACGGGAACCAACGAGGGGCCCTCGAGCCGAAAGAGCGCCGTCTCGGTCAGGACGTGGAGATGAGTGCCGTCCGAAACGACGCCCTTGACCTCGACAGGTCCGATATCGAACTCACGGACCGAAGGGTTGGTGAGGACGACCGCGGAGCCAAAGCCGGCATCCATCCACAGTAAACCCGGCTCGAGCTCGTGGAGGCTGTTGATGTTGTTGGCCGGGAGCTCGTTGGGGGCGGTCCAGTGTTCGATCTTTCCCTCGCCGTCCAGGATGAACAGGCCGGAGTTATGGGTGCCCACGGCATAACAGCCCGTGGCGAGGCGGAGGATCACACGAATCAGCACCCCGTCGACGTCCCACCCGGCCACGGGGCGAAGCCCCTCCTCCTCCGTCCACCAAAACAACCCCCGACGGAGAAAGCCGAGGAGATGTTCGCCCGGACGCCGACCTGGGGCGTGCGCGAACATTCGATCCTCGCGGAAGGCCGAAGCCTCATCCATGACCTCGAAGGGGCGGGTGCCGTCCGGCCCGGGCTCCTCGAAACGCAGCCAACCTATGCCCTTGACCTGGCCCCATACCCTGCCCTCGGCGAGCACGAACTGCGAGAAGCCCTGAGCACCGGGCACTTCGATCATCGAGCAGGGCTGCGTGGTCCGCAGGGGTCGCGCGCAGCGGATGAGCTGGCCGCGTACGGTGCCGAATTCGACGGACTCGGGACGGGGGAGAACGGCATTGGCGACCGGGCTCGGCAGCCCTTCGACGGTCAGGCGCTCGGCGCTCCGAAGCACACGCTCCGTGACGTCCACGAACCCAACCCCTCCGCTGCCCGCATAGTAGAGGCGGTCGCCCTCGACTTTGACGGCCCACACCACGCCGAGCGCCGGGAGGTCGACCGTGTCGGCCTGGTGACCGTCGTAGGTCACCAGCCCGCCGTCCCGGCCGGCGTAGAGAACTCCACGACGATCGGAGGTCAGGCCGTAGGTCAAGCGTAGAAGGTTGTGTTCGGGGCCCAGGACGTTGATCAGAGGACGACCGTGCACCGGAGGAGCGCCCGCGAGAGTTAAGCCCGCAACGACCGCCAAGAGCACCAGGGGAAGGTCCTGCGCACCGAGCCAAAGTTGAAGAAGAAACGCACCCTCCTGCGCGGGCCAGGGCCACGAGCCGTCGTGCGGAAAATGCCGGCGTCTGCCCTGGTTCGCGGTCCCGGTTCTGTAGCGACGCAGCTCGCAATCAAAATTGCGAAGTACGGCGAGGCGCGGCGAGTGCCGCGGCCACCGCCGGCGTCTCTACTTCGAGGCGAAGGGCGGAACAGCCTCCGTCGTAGACGCGTCGACGGCGGGGGTCCTGCCGTCCGCGGTGAGGAGGGTACGGTAGAGATCGGGCCGCCGATCTCGGAAAAAGCCCCACTCTGCCCGCCGTCGCTCCTCGGCGGCGAGGTCGAAGCTGTGCACGCGGATCCCCTCCTCGCCCGACGGGATCTCGGCGACGCGGTCGCCTCGGCTAGAGGCGATGAAGGAGCGGCCGTAGAAGCGCTGGCCCCCCTCATCGCCGATGCGATTGGCGGCCGCGACAGGCATCGCGTTGGACACCGCATGCCCGATCATGGCGCGCTGCCAAGGGTCTGCGGTGTCTTCACCGGACGCCGGCTCGCTCCCGATGGCGGTGGGATAGAGCAGAAGCTCGGCTCCGAGCAGAGCCATGCTGCGCGCGCACTCCGGGAACCACTGATCCCAGCAGATACCTATCCCGAGGGTTCCGAAGCGCGTCCTCCACACCTTGAAACCGGTCTCTCCAGGGCGGAAGTAGAACTTCTCCTCGTAGCCGGGGCCGTCCGGGATGTGGCTCTTCCGGTACAGGCCGAGATTTCGACCGTCGGCGTCGAGGAGGCAGAGGCTGTTGTAATAGGCAGGCCCCGACCGCTCGAAAAACGAGAAGGGGATCACCACCTCGAGCTCTCGCGCGAGGGCCGAGAAACGCTGGAGGTTGGGGTTGTCTTCGACGGGACGGGCCCAGGCGAAGAAAGCCTCGTCCTCTACACGGGGGAAATACGGCCCCTCGAACAGCTCAGGCGGCAACACGACCTGCGCTCCAAGCCCGGCTGCCTCCCGGACCAGCTTCTCGACGCGCTCCGTATTTTCCTGTCTCGAGCGACCGAGTTCGCATTGCACGACCGCCACCGTCACGCTCCGGGTCATGAGCGAAGGCTAGTGCACCGCCCGCCCAGTCCGGTCAACGAGACCCGCAAAGAACTAGTCCCCTGTCAGGTTGATTAGTTGCATAAGTGGTGAGGCAGTTTTCGCCCCTGGCGTTCACGTGAGAAGGGCGCATATGGCCATATGCAACCGACGAGAGGCGAAGCCGGCGGGGGCGCCAGGGGCGAAAAGCGCCCGCGAATGATGTAAGGAATCATCCTGACAGGGGACTAGATGCGCCCGGCGAAGCCGGGCGAAGCGCAGTTGGTCGAGCTCAGCTCAACCGGTCCCCGGAATCAGCTTCGACGCCGTCGGAGCCCGAATATGCACGACCGCACGGGTGTGGCCCCCGTCACACGCTTGCACTCCTCAGCCCATTCACCCACCCTGGTCTCTCTCGAGGCGCACATGAATCCGAAAGCAATTCTGATTGCAGCCATCCTTCTCATCCCGTCCGTGGCCGCAGCCAAGCCCTGTCGCTCAAAAGCGCACAAGGGGGCCACAGCCGAGCGCAGCTGGTCGCGCAAGAGCGGCCCCACGGCCGGGAGCACTATCCCCTACATTCAACACGGGTCCTTCTTCGGTGTGGGTCTGGAGCACTACTTGGCGTCCGCCCTCGGGCTCTACGCCGAGGCCGGCATCAATCCTTTCGAGGACTTCGGGGCCGACGACGCACGTGACGACGACGATCACTTCGGACCTCTCCGGTCCGAGTTTCCCATGCCCGTCATCCCCGAGAGCTTCGTGACCGGCGGCTTCACCTATCTGGCCAACGTCGGGGCTCGGGTCCACGTCCTGCCCAAGAGCCGCTTCGACCCCTACCTGTCCGCGGGGGCGAGCTACTTCGGCTATCACGTGGACACGGCCAAGGCGGAGGGGAACCTCGACGGGGGCTCCTTCCTGCTCCGCATCGGCACCGGCGTGCGCTACCACTTCGGTCGCTTCAACATCGCCTTCGACGCAGGCTGGTATCCTTGGGAGTGGGCCCGGGTCGAAAACGACACTGCGCGCTTCCCGGTCAGCTCGGACGTCCTCGCGTTCGATGGCACATTCGACGGAGAGGACGAAGCCTGGGTCTGGAATCGATTCACGGCCGCTTTCAACGTCGGATTCCGTTTCTGATCTTTTTTGAATCCAAACCCGAGCGTCGGCGTGTCCTACGGGCATGACGCAAGCGGCACCGCGAGCCCACGAAGAGCTCTGGAACATCTCTGTCATCGCCCTGACGGCGGCGCTTGCGGTGGGAACGGGACGTTTCGCCCCTGTCGCGGAGACTCCCGCGGATCCGCCCTCTTCGGCTGGCCGAGTCGAGATCGACTATGGCGCGGACGGCAGCGTAGAGGAGATCGTGGAGGTTCTCGTCGACGACGTCCCGGCCCTCTGACGCGGCCTCGTTCGCGCGTGCGCGTCGCGCTACCGTCATCGCCATGTCCTCGATCGCGGTGGGTCGCGTCGGCCCCGAGCAGCGCGCGGCCATGGAGCGATTCTTGGCCGCGCACGCCGAGGTGACGATGTTCCTTCGCGGCAACCTCGCCCGCGCAGGATTGAGAGATGGCCCGGCGAAGTATCGGGGCGTCTACATGGCCGCCTGGGAGGGCGATGACGTGGTCGGCGTCGCGGCCCACTACTGGAACGGCAGCCTGGTGCTCTACGCCCCCGCTGGCCTCACGGAACTCGCTCAGGCCGCGGTCCAGGTCAGCGGCCGGCGTGTCGCCGGCATTCTGGGGCCTTACCCACAGGTGGAAGAGGCTACGGAGGCTCTCGGTCTCGCCGGGACCCCAAGACGCCTCAACTCCCGAGAGATCCTGTACGCCCTCGACCTGCACGCCATGACCCTTCCGGAGCTTGGAGAGGAGCTGAGCGCCCGTATTGCGGGGCCTGCCGATCTTCCGGTGTTGGTCCCGTGGCGCCGAGAGTACGAGCGAGGCTTAGGGCTCTTCGAGGCCTCCGACGCCGAGCTCCGGGACCGGTTGGCCCAGACCTTAGAAGCCGGCGACACGTGGATTTTGGAGCGCGGGGACGTCCCCGTGGCTACGACCGGCTTTAACGCCCGCCTCCCGGACGCCGTCCAGATCGGCGGGGTCTTCACCCCCGCCGAGGAGCGATCACGCGGCTATGGACGGCAGGTGGTGGCCCGCTCGCTCGAAGCTGAGAGGGCGAAAGGGGTCACTCGGGCGATCTTGTTCACGGGTACGGACAACCAACCGGCGCGCCGAGCCTACGAGGCGCTCGGCTTCGAGAGCATCGGGACCTACGGCCTTCGATTCTTCGCACCGAGTTGAGGAGGGGTCGGCCGGCGCGCGAGGCCGCGTCAGATGCCGTACTCTTCAGCCCACGTCTTGAGCTGCTCGAGGATCCCGAGGGTGCTCTCCCCGAACGGGGTGATCCCATACTGGACCCGGATGGGTTTGGTGCTCAGCACCTCTCGATAGATAAGCCCCATGCTCGCCATCTCTTCGAGGCGGTCGGTGAGCATCTTTCGACTCATCCCCCCCAGCTGTCGCGAGAGCGCGTTGAAGCGCATGGGCCCTTCGCGGAGATGCCAGAGAATGGAGCCCTTCCATTTGCCCCCGATGATGCGCATCCCCCGCTCCACCGGACACGGTTCGCTGCATACCGGGGGTCCCGGCCGGGACTGAATCCCGGCCACCCCACTCCGCTCGCTACCGCTCACTGCGCGCTCCGCTTGCTCAGGGGGGCCCGGACGGGACTGAATCCCGGCCACCCCACTCCGCTCGCTACCGCTCACTGCGCGCTCCGCTTGCTCAGGGGGGCCCGGACGGGACTGAATCCCGGCCCCCTTTTGGCCCGAGTCGACCGACCCGCCGGGAGACGAAGTGCGGACATGGGGTGCCCCACTCACGTCGTCAGCTTTGGACGATCTGGGCACCGGGGCAGGTTACAAAAATAGTACTGATTGTAAAGGAACACCTGGTTACTTAACGTAACCGCCATGACGCAGCGCGTGCTGATCACCCACGGGCATGGTCCGAGGGCCTACTCGCATGGACGCCTGAACGCGAGCCTCGTAGAGCCGTCGCTTTGCGACTCTCATCGTCGCCTACCTCGGTAGGCTTCCTCTTCGCCGAACGACCACGCGGC
>JBCBRU010000317.1:0-9837 GCA_039819565.1 Myxococcota bacterium | reverse complement strand
TCCTCGCCCGTGGGATTGAGGTCTATCTCATCGACTGGGGCTATCCGGGTCCTACCGAGCGCTGGGTGACGCTTGACGACTACATCAACGAGTATCTGGACGCGTGCGTCGATGAAGTCCGGCGTCGATCCCAGCAACCCTCGGTCAACCTCCTGGGCATCTGTCAGGGAGGGGCTTTTGCCCTTTGCTACACGGCGCTTCACCCTGACAAGGTCAAGAATCTCGTCACCATGGTTGCACCGGTGGACTTCCACGTCACTCCCACCGCCAAGACCGGCCTCCTCAACGCCTGGATCCAGGGCCTCGACGTCGACACCATGGTCGACGCGGTGGGCAATGTCCCTGGCGACCTGATGAACTTCGGGTATCTCATGCTTCGCCCTTTCTCTCTGAATCTCGGGAAGTACCTCAACCTCGTTGACGTGCTCGAAGATGAGGCGAAGCTCGTCAACTTTCTCAGGATGGAGAAGTGGATTTTCGACAGCCCGGATCAGCCGGCAGAAGTCTTCCGCAAGTTCATCAAAGACTTCTATCAAGGCAACAAGATGATGAAGGGTACTTTGGACATCGGAGGCCGTAGCGTAAGCCTCGGCAACATCCAGCAGCCCGTCCTCAACATCTACGCCGAGCAGGACCACCTCGTGCCGCCGGCCTCCTCCAAGGCCCTCGGTGAGGTCGTCGGGAGCTCCGACTACACAGTGCGTGGCTTCGAGACCGGTCATATCGGGATGTACGTCAGCGGGAAGGTCCAACGCGATCTCCCGGAGCTGGTGGCCACCTGGCTGCAGGAGCGAACATGAAGAGGAAGCCGAGTTTGATCGACGCGTGGTCTCGCTTCGGGACCGAGGTCCTCGATCGCGTACCGGGGCCCACGGCGAGCGCCCGTCGCTGGGTGGAGATGTTCACCACCCCCCAACGCATGGCCGCCGAAGCTCACGACGCGTGGCTGGAAAGCCTCGGCGGGGTCTCGAAGTCTCGCTACCTCAGGGTCGTGGAGGAGAACCTCGAACTTCGCCGACGCCTCGAGGCCATTGAAAACCGGTCCGCGGTCGACGAGACCGTAGAAGCCACGTCCGAGGCGATGGACGGCGCCTTCAAACAACTCCGCGACGCTCAGGAGCAGTGGCTTTCCATGTGGCTGCCCGCTTCCGAGCCGCAGAAGAAGTCCTGACAAGGTACCTTGACAACGAGGAGGAGGAAAAGATGAGTGATAATTACCCCGTGCCCGCGAGCATCGCGGCCGAAGCCAAGATTGACGACGCCAAGTACAAAGCGATGTACGAGCGCTCGGTGAGCGACCCCGAGGGGTTTTGGGCCGAGCAGGCGGAACGCATCAGCTGGTATAAGAAACCCACCAAGATCAGAAGCGTCGACTACACCGGGGACGTGAGCATTCGCTGGTACGAAGACGGCGAGCTCAACATCACGTACAACTGCATCGACCGCCACCTCGACACGCGAGGCGATCAAACCGCCATTATCTTCGAGGGCGACTCCCCCGACGTCGACGCCAAGATCACCTACCGAGAGCTCCACGGGCAGGTCTGCCGTCTCGCCAACGTACTCAAGGACAGCGGCGTCAAAAAGGGCGACCGGGTGATGATCTACATGCCGATGATCCCCGAGGCGACCTACGCCATGCTGGCTTGTGCGCGCATCGGCGCGATTCACTCGGTCGTTTTCGGGGGCTTCTCACCCGACGCTTTGGCGGACCGCATCAAGGACGCCGAATCGACGGTGGTGATCACCGCCGACGGGGGCCTTCGAGGCTCCAAGGCGGTGCCGCTGAAGAAGAACGTCGACGCTGCTCTCGACAAATGTGAGGGCAGTTTCAACGTCCTCGTATTCCCGCACACCGGGCTGGACGTGAACATGGTGGCAGGGCGAGATATCGACGCTCGTGCCGCCATGGAGAAGGCTTCGGCGTCCTGTGAGCCCGAGCGGATGAACGCTGAGGATCCCCTCTTCATCCTCTACACATCGGGCTCTACCGGGAAGCCTAAAGGGGTCCTCCACACCACCGGCGGCTATGCCGTGTATACGTCCATGACCCACGAGTACGTGTTCGATTACCGAGAAGGGGACGTGTACTGGTGCACCGCCGACGTCGGCTGGGTCACCGGCCACTCGTACATCGTGTACGGGCCTCTCGCGAACGGCGCGACCACCGTCGTCTTCGAAGGTGTGCCCACCTACCCAGACGCCTCCCGGTTTTGGAACGTCGTGGACAAGCATCAGATCAACATCTTCTACACCGCCCCCACGGCCATCCGCTCCCTCATGCGGGCCGGCGAGGAGATGGTGAAGAAGACCTCTCGGTCGTCCCTGCGGATCCTGGGTTCGGTGGGCGAGCCCATCAATCCCGAAGCCTGGCGCTGGTATCACGAGGTGGTCGGCGAAGGCCGCTGCCCCATCGTCGACACCTGGTGGCAGACCGAGACGGGCGGGATTCTCATCACCCCGCTCCCAGGCGCCACCTCGCTCAAGCCCGGCTCCGCTACGCGTCCCTTCTTCGGGGTGAAGCCGGAGTTGGTCGACGCCAACGGCGCGGTGCTCGACGGCGCGACGGAGGGCAACCTCGTGCTCACCGACTCCTGGCCCGGCCAGATGCGCACCATCTACGGCGACCACGCCCGTTTTCAGCAGACCTACTTCTCGACCTACGCCGGCAAGTACTTCACGGGGGACGGCGCGCGGCGCGACGAGGACGGCTACTTCTGGATCACGGGACGTGTGGACGACGTCATCAACGTCTCGGGGCACCGCATGGGCACAGCAGAGGTCGAGAGCGCCCTCGTGGCCCACGCGGCCGTGGCGGAAGCCGCGGTGGTCGGCTTCCCGCACGACATCAAGGGCCAAGGGATCTACTGCTACGTGACCCTCAGGGAGGGCATCGAGCCGAACGAAGATCTTCGCAGCGAGCTGGTCGCCCACGTGCGCACCGAGATCGGTCCCATCGCGAAGCCGGACTTCATTCAGTGGGCACCCGGGCTCCCGAAGACGCGATCGGGCAAGATCATGCGACGCATCCTCCGTAAAATCGCCGCCAACGAGCACGGCGCGCTGGGAGACACCTCGACCCTCGCGGATCCAACGGTGGTCGATGACCTGATCTCGCACCGCAAGGACGCTTGACAAAACCCGGGCGAGTGCTCGCCGCAGAGGTCGACGGGTGCCTTTGAGTCCCGAAAACCATTGACGCCGGCCTGTCTCAGCGGAAGGGCAGGGTCATGAGGCTGCTGATCCTCCTGCTGAGCCTCGCCGTGCCCATGCGTGCGAGCGCCGCTCCGGGCCCCTTCCAGCCCATCGAGCCCCGGCTCCCTACGCCCAGCGCTTCTCGGCTGGGCTCTGGGCATCCCGGCCCCGCATACTGGCAGCAACGCGCCGACTACGAGCTCGACGTTAGTCTCGATGAGGAGGAGCGCCGCATCTCTGGTCGGGCTCGGATCACGTATTACAATCGGTCCCCGCACGCCCTGCCCTACCTGTGGCTTCAGCTCGACAACAACATCTTCTCCCGCGACTCGGACGCGGCCCGGTCCGCGGTGGCGCCGGATATGAATCACATCTCCTACGAGACGCTGGCGGCCCGGCTGCTCGGGGAGAGCTTTGATGGGACCCTGAAGCTCGACTCCGTGACCTCCGGGGGGCAACCGGTGGCCCACCGAGTCGTCAAGACCTTGATGCGGGTGGATCCCGCCCAACCGGTCCCTCCGCAAGGACAGTACCAACTCGAGATACGGTGGCACTACACCGTCAACGACGCCACCGTGCTCCGAGCGCGCACCGGCTACGAGGCTTTCGACGACGGGCACGTCATCTTCGAGATCGCTCACTGGTACCCGCGCATGGCCGTGTATTCGGAGCTTCGTGGTTGGCACAACGACCAGTTCTTGGGCGGCGGAGAGTTCAGCCTCGAGTTCGGGGACTTCCTCCTCCGGGTGACGGTCCCCTCGGACCACGTGGTAGCGGCCACAGGGATTCTCCAGAACCCAGAGGAGGTACTCTCGAGCGCAGAGCGCGCACGTCTCGCATCCGCCCAAACCTCAACCGCTCCCATGTATATCGTGACCCCGGCGGAGGCAGCGGCGAAGTGCAAGAGCCCCGAGCCTCCGGGCCGCACCAAGACCTGGGTCTTTCGCGCCCGCAACGTGCGGGACGTGGCGTGGGCCTCGAGCCGAAAATTCATCTGGGATGCCCTTGGCGTTAAAGCCTCGCCCCAGGAAGAGCGGACCGTGCTTGCGATGTCCTTCTATCCGAATGAGGCCGAGCCGCTCTGGAACAGCTACTCGACCCGCGCCATCGCCCACACCCTCGATGTGTATGGCCGGCATACCTTCCCCTATCCCTACCCGGTAGCGATCTCGGTGAACGGGCCCGTGGGCGGAATGGAGTATCCCATGATCTCCTTCAACGCTCCTCGACCCAAGGAAGACGGAACCTATTACGGCAAGGCCGATAAGGGGTCACCGTGGCGCCACTCCAAGTACGGCCTCATCTCGGTCATCATCCACGAGATCGGGCACAACTGGTTTCCGATGATCGTGAACTCAGACGAGCGCCGGTGGACCTGGATGGACGAGGGGTTGAACACCTTCCTTCAGTTCCTGGCCGAGCAGGAGTGGGAGGAAGACTATCCCTCTCGCCGCGGCTTCGCCGAGGACATCGTAGAGTATATGCAGAGCCGCCGGCAGGTTCCGATCATGACCACCTCGGAGTCGCTGATCCAGTTCGGCAACAACGCCTACGCCAAACCCGCGACCGCCCTCAACGTGCTCCGGGAAACCGTCCTCGGTCGTGAGATCTTCGACGACGCGTTCCGGCGCTACGCCCAGGCGTGGCGCTTCCGCCGTCCTCTTCCTGGAGACTTCTTCCGCATCATGGAGGACGCCTCGGGCATCGACCTCGATTGGTTCTGGAACGGTTGGTTTTACTCGACGGATCACGTGGACATCGCGGTGGGAACGATTCGCGAGTGGTCTCTGGATAGCCGTGACCCGCGCCGAGACAAGCTTGCTCGGCGGAGAGAGCGAGACGCGAAGGGCGCCAACGCCACCCAGCTTGGCAATGCAAACAGCATCCGCCTGGTGCAGCGCATCGAGAGTCTCAAGGACTTTTACTCGACCTATGACCCGCTCGACGTCACCAGCGGCGACCTCGACGCCTACGAGAAGCTTCTCGAAGAGCTCGACGACGACGAGAAGGCGCTCCTCGAGACCCGTGGGCACTTCTACACCGTGGACTTTTACAACCGCGGCGGACTCGTGATGCCCATCATCGTCGAGGTTCGCTACGAAGGCGGGGACACCGAGATCCTGCGTCTCCCGGCCCACATTTGGCGATACTCACCCCGCTCCGTGACCAAGCTCATCGTCTCCGAGAAGCCTATCGTGGGTCTCACCGTGGACCCTCTCCGAGAGACCGCCGACGTCGATACGTCCAACAATCACTGGCCCGCTCAGGTGGAGAAGTCTCGCTTCGAACTCTTCAAGGAGAAGGAGGAGACGAGCCCCATGAAGAAGGCCCGAGAGGCCGCCAAAGAGGACGAGGAAGAGACCTCGTCCGAGAACGGAGCTCCGAAGGCTTCGACCCGGAAGAGAGGGACGCCCTCCTTGGATGAGGTTCGGGAGTGAGATTCAGCCCGGGGGTGGGAGCCCTCGTCGCAGGGGTGGCGGCCGCGAGCCTCACCGCCGTGCCGCAACCGGCTCGAGGCCACGGACATCACACCACTGTGGCCGAGATCTCTTTTCGTCCGGAGCGCCAAACTCTGGAGGTGTCGCTCCTCGTGACGGACGACGACCTCCGCCGAGCGCTCCACGAGGACGGCCCTCTCGATGATCGCCGGCTGGCTGCGTGGCTTCGGAGCTCCTTCAAGGTCGAAGGCCCGCAGGGCTCCCTGCCGATGAGATGGGTCGGTCGCGAGGAGAGTCGAAGGGGTCACTGGCTGCACTTCGAGATCCATGACGTGAGGACGCTCACGGGCACCACCCTGAACCACGAGGTGCTGCTCGCCACGGAGCCGTTCGCTTTTCATACGGTCAAACTCCTTCGTCCGGGAGTGCGCCCCCTGGTCAGTACCCTCGACGGGACCCATCGACGCCTCCACCTAGGCGCCGCGAGTCCCCCCGCGTCCTTGTCAAGGAACGTTAAGGACCACCAAGAAACACCCGGCGATTGAACGGACCCGCCCTCTTCGCCGTCACTACCTGCGAGCCCCACGGAGCGGCTCGAAGGAGAAGACGATGAAGAAGATGATCAAACCCCTCATGTTCGCCCTCCCCCTCGTCGCCGTCGTGCTCGGCACGGCCGCTACGGCGGAGGCAGGTCCTCGTTGGCGACGTCACGCGCGCGCCGTCCATCCTGCCGACGTCAACCACGATGGCGTAGTGACCCGGGGCGAAATGAAGCGCTTTCATAGGCTCGAAGCTCGAGCGGCTTCTCGTCGCCTCGATCAGAACTGCGACGGCTGGATCAGCTCCCGCGAGTTCCGTCGCGCCAAGGTCCGGGGCTATCCGCGGGCCGATTTCGACCTCGATGGTCGAGTCACTCCCTTCGAGCGGGACCTCGCCCGGCAGGCTCGGTTCGAAGGAATCCCGGTGGAGCTTCTGATGCGGAAGGAGGCTCGCGAGGCGCGGCAGGCTTTCCGTCAGCTCGACCACAACCGGGACGGACGTATCGGACGCCGGGAGGCACGCTTCGCCTCGAGCGACGCCCTGGCCTACCAGCCGCCCTATCGCTCGCATCGCAACTGGCGGCGCTGAGTGAGCACCTCGCCCTCGTTCCGACCTCCGGAGCGGGGGCGCCCCCCAGGGGCGCCGACCTCACCACTCCCACCGACGCTCGAGGTCGAGACCCCAGTCCCCGATTGGGACATCCTGGGAAGACGTCCACCCCAACTGAAGACTCAGCCTCGGCGTAAGCCGAACTCGGAAGGCGGCCCGTTGATCGTCGGCCAAGAGGAGCGACGTCGAGTACTCCAGCCGCACCGGCCGGTCGAGAAGGTCCAGGTCCTTCGCCACCCACAATCGAGGGACATAGGCTCGTGATCGGGAGCTGAACTCGGTGGTCATGTCGAGCTGATCGATCGGGATGACCTGCTTCACCTGTCGATCGACGCCGGAGAGACGGAGGAGCGCGGAGCCGGCGAAAGCGACGTTGCCAGCAAGCTCCTGATCATAGTCCCTCCGCCGAAACCCTCGCACTAGACAGCTGGTGATATCTTCCTGATCCATCTCAGGGCTCGAGCTATAGTTCGTGGAGACGTTACTCAGATTCCCAATGAGGTTGACGGAAATCCTGGCGCTGCAGGCGGTCGTGGAAAGGGTAAGGTCGTATCGAGGGTCGACCACGAAGCGCTCTCGCATCTCGATCAACCCGCCCTCGGTCCGATACTCACGACCGACGAAGCTCACGCGGCCTCCGCGAAGGAGTGACAGGGACCCAAGAAGACCAAGTCGCTCGTTGGTGCCGGTCATACGCAGGTCTCCGCGGAGCACTACGTCGATGTCGTCCCCCCGGACTTTCATCCCACTCTCGAGGGCGAGCCCGATGTCGAGATCGAAGATCTCTGCGCTCGGGTCGTACGCAGCGGCCAGAGAGCGACTTCCCACCAAGGTCGAGAGATCGATGCGGGGGGTCACTTCGCTCCGAGTCACGTCCAGCCCGCCCCGAACCTTCAGCTCGGGCCAGCGACCATTGACGCGAAGCTGACCATCGAGCTGACCGCCCAGCTCCATATAGGACAAGGAGAGCTTGGGCCGCACCGCATTGAGTTGGACGTCAAAGTCGACGCCCGCCGGAGCGAGCGCTTCCAAGGTTACGGAGCCCGTGGCGCCCACGCGCCCGCCCGCCCATCGACCGGTAAGCGTGTCTACGAAGACGGAGTTGTCGCTAAAGGTCATGCGGCCCGACACCTCGGAAAACCGGCTGGGAATGTTGGTCCAGCCGAGCGCCGCTCCGAGGGTTTCCGCCTGGCCGACGAACTCCCAACCATCCTCGCTCCCGAGGACTCTTCCTTCGATGTCGAGTCGCCCCAAGGGCCGCTCCATCGAAGGAACCCACTCCGAGAGCAGATCCAAACCGAGCTGCCCCGCAACCCCGACGTCCACCCGCCCGTCGAGCCGCACCCTGCGACTGAATCGAGCATCCAGCCCGTCCCCTCGAAGCTGCAGCGGTGACAGCCCCAGTCGCCCTCGGTCCAGGGAGAGCGGACCTTTCGCAGTCAGCTCGAAGCGCCGCCCGCGCCACCTCCCCCAGGTCTTGCCGACCGTCACGGATCCGCTGGTGCGGAGAATATCCGCGAGTTCACCTTCGAGGACGCCTCTGAGATTGGCGGCTCCCTCGGCCCGGGTTCCCAGTTGGGCGGCGACCACGGCGGGGAGAGGTGAGTTCTTGAGGTTGTAGCGAACGGTGAAGGGCACGCGATTCGTGGGTGCCCGCACCTCCCCCTGAATCCGCAACCCAGCCTTCGGAAGTGAGCCACGCAAGTCCCCCCGATGGCGGGCGAGCGCAAGTCTCAGCTGGCCCTTACCGAGGTCCACAGGCCCCGCCTTCATGCGGGCGAGGTCGAGTACGATGTCGCCGTGGGGGCGTCGGAGGGTCCCGTCGAGGCGAGCCCGGAGACCGAGATCTCCCTCCAGCACCGTAAGCGACTGAGCGAGGGCCACGTCGGGCAGCTTCCAATCCTCGAGCCTCGCCGAGAGCTCGAAATCGGTGGTGGCGGGCAGCAAGGAGCCGGTCGCGAAGGAGCGCCGACGCCCATCGGTGAGGATCAGCTGGTCCAAGAGGACTCGACCCGACTTCATGACCCCCTTCGCCGTCCCGCTGCCAAACGACTGCCCGTAGACGACGACATCGGCCATTTCGAGCGACAGCGGACCGGTCCACCGCTGCACCGGCCCCCGAAGGTCGAAGCGACCACGGATGTCGCCGCGGACGGCCGCGGCCACGCTGGGCTCGAACCCGAGCGGAAGGAGGAGATCTCCGAGCTGACCCGAGCCGATCTCTCCCTGCAAATGGACGGGCACGTTCCCGCGAAAGTCGAGAAAGAGGTCGCCGTTCCAGTCGGTCTCGCCGATGCGACCCTCGACGGAGGCGATGTCGAGCTGCTGTCGTCCGTTCCAGCGAGCCTCGGCGGTGGCTTGGCCGAGAGGTGTGCTCCCCACCGAGATGCCGTCGAGAGAGAGCGTCCCTCGAGCTGAGAGTTTGGTAAACGGCCCCTCGAGTCGGCCTGAGACCGCCCCTACCCCGAGCAGGCTCACCCCCGCGATGTCGCCAATGTCAGAGAAGTCGAGCCGTTCGAAGTCAGTGTCGACGGAGAGATACTGTTCTCCCTGATGCCGAATGAAGGTTCGGGCCCGCCCTCGACTGTGATCTGAGCGAACGCGACTCTCGAGGACCTCGAAGGCGCTCGCCGTGTACCGCCACCGTCCCGCGATTTCGACGGGGGCCACCTCGAGCAGCCGTCGACGGGGGTCTTCGGTCACCTTCGCGTCGTTCCACGACCCGTTCCATACATCCACGCTCGGGATGAGGAAGTCGAACGGCCCTTCGAGCGCGAAGGGCACGAGCTGCCCTTGGACGTGGCTCGAGCCGGTAACCGTGAAGTCGCACCAGAAACCTTTGTTGCCGAGGGCGTCCATCAGGGCCGCGAAAGAGAACCCGCGGGCGTCGGCCTGGAGACGGACGGGAAAGGAGGGGGCGAAATCCACCCGTCCACTCACCGTGGCTTCGCCCCGTTCGAGGACCGCCAGGAGCTCTTCGATGTCCGCCCCCTGACGGTCGACCTTGGCCCGGAGATAGACTCGCCTCCCCAGGTGCCGTTTGCCGATCTCGACC
>JBCBRU010000316.1:0-9840 GCA_039819565.1 Myxococcota bacterium | reverse complement strand
GTCCCCGGAGCAGAAGCCGCTGACCGACTGGGGATCGCGACTCGAACTCCAGATGGATGGACGTCGAAGGCGCACGCGGAGCGGAGCGAAGGGCGGGCAATGGTTTCTGCGCAGGGGAAATCGGGGGCCCTACCCAGGGCGTTCGGAGCCGGGAGTATCAGGGGCCCCGCTTAGGCGCTGAGATAGACTTTCGAAGTCTATACGCCGCATCGCGCCGGTCCCCGGAGCAGAAGCCGCTGACCGACCGGGAGCGCAGCGGAAGATCGATTCCGCAAGCCCAAAAGCCGAATCTAAGACGCTACGCTTGATAAACCAAGGACCCCCCTAAAGCGAAGACTATCCGAGCCACCGATGCAGCGCCGCCTGGATACGTTTGCGACTGGCCGGTTTCCCGAGGTGATCGTTCATGCCCGCGTCCAGACACGCCCGGACCTCCTCGGCGGATACGTTCGCGGTGAGCGCGACGATGGGGATGCTCGCCGCCGGTCCGCCGAGCGCTCGAATCTTTCGGGTGGCTTCGAACCCGTCCATCTCTGGCATCTGGCAGTCCATCAGGATGAGCGACGGGGTCTCCCGCTCCACTTTTTGAACCGCCTCCTGCCCGTTGACGGCGGTGTCCACCTCCTGACCGAGGCGCTCTAGGATCCGGGCAATGATCTGAAGGTTCACCGGATTGTCGTCGACGGCCAAGATGTGCGGCCTCGACAACCCGCGTTTCTTCGCGAGCAGAGTTTCGGTGCCCGGGCGCTCAGCGCAAGGGAGGTGTACGCGTGCGACGAAGCGTGAACCCTCCGGGCCCGTCGCTTCGAGACTCACATCGCCTCCCATGCTGCGCGCGGACCGCCGGGCCAAAGGCAGGCCTAGACCCACGCCCTCATGCCGGCGGCTCATCGAGGCGTCGGCTTGGGCGAAGGGTTCAAAGATATCGCTCCTGCGGTTCAGGGGGACGCCCGGGCCCGTGTCCGTCACGGTGTAGACCACCTCCGCGACCCCGTCCTCGACCGAGGCGGTTGCGGTGACCTGTACCCAACCCCGCTTGGTAAAGCGGATGGCGTTGTCCAGGAGCTTTCCAAAGACCCTGGAGAGACGGGATGGGTCCCCGAGTAGGGTGAGCTCTCGCGACAGATCGATGTTCGCCCGCAGGACCAGACCCGCACGCTCAGCGGGTCGAGCGTGCTCCTCGAGGACCGCTTCCACCAGCCCCCGCGGCTCGAAGGGCAGTTCAGCGAGGTCCGTGGAGCCCGACTCGAAGGCGCTGAATTCGAGCAGGTCTTCGAGGGTCCTCGAGAGCCGATGTCCGGCGGTTTGCGCGAGCTCCGTCAGCTGGTGTTGCTCGGGCGTTTCCGAAGCCTCGAGCAAGAGCTGGAGGCTCCCGAGGATCCCATTCATGGGGGTCCGGAGTTCGTGGCTCATGTTGGTCACGAAGCGGCTTTTGGTGCGGGCCGCGTCCAGAGCCATGTCGCGAGCTTGCTCCAGCTCGCGGGTGCGCTCCCGTACGCGGGCGTCGAGCTCCGCGGCGTGGCCTCCGAGCCGCTCCACGAGCTGCCTGATCGCGCCCTCCAGATCTCGAGCCTCCTGGGGGCACGGGCCCGAGATACGGATATCGTGTGTTGCGTTCGCGTGTTCTGGACGGATGATCCTCACCGCTCGGGCCAGCTGCTCGATGGGAGAGGCGATGAATCGAGAGATCACCGAAGCGAGAATCAGACCCAGCCCCAAGGCGAGTACGGTCGCGGTGATCGTGTCGGCGCGTGCCCCTCGTGCGGCGGCGAAGGCCGACGTCTCCGTTTGGACGACGAGGATCGACCAGCGCTGGGTTCCCAGCTGGGCGTGGCTGGCGGCACCCAGGACGGGGCGTCCCTTCTCATCAGTGCCTCGGCGCACCTCGCCATCGGAACGGGCGGGGGCAAAGAGGTGGTCCGGCGGGAGCACCGTCAGCTCTCGGAGGCTCTCCCGCGCCGTGTCGATCACGATATGGCCGCGCTCGTCCCAGACCACGGCTCGGGCCTCCGGTACGGAAGCGATGGCTCGCCGCGCCCGCGCGTCAAAGCGCGCGAGGGACATCGCGGTGGCTACGTAGGCGCGGGGGGGTTGGGCTACGGGCGCGCCGAAGTGCACGGTCACCCGCCCCGTCTTCTTTCCGACCTGGGCGTGGCTCATGACCCCGCGGCCGGTGCGCATGAGGTCTTGGAAATAGTCTCGGTCTGAGTAGTTGACGCCCACGGCGAGGGGGCGACGGTCCGCGGTGACCGCGGCGAGACTCACCCCCAAGGTGGACCCGACCACGCAGAGGGCTCCCCAGTCGTCCCGGCGCGCCATCCATGAGGCGAGCAGCGGCGTGACCGACGCTGGGGTGAGCTCCGCCGCGCCCGCGTCTACCAGATCCGCGAGATCCTCAATCCCGTCGAGGTTATGCCGAACCTCGGTTTCGAGGACGTCCGCGATGGTGCGAGCCAAAGACAGGGAGCGCGCTTCGACCTCACCGACCAAGGTGCGCTGCATAGCTTGCACGTGGCCCCAACCCGAGGCCAAAGTCGCGCCTCCGGCGGAGGTGACCGCGCCAAGCAAGATGACCGAGGCGAGGCGCACGTACCGTCTGATTCGGGTCGGCTTGGGAGAAATCCACCGCCGGTCCTAATAGATCCGCGAAAACATCGCGTGGGCGACCGAAGTCCGAGACTCGCCCTCGCCGAGATATGACCCTAGCCGTCCAGCTGCTCGAGCAAAGCATGAGCGGCTGCGAAACCAGGATCCAACTCGAGGGCTTTTCGCGCTTCGCGCAAGGCAGCTTCCGGGTGGGACTGGTTAGCAAGGCAGGCGGCGAGATAGTAGCGGACGGGAGCCTCGTCAGGATGGAGGGACTTGGCTTCCTCCAGGAGAGCCCGCGCCGCCACGTAGTCCTCTTCCCGCATCCGGAGGAGGGCGAGGTTGGTTAGGGCAGGGCCGCTCTTTGGGTCGAGCTCGAGAGCGAGGCGCAAGTCAGCCTCCGCGGTCTCGGTACGGCCCAGCTCCAGAGCGGCGGCCCCGCGGTTGGCGAGGATGACGGGCTGGCCGGGAGCCAGCGTGTTCATGGCGTCGAGGATGGTCATCTGGGCTTCGAAGCGGCGCAGGAGGCCTAGCCCGACCCGCGCTTCCTCGAGCTCGTTGAGATCCTCAGTCTCGATGTCGAGGAGCTCGGCCTCGGCTTCAGCTACCCGGTCTTCCTGACCCATGGCTGAGGCGAGGCGCATAACCGCGATGAGGGGAGCCACCCGGCCGGGCCGGAGGGTCGCCCACTGAGCTGCGATTTCTTGGGCCTCGCCGAGCCGGTCCCGGGCTTCGAGACGGGCGAGCGTGTGCTCCGTCCAGTGATCCGAGATCACCGTAATGGCCTCCAGGTCGGCCTCGTCGTCCGGATCCGGATCGGGCTCGCCAGCGGCGAGAGGGTCGTCCGCCTTCCAGGCGGCGTAGGCCGGCATGTCCGCCCACAGCGCGTCGCTTCGCAAAGGATCCGCCGGCTCGGCCGGCATCTCCCAAGCGTCCGAGAGCGCCCCCACCAGGCGACGCAGAGCTCGACATGCCCCCGCTCGCGATCCCCAGCGCAGCTCGCGCTCTTCGAACCAAGGAAGACAGGCTTCGGTCGCAGTGAAGGCCGAAGCTTCTTCGAAGGCTGAAGCCGGCAAGAGAGATTGACCGTGGCGGTGCGCGAGCAATCCTCGGGACCAGAGGTCGATTCGATGAAAGCGCGCGACCTCGAGACGTTCCGGCTCGGGGAGACCTCGGGCCTGAGCCTCGCGCGTCACCACGGTGGCGAGAGGATCCGCACTGACCTCGTGAAGGATGCGGGCCACCATGGCCAGGCCGAGCCCGCCCGCGGGATCGAGCTCCGTCGACCAGAGTGCAAGCCAGGCGGCATCCCGGGTGTCCCCCCGGACGAAGGCGCGTCGAGCCCTTCGGGCCGCTTCGAGGGCGCGTTCGGCGTTCGTCATGCCCGTCTCATGTGGCACGAGGGTCGAACGCGCTGGTCTTTGCGAGCTGCTCGAAAGCCTCGCGCTCTTCTTCGGTCAGCACCGAGGGCACGACAATACGCACCTTCACGTACAAGTCTCCAGGCTCGCCGTCGCGGCCCGGCTTCTGGGGAATGCCTTGGCCGCGTAAGCGCAGCTTCTGACCGGTCGAGGTGCACGCCGGAACCTTCAGCCGCATCGGACCCTTGGGAGAAGGAAACTCGACCTCCCCGCCGAGAGCGGCCTCCCAAGGAGCGAGATCTACGGTGGTCCGAACGTCCCGCCCGTCCACCTCCACCCCATCGGGGGCTTCAAGGCGCAAGACGACCGTCACGTCTGGATCTTTGAGCTTGAGCCGATCCCCGTTCTTTGCGCCCTGCGGGATCTTGAGCCTGAGGGTGTGCGTCCGCTTCTCGCCGTCGTCGTCGGGGATATCCACCGACATGTCGAGGGTCGTACCGGTGAAGGCGTGGGCGAGAGGGATACCGAGATGCACCTCCCTTTCCTTCTTTGCCCTGACCTCGGTGCCGCCGCGTCGCCGGCTTCGCTCGCGCCGAAGAAGGTCCTCAAAGGGTCCGCGGAGGTCTTCGTCGCCAACCCTTATGTCTTCGAATCCGAGGTCGCTGAACGGATTTCGGCTACTTCGGCGCCGTCGTCGCCCTCCGGCGCGGGCCCCGTTGGACGGCCCCGCTCGGCCGAAGGCGTCGTAGCGCGCGCGCTTCTCTTCGTCGCGAAGCAGGTCGTAGGCGTCGACCAGATCGCGAAAGCGATCCTCGGCGTCGGGCGCTTCATTGACGTCCGGGTGAAGCTCTCGAGCCTTCTTGCGATAGGCCGCCTGTATTTCGGCCTGGGTCGCGGTGCTCTTCACACCGAGCGTGGCGTAGGGGTCCTTCTGCATCACCAGACTTTCGAAGGCTACGACGCGCACGGCGGATTTGACAGAGGTTCCGGCCCCCTCGAACATCCGCGGCATGCGGCGCAAGACGAGCCTGAGCCACGAGAAGTTGGTCGAGGAGACCCGCTTCGTCCTCGCCAACCTTCAGCGGGATGACGTGTTCGGATCGCCCGCCCAAGTGGCTGAAGTCGAGCGCGTGCTCGAGCCCTCGCTGAGCCTGCCCTTCTCTGAACTTGCCGCTTTCCTTGCGAAATATGGCTACGTCAGACTGCAGCTGGAGGTGGGAACCATCGCCGTGACCTCCGGTGGAGCGGCGGCCGCGGACGCCGAAGATCCCGAGCTCGCGGCGCGATTGGCTCGCCACTTCGCGCGGGAGCTGTCGGCCGCAGCGCCGCGGCCGCGTCCCGAGCCGACCATGCCTCCCCGCACTTCGGAGCTCTCTCCGCCGGCCAGCTTGGGGCGTCGCTCGCTTCTCACCGAGGCCAGCTTCAACGAGGTTCTGGACCGACGGTACCGCCGGACTGCGCTCTTGGGCCGGGGCCCGCTTGGTCAGGTCCACCGCGGGCGTCACACCAGTGTCGACCGGTTCATCGCCATCAAAGAAGTCAGCACCATCTTCCAGCTGGTGAACTATCTACGCCGAGAAGAGATCGTGTCTCGGCTGAGGGACGCGGTGCAGGCGCACGCAGCCCTGGTCCATCCCCACGTGATTCCGATCTTCGATCAAAACACGGACCGCGAGCACCCCTACTTCGTGATGGAACTCGCGGTGGGCGGAAACCTCCGTCAGCGTCTCGAAGCCTCTCCGGACCGTCGTCTCGATCTGCAGGTGGCCATTCGCTACCTCAGCCAGATGGCCGAGGCGCTCCGCTACGCTCATGCGCAGGATGTCCTGCATCTCGGCCTCAAGCCGGAGAACATTCTCTTCGATGCCCAGGGCAACGTTATGCTGGCCGATTTCGGCCTGGGTCGCATCCTCGAGCCGGAGGGGGAGGGAATGGCCGCGCCGCCGGTGCTGCTCGGCGGAAACGCGGTGGGATACTTCGCGCCCGAGCGGCTCCAGCCGGGCGCTCCCCCCGAGATGCATCCGGCCGCGGACATCTATGCTCTGGGCATCTGTTTTTACGAGATGCTCACGGGGCGTCTCCCAGGGCGTCGCTCGCCCCTTCCATCCCAGGCTCGAGAGGGCGTGCCGGAGGCTTTCGACGAGGTCTTCGACCGCATGACCCGCGACGATCTCTCTGAGCGCTACACCAAGATGGAAGACGTGCTGGACGGCATCCAGTCCGCCTTCGATATCGAGATGGTGGGCCCCCCCGGGACGGTCCTCGCCTGGGCCGAAGATCCCGGCCCGGTTCCGGATCTTCCGGAAGAGTCCCTCGAGAGTCCGGAGCTGGCCGAAGACGAGGAGATCGAGGTGGTGCCGCCGAGCGCGGTAGAGCGGACCCCTCGTCGCTCTAACTTCGTGTCCGATCTCGGCGGTCCCGAGCGGACCGCGGTGGGAGGAGAGCGCGTCGGCTTGCCGCCCGAGCGCACTCTCCCTCCGCCCGAGCGGCCGCAGCTCCCCGTCGAGCGCACCAGCGGAATCTCCCGGGTCTCGGCAGCTCCCCAGCACCCCGAGGTGCCCGCAACCCCAGCTCCTCGGGCGGTGCGGGCCGCCCCTCCGCCTCCTCCGCCCCCCATGGACGACTGACGGCGACGAATCGTTTAGTTTGCTCGGGTGGCGGCCACCGGGGAAGACGACCTCGCGCCCGAGGGCGCAACGCAGCCTGAAGTTCAGGCGCTCGACGAGGAGGCTTCCGACCTCCTCGTGGGCTTCTACGAGCCCACGCCTCCTCCCCTCTCCGCACCCCGGGACGCGCTCGAACCGCGCGCGCCCGAGCCCGACGAACCCGACCTCGAGTGGGTGGAAGATGATGATTCCGGAGACGGCCCCTTCCCCGTCGACGCTCAGGCTCAGCCCCGTCCCAACGCCTTTACGTCGGCGGGGCCCTGGGTGCCGCGCTCGGAATCCTTCACAGCTCAGCCCGCCCCTGAAGTGCGCATGGAGCGGCGCATGCGCGCGCGCGCCGACGCCCCGCCCCAGCCCACCTCCCATTCGCGGCGCTACCCTCGGTTTCGTGCTCTGCTACGGCATCCGGAGAGGGTCCCGGACGGCAGCGAGCCCATCCCCGAGCCGCGGCCTCCGCCGGTGCCGGGAACCTTTATCCCCAACCCGCCCCCGCCTCCGCCCCGAACCGAACCCACCGAGCTGGACGCGATGCTGGCGTTGATGGCGGATGGCCTCTTCATCCGGGAGGGAGAGGACGGAGCGACCGAGGTGCGCGTGACCCTCCGCGACGAGTACTTCGCGGGCACAGAGCTCCGGATTGGTCTGGAAGCGGGGCGCGTTCGCGCCACCCTCGTCCCTCCTAGCCGGGAAGTGTACTGGCAGTTGAGCGGTGAGGCCCACCAGCTTCGCGATCGGCTGGAGCAACGCGGATTGCGGGTCTCCGAGCTCTCGGTGCTCGAGCCGTCCACGTGAGAGGCGTGCTCTGGGCCAAGGTCACCGGGCCCCTCGTGGGGCTGTGGCTGGTGCTGCACGGGCCTCGTCTGCCGGGCTCCATGCCGCCGCAGCCGGCGCCTGAGCTGCCTCTGCTCTTGGGGGGCGTGCTCTTGGCGGGTGGGCTCATCCTGCTCGTCGCTGCCTTGGGGGTGCTCCTCACCCCGGAGGTGGCGCCGCCCAAGATCATCGGTGAGCCGGGACAGCGGCCGGGCCTGCGGCTCTACCTGGCGTCCACGGCGGCGGTGCTGGGGGTCTCGCTCCTCCTGGAGGCGGTGGCGGGGGCGGCCGGCTTTGGGCAGGACGGCGAGCTCGGTCGGATGCAACGCACCTTCTCGGCCCTGGGGCTCGGGGAGCGAGCGTGGACGGCGCTGGTCATCGGGCTGGCTCCGGCGTTTACCGAAGAGATCGCCTTTCGCGGCTGGGTCCTGTCTCGGATCGCGGCGGCGAGTGGGCCTCGGGTCGCGGTGGCCTTCAGCGCCGCCGCCTTTGGCATCTTCCACTTCGATCCGGCCCACGCCGCGGTGACCACCGCGATGGGGCTCGTGCTCGGGATGGCCACGGTACGCACGGGAGCGCTCGGCCCGGCCATCGTTGCCCACGCCGTCAACAACGGTCTGGGGGTGACCACCGCGGGGGCCTCGCTCGGGGGCTTTGGATGGATGGGGCTCGCGGGGTTGGGCTTGGGGCTGGGCGTGTGGGGAACCGCGACCGTTCTTACGGAAACGCAAGCGCGGCCCCAAAGGACCTGAGTCCCGCCAGGCCTTGCCGATTCGAAGTAGACTAGACACTGTCTAGGCATGGCTGAACGATGGCTGCTTTTGGCCGCCCTGCTGCATGTCCTCCTGGCCGCGGCGCTCCTGGGAGCTCTCCGGATGGACGGTTTGACCCCGATCGGGGGCGTGCATCCCGCCCTCAAGCCGCTCAAGTTCGCGGTCTCCATCGCGATCTTCCTGGGCACGATGGCGCTCTTCGTGGAGGAAGCGGGGTGGTCGAGGAGCGCCTCTCGCCTGCTCGCGGCGCTCCTCGTGGGCACCATGCTCGTGGAGATGGCCTGCATCCTGGTGCAGGCGGCTCGAGGGACGACCTCCCATTTCAATACCCACACTCCATTCCACGGGGGCGTTTGGAGCACCATGATGCTGGCTATCGTGGTTGCGACCTTCGCCATGCTCGCAGCCGCTCTCGTCGCCACCTTCAGCCCTCTCGATGGCGCCAGCGCGCTTCGGACCTGGGCGTGGCGGCTTGGCCTCTGGTTCTTCCTGCTCGTCGCCCTCAGTGGATTCGGTATGGGAGGGCGAGGACAACACAGCGTCGGGGGGACCGACGGCGGGGTCGGCCTGGCCTTCACGAACTGGAGCACGACCCACGGGGACCTTCGCGTCCCCCACTTCTTCGCTCTTCACGTGCTCCAAGTCCTCCCCGCTTCGGCGTGGCTGTTGGATCGGCTTCCCGCGCCGGAGATGGTGCGACGGGGGGCCTTCGCGGGCGTCGTCTTGCTCGCGAGTGGGATGTGTCTGTTCACGTTGAGGCAGGCCTTGGCGGGGCTCCCCGCCTTGCCTCCGTCCCTCGAGCGCTCGCAACAGATCTGACCTCTTGCTTCGCTCGACTCGAACATCTCTGGGGGAGCCGGCCCCAAGCATGCTCCTTTGATCGAGCAGCCGGGAGAGTCCGAGGCGCGGCCTCGAGCCGCGACAAAGATGCTTAAATGAAACCGGCTTGACCGCCGCCTTTGGGCAGACTCGGCCGCGAGGCCTTATGTTCTGGAGAAAGAAAACCGACCCCGAGCTCGTGGAAGTTCCTCTTCGCTTTGGCGAGAACCCATATCAGAAGGCAGGCTTTCAACCTGAGCGCACGACGGATCCTCTGGCCCTACAGAGCCTCAGGGTCATGGCCGGAAGCCGCTCCATGACTTTTGAAGAGATGGTCGGTCTCGACGTGGGGATCGACGCTTTGGCTCGAACCGTGGAGTCGCTTCGACCCAACCAGAAGGGCCACCCTCAGGTGGCGGTGGTGGTGAAGCACGGGAATCCCGTGGGCATTGGATTGGACGCACACGAGCCTGCCGTGGCGGCCGACCGGGCGCTGAGCGGGTTTAGCGCGGCGAGCTCGGAGGGTGTCTTCGTTTGTAACTTTCCCCTCACACCGGAGGTCGGTGAACTCAAAGCGGCGAGGCCGACGATCGTAGCCGCACCGGCCCTCGAGGGCCTCGACGACGGATGGCTCTCCGATGGGGCCCTCGCCTTGAGATCGCCGGCGCTCGAGTGGCCGAGTCTCGACCGTGCCGTCGGACGTCGCGCGGTTCGGGGCGGCCACTCGGGCGCCGGCGATCTCAAGGCGAGGGCCCCATCGGAGAGCCATCCGTCGTCGAGGCCCTCGAGGGCCGGTGCGGCTACGATCGTCGGCCTCGCCGCTTT
>JBCBRU010000315.1:0-9844 GCA_039819565.1 Myxococcota bacterium | reverse complement strand
GAGCTTCGCGGCCTCGGCAGGGTTGACGCGCTTTACCGTCATGAGGCCCGAACCGTAGGCATCGGGACGGGAAAGTAAAGAAGCCTCGTCCTCCCAGCGGCCCGCGGATGCCTCGGCCCTGATCCAGAGCCACGGCCTCTCCGTTCGCTGAGGAGGACGAGGCTTCTTTACTTTCCCGTCCCGATGCCTACGGTTCGGGCCTCATGACGGTAAAGCGCGTCAACCCTGCCGAGGCCGCGAAGCTCGTCGACGATGAGGGCTACCTGCTGGTCGATGTGCGAGCGATCCCAGAGTTCGAGGAGGAGCGAGCGGCGGCCGCCTACAATGTCCCGTTCCTTCACAAGACTCCGGACGGCATGGTCCCCAACCCTGACTTCGAGAAGGTGATGCGCGGGCTGGCCCCGGATCTCCAGCAGGGGATCGTGACCCACTGCGGGATGGGAGGGCGCTCCCTACGGGCCGCCCAAGCGCTGGCCGCGCTCGGTTACGAAAAGGTGGTCGATATGCGCGGAGGCTTCTCGAGCGAGAAGGATGACTCCGGTGCGGTCCTCAACGCAGGGTGGAAGGACAGCGGTCTCCCGGTCCACGCGGGCCCGGGCAGCGCCCGCGCCTACGCGTTGGTGGCTCAGCAGGCGGGCGTGGACGCGGAGCAGCCCGAAGCGGAGCCCCCCCCGGCCCTTCCGAGCGATCCCATCAATCGGTTCGCGTCCGAGAAGCGGAAGGTGCAGTGCATCAAGTATGCGCAGGAGCTGCCGGGGCTGAAGCGGCGTCCCTACCCCGGGGAGCTGGGGGTTCGCCTCTTCGATCAGGTCTCGGCCCTGGCCTGGAACGACTGGGTCGAGCATTCAAAGATGATCATCAATGAGTACCGCATCGTCTCCACGGACCCGAAGGCGCTGAAAATGCTCTACGAACAGTGCGAGATGTTCTTCTTTGGTGAAGGCGTGGACCGACCCGCAGAGTTCGTTCCCCCGTCATCTTGAGGATTTCGCGAGAACACGAAGCTCAGACACCTGGGTGACAGTCCCACAGGCGCGTGCCATCGTGCGCGACGTGGAGTTGCTGCTCATGCGGCACGCCAAGAGTGCGTGGAATACCGGGGCTGCCACGGATCACGAACGCCCCCTGAACGGCCGGGGACGTCGCACGGCGACCGCGATGGCTCGAACCCTCTACGAAGAGGAGCTGATTCCGGACCGGATCCTGACCTCGGATGCGGCGCGCGCCCTCGAAACCTGCCGTCGCCTCTCCTCCCAGTGGGCCACCGACGTCGTGACCGACGTGATCCCTGCCCTCTACTTGGGCGGCCTGGTGCAGGTGGTGAGAGCCCTGCAGGCCCTTCGTGGGCCCTCTCACCGGGTCCTCATCATTGGCCACAACCCCGGCCTCGAGCTCTGCGCGCGGGCCTGGGGCGCCACCGACCCCATGAAGACGGGTGACGTCTTCTTCTTCAAGCTCGACGACGAGGACCCGGGGGCTGCCCTCCGCGAAGGCCGCATCGAGTTTCGACGTCGCTTCCGGGGCCGGGCCGCGCTCGACCGGTTCCCGGAGACCCGGGACCTGCCCCTGCCGCGGGCCGGCTGACTCCGGCAGCCCTGCTCGTCCCGCCCGGCGGGACGTCTCAGTTCTCCGGAAAGGCGGTCCAGCCTTCCATCCAGTCGACGCCGCTCGGCTCGAAGGCCCCCACGTAGCGATGTCCCTGCGGCTGCACCTGCTCTGGGGGATCCGAATACGGGACGAGCGCGACCCCGTTGCCTTCTAGGTTGGTGGGAGACGACGCGATGGGGCGGAGATCGATGTCGAACACGCCGTTCAGGTCCGGCTGAACCAGGGCGGGGTCGGTGCCGAGGATCTGGCGAGGACTGCTGGATCCGGTGATGAACGCGGCCTCGTCGAAGCCGCCGTCGTCGTCGTCGGTTTCCGCCTCGACCCACGTGGTCCCGTCCGCGCCCATGTCCCAGAGCACCAAGCCGTCGAGCGCGAAGGCCGAGGAGGCGGTGCAGGTCGAGCCGAGGGGAGTGCGCATGCAGTCGGAGGTGAGCTCGTCGCCGATGTCCCACAGACCGTTGGAGAAGCCCCCCACGAGGAAGTTCCGCATCTCCGCGCTGGTGCCCCGGCGCAGGAGCATGCCTCGAGTCCGCGAGCCGTCCCGCCGGGAGCCGAGCATGGTGAAGTTGTAGAGGCGAGGTCGGGAGCGAGGGATGCCCGCGGTCTCGTCGCTCGAGCTGTCCGCCTCGATGCCGTTGTCGCCCCCAGTGAAGATGTTGACGTCGAGGTCGGGCCTCGGCTCGTCCATGAGGATGGCGACGTACTGAGCCCAGCCGAGCCAGCCCAGGTCCCAATCCAGGGAGTCGTCCTGGGCGCGCGAGATCACGATCCACTGAAGGCCCACCGAGCCGCCGAACACCTCGATGCCGTCATCGCTCCCGTAGTGCACCTGAACGTGCTCGATCTTGGTGTCCATGCCGCAGCCTCCGAGGGTCAGTCCGTTCAGCTCCTTGTTGTTCGACAGCTCGAAGCCCGCGAACTCGACTCGGAGATACTCGAGGGTCCCGCAGCTGTACTCGGGGTCGCTTCCCCCGTAGGCCGAGTTGTCGCTCTCGGTGAGGCCTTCGAGGAAAGCCTCGCCCCCGACCGCGTTGATCGGGGCTCGGCCGAGGAGAGCGAGCCCGCCCCAGTCGCCGGGCTGGCGGCGCCCCGCAGGCTCGGCGCTGGTCATCACGACGGGGTCCGTGGCCGTGCCCGAGACCATGATCCGACCGGTCCGGGTCACGATCAGAGCGGCTCGGTCCGCGAGTCCGGTCACGAGCGTGCCCTCGCGAATCGTCAGCATCGCGTTGTCCCGCACGAAGATGGTCCCTGCGAGCTCGTAGCAGGTGTCCGCGTACCAGGTTTGGTCCGTAACGATGTCTTGGGAGACGCGCACCGGAGGTCCCTGGCAGGGCTCGTCGAGGTCGAAGCAGGTGTTATCCCCCCCGCAGCGAAAACGCGGCCCGCTGCGGCTGGTGCAGTCGAGGTCGACGGCGCAGGCGTTCGGATCCCCGTCGCCGACATCACGGGGCGTTTCGAGGTCGAGGACCTCGGCATCCGGGCCTGCGTCCGGCGGGACGACGGACTCGGGATCCGTATCGACGATGAGCTGGCATCCACCCCCGAGGACGGCGAGGCCGAGACAGAGCGCGGGGGCAACGAACGCGGAGGGCTTCATGGCCGACGCCGGGACTCTAGGCGGGTCCGCGCTGGTGGGACAACTCGCCCCGCGCAATCGTTGCCGGAAGTTCAGTCTTCTTCGGGGGCCGGCATCGAAGACCTCTCGAGGGCGGCGATGCGCGAGCGCGCGCTCTCGAGGGCTGCGCGCTCTCGAACCAACGCCTCGCGCAGCTCGCGCACTTCGGCATCCGCGGCCTTTCGCGCCGTGAGCTCATCGAGCGAGAGATGAAACGCTCGCTCCGTGACCTCCACGAGATGCTGAAAAGCCTCGTCGTCAAGAGCCCGGGCGGCGTCGTGCTTTCGGTAGATATTGATGAAGCGACGCTCTCGCTCGTACGCCAGGGGAAGCCGCCCAAGTCCCCAATCGTGAAGGAACTGCCACACGGCCGGGTCGTAGGTGCGCAGGTAGCGCATCACGAAGGGGACCGGGTCGTGTCGGGCGAGGAGAGAAGCCAGCCGTAGGATCAGCTCGAAGGACAGGGTGGCGGTGCCCTTCTCGACCGCTTCGAGGAAGCTCTCGTCCTGAAGCTCCATGGCCTCCGAGAGCTCCTCGAGGGTCAGTCCGGCGACCTCGCGGGCGTCGCGCAGGGAGCGCCCCGCCTCTGCGGCGCGCTCGAGGTTCTCCGGGCGGAGCAGGGACATCCCTCCCCGGAGGGCGTTCGAGCCGAGCCGGAGAGCGCCTTTTGGGAGGCTTCGGCCGAGCTCGCCGTAGAGCCCGGAGACGAAGCTCGCGATGAGCTCGAGGTCGCCCGCTCCGCGGCCTTCGCTGGTGCTCCACGGCCGCTCCTCGGTCTTGGACTCGTCACCTCCGGACATTGCGTCCGAACATGTCCGGGACCACTGACGCTGCCAAGCTTCAGGGGAACACGAGGGCCAGATCCGACTCGATCTGCTCTCCGGTGCTCTTGGAGACCTCGACCGGGGCATGGGTGGCGGCGGTGCGCCCCCAGTAGCGCCCGTCGTCCCCACGCCGGAGCTCCAGCGTATCCAGGGGACCGTCGGCTCCCATCCAACGTATCTGCAGCACCATCGGCGCGGCGTCGAAGCGATCCGCTCGAGGGGCGTCGAGATACTCGAGGGCACTCAAGCGTTCGATCTTCTCGACGAAGTTCCCGGCCGCCTCCGCGACCGTCTCCGGGGTGTCGAGCTGAGCCCAATAGGCGTCCTGGGGTGAGAGTCGGTTCTTGTGGAGAAGCTCGACCTTCCTACTTCCCGCTTCGAGGACCACGGACGCCACGTCCTTGGCGGGGGCTCGTCGCAACTTGCGCTGCATATACCGATTTCCTGGTACCTCGAGATCCGCGAAGAGCCGACGCACCACCAAATGAACCTCGTCCTCACCCTTGCGCCGTACATAGAAATCACGCGCGCCGTTGGTCTCCCCCCCAACGTCCAGCTCGGAGGTGCGGCCTCCGGCGGTGATTCTCACCCTGCGGGAGGGGGCGTCGAGACCGGTCTGGTCCAGGTCTTCTCCGGACAGGCGACCCAGACTCCGCACCGCTTCGAGCTTCGCGTATTTCTCGAGGTCCTTCTCGAAAGCCTCATTGCTCCAGAAGGTTCGAAGGCCCTGTTGGTTCTTGACCGTGAAGAGCGCGCGTCGAGTGCCTTCGATCTCTTGAAGGACGGCCGTCACGGTGCTGGTTCGGCCCTCGAGCTCGAGCCTCTCCAGGGAGCTGGGGGGAGCGTCGAGGAGAGCCACCGCCACCTCGGCGGGCGCCCCCTCTTGGGTCCAAGAGGCGTAGGCGGCTGCGAGCAGGGCGACCAAGAGCGCCGCGTAGATTCGGTTTTCCATCAGGCGGTCCTCCGGCGGCGTGTGGCCAGGAACCCGAGTCCGAGGATGAGCAGCGGGACTCCAAAGGTCGTCCCGTAGAAGAGAATGGCGTCCTCCTCGGCCTGATGGACGATCTTGACATCCTTCTCACTGACCGAGGGCACGATGGGATCTTCGTCGATCTGGAGCCAGGCCACGATATCTCGGAAGAGATAGAAGTTTCCTTGCACGACTTCGAGAAGCTCGTCCGAAAAGACGTCGACGTCCGACACCACGAAGGCGCGTTGCTCGAACTTGGCCCCTTGCGTCGAGGTCTTGGTGACCGCGGCGGCGAGAGGGAAGTTGGTGGTGGCCTCGTCCGGGTCCCGATCGAGGTTTCCGTTCACATCGGCGAAAGTATCGTCGACCGCCGTCATCACGATGTCCGTCTTGAAGCCGGTGGGACTCTCGGGGGCTTGCTTGCGCAGAGCTCCGGCGCGGCCGAGCACCGTGGCCAAGCGGTTGTTGCGGCTCATCGTGGTCAGAGAAGGGTGGGACGAATAGCGGTTGGTCCAGATCAGGGCCCGGTCGGCGCGGGTCCGCGTAAGGGGGGCGTTCGAGCGAGCGTTCGCCAGCGTGGTGGGGGCGAAGGCGAGTCCCCAGGGGGGAAGGAGCGCGTCCGGACTGACGGCGTCGTTTTCACCATCGAGGAGCAGAAGGAGGCGGCGAGCTTGGCCGAGCACCTCGAGCTCCGCGGGCAGGAACGCCTTGGTGGCTCCGGCGATCACCACCAAAGACGCGTCCTCAGGGATACCGTCGGTGGAGCCCTCGCTCACCCCGAAGGGCTTCACTTCGAACTGCCAGGCTTCGAGCTGGCGACGAAGAAGGTTGAGGGGCGAGCGGGCGTCGTCTTTATCCTTTCGGCGAAGCGAGCGCTCGCCGTGACCGGCCGTGAAGTAGGCCACTCGCTTGCGTACGCTGACCTTTAGGAGGGCTTCGAGGACCTCCCGATCGAGTCGACGCAGGGCGCTGCGGGCCGGGCGCGGCTTCGTCCCCACGCGGATCTTCTCGTTCGACTTGTCCTGAGAGATCGCTACCCATCCATTTTCCACCACCCCCACCTCGCGGCTTCGGGCGGTGGCCAGGGCGTGGTCTCGTCGCTCCACGGTCAGCCGGGGATTCAAGGCTTTGAGCGGAGCGAAGTAGCCCTCGACGAGATCGCCAACCTCGTTGCTGTCCGGCCAGAAGAGGGTCACGTCGATCGGTTTACTCAGTTCGCGGACGGCGCGGCGGGTGGCGTCGGAAGCGGTGGAGCGCGCCGTTGCGGCCAACCTCGCCTCCACCTCGTGCCGGGTGGCCACGAAGTTGGCGAGCACCGCGGAAGCGAGGAGGAGCCCAAGCCCAGCTCCCCGACGCTGGGCCTGGGCCACCCCCGTGCGCTCGTAGAAAGGAAGCTCGCGCATCGGGAACACGGCGAGCTCCATGGCGATGAGCGGGGTGAGGCTCAGGGTCAGGGTGAGGAGCCAAAGGGCATGGGCGAGCGGCTGGTTCTCGCCGGTGGTCCTCGCCGCCATTCCGTAGAGGCCGACGGCCAAGAGCACGCCCAAAGTGGTGCCCGCGAAGGCCCTGGCCACGGCGCGGCGCTCCTCTGAGGCCCCCATGGCGTCGAGCACCCGGAGCCCGGCTGCGATCACGAGGGCGACCGCTCCGAGGCCGGACAGGGCGTAGCGGACGCTCCCGCTGTCCCCGAAGGCTTGTTCGCCCAAAAAGAGGAGGGCGAGACCCGTAACCACCAGGAAGGTCGGGAGGCTTCGGTGTGAACGGCTCAGCTTCGCCATCGTCGAGCCTCCAGGACATTTCGAGCCAAGGTGAGGAACACGAGGGTGATGGAGAAGTAATAGACGAGGTGGGAGAGGCCGATCCGACCCTCCATGAAAGGTCGGAAGTGTTTATTGTGCAGGGCCAGGTAGCCGAGCACGTCGCCGATGGCGCCGTCGGCCAGCGAAGCGGCCAGCCACACCGCCAACAGCACCACCAGAATCACCGCGGAGATGATGATCGCGAAGAGCTGGCTGCGAGCCACGGCCGAGCCGAAGACGCCGATGCCGGTGGCGGCCGCTCCCACGGCGAAGAGCCCTACGTACCCCGCAAAGATGTGGCCGAGGCTGACGCTCCCGTTCACGAAGACGAGGGCGGGCATATAGAGCGTCGATAGAATGTAGAGCCCGACCACCGCGTAGGCCGAAAAGAACTTCGCCACCACCACCTGCCCGTCGGTGAGGGGCGAAGACGCGAGGAGGGGGTAGGAGCCCGTCTGTCGCTCCTCGGCCAGCGTCCGCATGGAGAGGAACAAGGCCGCGGCCATGGTGGTGCCGCTCGCGAGGTACAGATAGTCCGAGAGGACGTCGGCGGAATACTTGGCTGACTTTCCCACCGCGAAGGCGTTGTAGAGCAGCCCGGTGAGAGCAAGGAGCAGAGCGACGAACCCATATCCGCTCCAGGTCCGGAAGTATTGGGCTAGCTCGCGTCGTATGACGAGCACGACTCCGTTCATGCGGCCTCCTCTTTGGTCAGTTCGGCGAAGAGACCCTCGAGCGGGCTGGTCGCCGGCTGAAGCCGCCGGACGCCAAGGCCCGCCTCGAAGAAGGCCCGCGCGACCTCCTCGGCCGGTCGCGCCGACTCCAGCTCCACCTCGAAGGCGCCCAGGCCCGGGTCGAGAATCTCTGCTTGGGTGGCTTCGAGTTGTGTCATCACCGCGTCGACGGCGCTCCGCTCGCCCACCACGGTCACGGCGAGCCGTCCCGTGCCCCCGAGTCGCGCGGTGAGCTCACCGGGGCTCCCCTGAGCCACCAGCCGCCCCTCATCAATCAGCAGGAGCTGATCGCAGGTCTCACCGACCTCGGTCAGGTTGTGGCTCGAGAGGAGCACCGTGTGGTCTGCTCCCAGACTCCGCACGACCTGGCGCATCTCCACCACCTGCCGCGGATCCAGGCCGCTCATGGGTTCGTCGAGAATCACCAGCGCCGGGTCGTGGACGATGGCCTGGGCGATGCCCACGCGCTGCCGGTAGCCGTGCGAAAGCTGGCTGATGGGATCTGAGGCGTAGGTCTCCAGGCCCGTGCGACTCAGGACCTCCGCGATCCGGGAGGAACCCCCGGGGTGGCCGCGGAGCCTCGCCGCAAAGGTGAGGTAGCCGCTGACCGTCATCTCCTCGTAGACCGGTGGCCGGTCGGGCAGGAAGCCGATGCGGGCGCGGGCTCGGTGCCCTTGCGGTCCGGACAGGTCTTCGTCTTCGACCAGAACCCTGCCGGAGGAAGGGGCCAGCAAGCCTGAGAGCATGCGCAGGGTGGTGGTCTTTCCGGCTCCGTTGAGCCCGAGAAAACCCACGATCTGGTGGGGAGAGATCTCGACGTCGAAGCCGTCGACGGCACACCGCGCGCCGAAGTACTTCGTAAGGGACTCGGTGCGTATCATCGGACGCGGACGTCCTCGTAGAAAACGCCGAGCGTCGAGGTCAAGTGGTATGAATGACCTGGATTTGCGTACACTGGGGAACGCACGCGACGAGTTCGACCGAGCCCTCGCGGCCGGCGTCCCCGCGGTCCCGCTCCGGGGGCGCTCGGTCACCGTCATCGTCCCCGACCTCACCCGACCTTGCCCCACGGACGCGGTGGAGGCGGTGGTCGAACATCTCCGAGAGGCGCGCCTCCGAATTCTCGTCGGCCTCGGTCTCCATCGCCCCATGACCGCGACCGAGCTGGCTTCGCTGGAGGCGATAGCCGCACCGAGAGGGTTGGAGCTCGCTCAGCACGATCCGGATCTCGTGGCCCCGAACGCCTCTCTTCATCCCTGGCTGCTCGACGCGGACGCGGTCTTCGCGGTGGGCGTGGTCGAGCCCCATCAGTACGCAGGCTACTCGGGCGGGACCAAGGCTCTGACCATTGGATGTGGCTCCCGCGCGGCCATCGATCGGCTCCACGGCCTGGAGCTCCTTCGAGACCCGACGGTTCGAATCGGCCGCCGAGAGGGCAACGCGTTTCGAGAGGCCCTCCGGAGAGGAGCATCCGCAGCCGCGCCCTCCTGGGGCCTGCAAATGGTCCGGAGCTCGGACGGCTGGCGGGCTTGGGCCGGGCCGCTCGAGTCGACGTGGGGGCGAGCCGCCCAGGCGGCGGCGAGGGCGAGCTTCCGTACCACTCCGCAGATGGACTGGATGCTGCTCCCCGTGCCCCCGGACAAGTCGGCCAGCTTCTACCAGGCGCTGAGAGCGGCGAGCTACGTGGCGTTGACCGAGCGTCCCGCGATTCGCGCGGGAGGGTGGCTGATCGTGGAGGCCACGTGTCCAGAGGGGTTGGGCCGAGGGAGCGGGGAGCGCGCGTTTGCCTCCGCCTTGGCGCGTGGCCGGAACGCCTTGGCGAGGGAGCTTTACGGAGAGGCGCCCGCCCCCAAGCCCCAGGGGGGAACGCAACGGGCCTACGTCCTCGAGCTGACCTTGGCCCGCGCGAAGGTCGGGATCGCGGGGGCGAAGCCGGAGCCGCTGCTCGAGAAGCTCGGCCTGCGATTCTTCGCGAATCGGTCAGAAGCCATCGCAGCCGTGCGTGGGACCGGTTCGGGCACGATCTGGGACGACGTTTTCTCGACGGTGCCGGTGGCGGATTCGTCCGTGCACGAATAGCCGGAACCCGGCGGAGCGACGCCCAAGCATGCGTCTGCGTGCCGATCTCGGAGAAATACGTTTCGTCCGATCCGCCCAGGCTCAAGGAATCTGGACGATAGGTTGTCCACAGCTCCGGTGGTCGAACCCCGGCAGAAATGGCGGATCTGCGGGAAAGTCTACCGATATTAGGGGTTTCAACCTCGCCCCAAGTGGTCTGACCGAATCGTCCG
>JBCBRU010000314.1:0-9869 GCA_039819565.1 Myxococcota bacterium | reverse complement strand
AGTTGGCCCCGGGGTTGGGCGTCCAGACCGTTGGCGTCCACCAGTTGATACCCCACGAGGCGCAAGGCTCCGCGACCCCCCAACACCAAGCCGCTCCTCCGGCCGCCACCGTGACCCTCGGGCGCCCCGCCGAGCGGCCCTCCACCCTCGACCTCGCCCTCGGCGCCGGAGCTGGATTTCTTCGCACCTACGACCTGAGCAGCACCGAGGGCACGTCGCCGCTGGGCTACACCCTCGATCCGGTGTCGCTCATCGAGCTGCAGGCTGCTTTGCGGATCCCGAGGACCGGCTTGGTGTTGGGGGGTCGCGGAGCCTTGCGCCTCGTGGGGTATCAACTGGTGGACGCCAACGGTCTGGACGCCCAACCCCGGGGCCAACTCATCGATGTCGACGCTACCTTGGGCTGGGTGTTTGGCTCCGAGGTCCTGTCGCTCACCCCTCGCGTGGGCTTTCGCTACGCCTTTGGACGCGCCGATGATCACGCCGGCCCCGTGATTTTGGACACCGCGGCCACGGCGGGCACCGCGGGGCTGGTGGGCACCGCCTTCGTCAGCTCCAGCGTCGAGGTCAGGGCCGGCGTAGATGGTGGCCTCGTCTTCGGTTTCGACGAGACTCCTGCCACCTCGGGGACGCTGAGCTCCGGCACCGTCATCGCCGCCCACCTGAGCTTTCGGATCTGGGTCGCGCGCAGCGTAGGGGTGGCTGTGGACGGGCGCTTTATGCAGGAAGAGTTGTCCTTTTCCGGACTTGCCACCCGCGTCGGCGGCCCCCTCACCGACGCTCGCCTCACCCGCCGAGACCTGACCGGCTCGATGGGGCTGGCCACGAGGTTCTGAACGATGGAGGTCCAGTCCGCGCTGATCGGAGCGTTCGTCACCATCGCCATCATGACCGGGATGCTGCTGCGCCGGCGCCGGCGCAAGAGCGACGTCCTCTTTTCCGTGGTGTGCGTGACCTTGGGGGTGTGGTTTCTCGCCACCTTCTTCCGGGGCAACTTTGGAGTGGACCCCTGGCTGAGAGTCGAGATCGCGGTGGCCTCGATCGTCCCCTCCGCTCTGGTCCGGCTGTTCGCGGATATGATGCCGTGGAACGAGCCCCAGGCGCGGCGGCTCCTCAACGCAACCTATCCCTTCTCGGCCCTCTTCGCCCTCTTGGCGCTCTCCCCCCTCGGTAATATCCCCGCCCTCCAGGTGGCGGCCGCCATCTATATCGGATCCACCACCATCTTGGCCGGGCAGGTGATGATGCGGGCCCCCGACGTCCTCCGCCTCACCGTGGACTTCGCCCGCCGCCGGTATCTCGCCATCGGGGCGTCCCTGACCGTGCTCCTCGCCATCGCCGGCGAAGTCCCGGGGGTCTCGCCGGCCCTGACCGCCGCGGGACACCTGGCGGTGATGCTCTACGTCTTCTTCTTGGCGCAGATCATCTTGCGAGACCGCCTCCTGGATCTGAACGAGTTCATCGGAAGGATGCTCATTTTGGGGATCCTCGCCGTGCTCTTCGCGACCATCTCCGCCACCCTCATCGGCCTCGGCAGCAACGACGTGGGTCGCCTCTTCAACGCGGTGGTCGGCGTCATCATCCTCCTCACCCTCTACGAGCCCCTCAAAGACCGCCTCGAGACCAAAGTCATCGAGCTCTTCTTCAGGGAGCGAAATCGGCTCGGCTCCGTCCTGGAGGACCTCGCTCTGCGCATGCAGCATGGCGTCCTCGACCCCACCCAGATGGCCACGACCGTGGTGGACACGCTCCACACCGCCCGTCGCGCGACCCACGCCGCCGTCTATCTCCTCGAGTCCTCCGGCGAGGGATTCGTCTGTCACGCTCACGAGGGGCCCAAGCCCTCTTCGAGGGTCAACGCCTCCGAGCTGCCTGCCCTCTGGCAGTCGATTCAAAAAAATCGCGCCCCCCTTCTCGCGGACCAGCTCGCGGAAGAGGACGCGAGCACCGATGAACCCATCAATCGCGACCTCATCGACGCCATGCGGGCGGCGAGCGGAGACCTCGTGTTCCCGTTCGTGAGCGGCGAGGAGGTCCTGGGTTTTCTGGCCCTCCGCGACGACCGCAGCGTCGAGCCCTACGCCACCAAAGAGATCGCCCAGCTCATGAAGATCGCCGACGTCGCGGCCACCGTGATCTGGAACTCCCAGCTCGCGGAGAAGCTCCGAGAACGTGAGCGTCTGGCCGCCGTGGGCGCCATGGCGGCGGGGCTCGCCCATGAGATCCGAAACCCCCTCGGCGCCATCAAGGGAGCTGCCGAGTATCTCGATCCGAACGCGGGCCCGGCCGACCCGGAGCTTCTTCAGGTCATCATCGAAGAAGTGAACCGGCTGAACACCGTGGTCACTCAGTTCCTCGACTATGCGCGCCCCTTCCGGGCCCGCTTCACGGGGGTCGACCTCAACGACGTGGTGCGGCGGACCACGCGCTTGGTGGCCGCGCAGGGCGCCACGGAGATCGAGGTCGATCTCGACGCGGACCTCCCCATCATCGAGGCGGACGGCCCGCAGATGAAGCAGGTCATCTTGAACCTGGTCCTCAACGCGCTCGACGCCACCCACGAGAGCGGCAAGGCGGTGCGCATCCGTACCCGGAGCGTCCCTGCCCGTCACATGGTCGAGCTGCGGGTGGAAGACGACGGGGTGGGCATTCCACGCGAAGATCTCGAGCAGGTCTTCATCCCCTTCTTCACCACGAAACAGAAGGGCACGGGTCTCGGGCTCGCGGTGTGCCATCGCATCATCATGAGCCACGGCGGCACCATTCACCCCGAGTCGGAGCTGGGGCGAGGCACGCAGTTCGTCATTCGGCTGCCGGTCGAGCAGCGAGGCGAGCGCGCCGCCTTCACCGCGCGTCGAGACGTGCTTCCCCGGGTGCGGTGGCCGGCGAAGACCCCGGCTCCGTCCCCGAGCCCCGAACGCCCCTTGTCGATCGAACCGGGCTCTTCGGCGTCCTCGTGAGGCGCGTGGCGCTCGACCGTCACGAGCGTTGCGGAGCGCTATGGCCGAAACCGTCGCCGACTTCGACGGCCGACCGCGTGCGTTCCTCGGCGGAAGGCAGCTCCGGGCTAAAGAGCGGCAGCTCCACGCGCACCACCGTGCCGCCCTCATCTCCGCGGGCCAGCTCGAGGCGACCGTCGTGCTGCTGAACGATGCCCCGCGCCACCGCGAGCCCCAGCCCGAGCTTCACCCGGCCGCTCTGGTTGGAGAAAGACGGCGCGAAGGCCCGGGCCATCGCCTCATCGGTCATGCCGGGACCATCGTCGGCGATGCGAATGAGGACCCTCTTCGCCTCGACCTCAGACGAGACCTCGACGCGTCCGCCCGCTCCCGCCGCGTCGGTGGCGTTTCGGAGCAGGTTGAGAAACACCAGGCCCAGCTGCGCCGAGTTCCCCAGCACCACCGCGTCGTCACGCACGTCCAGGTTCAGAGTCGCCCCTGAAGCCTTGACGCCCTGCTCCAGCTCCACCACCGACGGCAAGAGAGTCTGCAGAGAGACCTCTTCTCGGGAAGGGGCGTCGAGCGAGGCGAAGGGCTGAAGACGGTTCAGGAACTCGTCGATGCGCTCCAGGGCCGCGTGAGCGTTGGCTGCGGAGCTAGAAAAGACCCGGGAGGTCTTGTCCGGGACCCCCTCGACCTTGTCCATGGCCCGCCCCATGGTGGCGAGGCTCGACCGGAGGGCCCCGAGGGGCGTGTTCATCTCGTGAGCCACCCCGGCCACGAGCTGCCCCATGACCATCGTTCGTTGCTCCTGAGTGTTGTGCACCTCGTCGAAGAGGTGCTCGGCGAAAGAGCGGGTCCGCCGGATTCCCAGGCACAGAACCCCGACCACGCCTGCGACCATGAGGGGGTTGACGAGGTGGTAGAGATCAAAGGGCTCGTACGCCGCCCGCAGACCGAATACGCCGGCCACGGCAGCGACGCCTCCCACCGCGCACGGCACCCAGTCCAAGCGGAGCGCTCCGGTACACAGGATGAGCAGCATGCCTCCGAGCAGCCCTTGGAGCACGCCGCCCGTGAGGGCCTCGGGGCCCACCCAGAAACCGGACAAGATGAGAATGCCGACGTCTACGAGCACGAGGAAGGACGGAAGGAAGTCGAGGGTCCAGGCTCGGCGAATCAAGGGACTCCAAACCAGGAAGCAGACGACGGCGTAAGTGATGGAGATGATGGCGAGGGGGTCCATGGAGCCCGCTTGAAGGCCGGCTGCGAAGAGGAGAAGCCCGACCGCGAGCCAAACCCCCGAGCGCAACCGATTGAGAAAGATCTCCTGGTCGAACCGCTCGGCCCGGAGCTGAGCCTCGAGGCGAGGCTGAGCGGAGAAGGAGCCGTGACCCGGGGGCGCCATCAGCGATGACCCTACCCGAGTCCCGGCTCGCGCTCGCCAAACTTCAGTCGGTGAGCTCAGTCGGTGAGCGTCCGGGGCCTCGGGCACCGCTGAGCCGTCAGCTCGAGCGGGCGAGGAGGTAGCTCGCGATCGGGTGGCCGCGTTCCGAGCCCAGCCGAGAGGTCATGGCAGCCTGGGCTGCGGTCTGGTCCGGCCCGTCGTAGAAGTCCCGCCCGAGCGGTCCGTACTGCAATACGGACGTGGCCCCTCGGGCCCCCAGCGCTCGGTACTGAGCCCGGCGGGCGAGGTTGCGCTGGAGGGCCGCGAGCTGACTCCGTCGCGCGGAGCGGAGGAAATTCACCAGCTCCGCCGCGACGGCTCGAGACGAAGGGGGCGGGGCCCCTTCTCCTTCGACCGAAGACGGGCTCCCAGGGGGAAGGCCCTGGTCTTCGGTCGCCTCGGATCCCCCGCGCTCGGGCGCTTTCGCGGGGGGACGGTGTCTCGGGGGCGAGGTTCGGCTGGGCACCGCGGGAGGCAAGTGGGCAGGGACGGGAGGCGGCATAGCGAGCTCCGGCCGTGGGACCGCTGTAGGCTCAGCCCCGTCGGGCCGCGCCCATGGAGCCCCCAGCTCCAAGGCCGAGGCTCTTCATCAGTCCTTGGCTGGCTCCCATGTCCTTGAGGGCTCCGCCCAGATCCTGAGCGAACTCGGGGTTTTGATCGAGAATCTGAGAGAGCTCCTCCTCCGGGTTCTTCCCCGCCTCCTCAGAGACCCCGAGAATCTCCATGAGCATTTCGAGGAGCTTTTGCATCATGTCGTCCGACCCGCCGGCGGGAGCGCCGCCGGCGGGGGCGGCTTCCCCACCCTCTTTGGCTTTGGCGAGCTCATCGAGCATGGCCTTTAGAGCGTCGACAAGCTCGGAGAGCCTCTGCAAGGGATCCTGCTCTTCCTTTGCCTCGGCGCCTTCTCCGACGCCCTTCATTCCCTCCGACGCCTTCGAGGCGCCACCTTCAAAGCCCGAGGCTTTCGGGACGCTGGAGTTGGCCTTTGAGATCTGCATGCCCAGGAGCCTGGGCAAAGACGGTGCCAGCTCCGGACCGGGACGCCTCGGGGGGAAAAGCTCGGCCGCTGTTCGGTCTTCCGAACAGACGCTGTTCGAGCAAACGAACAGCCGCCTCAGCCTCGGGCCGAGGCGCGAAAGAGGATCGGAGACGTCCCCGTCCACCGCCGGAAGGCCTTCGCAAAGGCAGAGCCATCGGAGTACCCGAGCTCCTCGCCCACCGCCGTGGCCGATTCACCTGCGCGGAGGCGCCGGCACGCTTCCCGGCGCCGCAGCTCGTCCGTCACTCGGGACAGCGAGGTCCCCTCGTCGGCCAGCCGTCGCCGCAGCGTGCGCTCCGAGACGCCCAGCTCGCGGGCGATGACCCCAGCCTGGGGATGAGCGAGGTGTACCGCCGCCCGAGCCTCCACCCGGGCCACGAAGCTCGGCACTCCGAGCGCGGTGAGCTCCTCTCGAGCCTGGCTCCGCAGATAGCGATGGAGTTCGGCATGGGCATGGCTCGGCCGACGATCTGAGAGCCCTCGCAGGCCCAGACGGTCGGAAGCGCCGCCGGCCCGGGGCGTGACGCCACGCTCCCGGAACCATCTATCCAAGCCAAAGTCGCGATGACGTACGTCGACCGCAGCCAGGCTTCCGGGGCCGGCCAGCTCCAGCCAGCACTGAGCAAAGTGGGCGAAGGTCGACGCGATCGCGGCGTGGTCCTCGTCGGACCGCGGAGGGGAGGTCGACCACGTGGCCCACACCACCTCACCCTCCAACTCGAGATGGAAGCGCCCCCGCTCGGTGATGAGCGGCGTGTGCTCGGCCGCGGCCTGCAAGGCAGCCGTCATCGTGTCCGCGGTCTGCACGAGGTAGCCGAAGAGCCCCCAGGCCCTGAGCTCCGTGTCCGCAGCCAGCGCGTAGGGTGTCAATCCCGTCCGCAGCGCGGAGGACCACACCGCGTGGAGAAGGTCCACCCCCCAGCGGGCGCCCCGGTCCGGGGTCAAGGTGGGGACGTCGAACGTTCGAGGCGAGAGGCCCGCCCGGCTCACGATATTGATGATGGCGGCGGCCGAAACCGTACCCTCCGTGGTCACGGGATCTCCTTACCGGCGTCCCCACCTCGCGGGACCGGCAACCTTCGCCTTGGCCACATCCCACCTAAACTTGGCCGGCCCCAACCACCGAAGACGCGGCCCGAGACGGTAGTCCTCGTCAATGAAAGCATCACAATGGAGCGCGGTCCTGGCCGGAGGATGGCTGGTCGCCGCGGCCGGAGCGGCCGAAGCGGGCCCCTGGGTGCCGGACACCGGAGAGATCTATGCCAAGCTCGATGAGCGGGTCTTTCTCGCGTCACGGTATACGACCGGCGACGGCGAAACCTTGGACATCGCAGGATACCAGGAGCTCACGACGGCCCTTTATGGGGAGGTGGGTTTAGGTGATGGATGGGCGGCGCTGGTGGCCTGGGACCTCGCTCGGGTGATGGCGCTCAGCGACGGCGACGGCGTGCACGTCCGGCCCGGGGACGCCCGCCTCGGGCTCCGCTGGTCGCCCCTCGACCTGGGCCCCGGAGGACGGTGGGCCGTGGAAGCCTGGGCGGGGCTCCCCTTTGCATCCTCGGAGAGCCTCGGCGCCGTCGTCGACGAGACCGGGCGCCGCATCGCGGAGCTTCGGGCGGGGCCCGGCGTCTTCGAAGCCGCCGCTGACCTCTCCGTCGGATGGAGCTTCGAAGCCTTCTTCTTCGAAGCCGCCATCGGCTACCTGCAGCGCTTCGGCGGCCAGGACGGCGCTCTCCGATGGCAGGCCGCGGCCGGGGGTCGAGCTTGGGCATGGCTCGAGGGAGCGGTCCGCCTCGCAGGCTTCCATCGCGTGGACACGGGCGATGCCCCGCTCCTCGAAAACCCCTCGGGCCTCACGAACGGAAGCACCCATACTTCGGCGATCCTCGAACTCGGAGCGCGGCTGAGCGAGGCGTGGACGGTGGGAGCCACCGGTCAGTTCAGCATCGCGGGCCTCGACGTCCGTCGACACGGTCGGGGGGCCGTGTTCTCCGTCTTCGTGGCCTTTTCCACCCTGTGAGCCGAGGCCGGACGAAGACCAAAAATCTTGGCCGTGGGCCCCGACTTTCGGGTCATTCGCGGCTAGAAGATCCCCATGTCCAGAGGGACACAGAACTTCGCAGTGTTGGCGGGCTTGGTGGCCCTCGCGGTGGCTTTGGGCATGTCTAAGATGCTCGCGGGTCTCGGACGCACCCCGGCCCAGGAGGCGCTGTCCCAGCGTCTCCGTAAGATCGCGACCATCCGTCCGCTCGAAGCCGACCAGGTGATAAGCCACCACCCTTATCTCCGTCCGGTCGAGACCTCGACCCTCGCGACCTTCGTGTACGCCCGTGCGAGCATGAACTGCGAGACTCCCGATCGCATGGATCCTGAGGCCCAGGGTCCGCTGAAACTCGAGTTTCGATGCGGGCGGGCGCGGCTCGACCCTGATCGAGGGCTGGTCTCGACGGGCCTCGCTGCCGAAGGATGCGCCAAGATGCTCGAGGCTTGGACCGACGAGCCCCCCCACTTCGAAGGCTGCACGAAGCGACCGTCCATCATCGAGATCGCCGCCACCTACGCCTGCGCGCGCTGGTGCGCGCAGCCGTGGTTCGACGAAGAGGACGAGGACCGAGCCGCCTGCCTCGAAGCCTGCGGCGAAGCCGCTCCGAACGAAGACGACGACTAGATGCGCCCAAGCGGGGTCGCGGGCGCCGCTCGGATCCACAGGTCCGATTCGATTTTTTTGTTTACGTCGTTAATTTAACGCCGTAAACGGAACCCATGGCGAGGCCGACGCTCAGTTCGACGCAGGTCGCGGCCTTTCGGTCCGAAGCCACGCGGGTGGCCATGGAGCTCTTCGTTCGCGACGGCTACGAGCGCTTCTCGCTTCGCACCTTGGCCAAGGCCCTCGGATGCAGCCACGCGACGCCCTACCGCTACTTCGAGAATAAGCAGGAGATCTTCGCCTGCGCGCGCGCGGCGGGTTTTCGCCAGTTTGCCGAGGCCCTGCGCAGCGCCCTGGACGCAGCCGCGGATCCCGAGACTCAGCTGCGCGCCCTCGCTCGGGCCTACCTAGAGTTCTCTCAGTCCCAAGCGGCGGCCTTCACGGTGATCTTTCGCATGGGTGAGGCCGACGACCACCGCTATCCCTTCGTGAACGAGGCGGCGGCGGAGGCTTGGCAGGTCGTCTTGGACACCGTGGCCCTCGCCATCCGCCGCGGCGCGCTCGCCGGAAACATCAACACCGTAGCCCACACGCTGTGGGCCGGCATTCACGGGGTCGCCACCTTGGAGCTCGCCCAGAAGCTCGCCATGGGCCGGGACGGCATCACGGTGCTGGACGCCATGGTGGATGCCCTCCTCCGGGCGCACGCAGCCCCCGAAAAGGATGAATGAGTCATGTCCAACCACTACGATGTCATCGTCATCGGTTCCGGTATCGGAGGCTTGGTGGCCGCCCTCAGCTGTGCCCAGAAGGGGCGCTCCGTGCTGGTCCTCGAAGCCGGCAAGCAGTTCGGGGGCTACACCAACCCGTTCGCTCGCAAGCGCTTCCATTTCGACCCGGGCATTCATTACATCGGCGAGTGCCAGCCCGGAGGCTCCTTCCGGCGCCTCCTCGATCGTCTCGGCCTCGAGCACATCGAGTTCAAGCAGCTCGACCCGAACGGCTTCGATCACTACGTCTTTCCCGACTACTCGGTGAAAAACTGCGTAGGTCTCGAGCGCTTCCGTGACCGCCTCGCCGCCGACTTTCCGAGCGAGCGAAAAGGGCTGGACGCCTTCTTTCAGCTGCTCTTCGACGCAGACTTCAGCATCAAGGCTTCCCGCCGACGCCCGGGAGCGCAGGACATCTTTCAGCTGCTCGCACGCGCCCCGCGGGTCCTGCGGTGGAGCCGATCGAGTCTGGGGCAGTGCCTCGATCATTACTTTCGAGACCCTCGACTGAAGGCAGCGCTGGCGGGTCCGGTCGGAGATCTTGGGCTTCCCCCGTCGCGCCTGTCGGCCATCATGCATTTTGGATTGCTGTGCCACTACGCGGAGGGAGCATTCTTTCCCGCGGGGGGCAGCGGCCGCCTGCGCGACGGCTTCGTCGACGCCCTGCGCACGCACGGCGCGGAGCTCAAACGGAACCAGCGCGTGCAGCGTATCCTTCACCACGAGGGCCGCGCCGTCGGGGTTCAGACCTATGACGGGCAGGAGTACACCGCCCCGCGCATCATCTCGAACGCCCAGGCCACGACCACCTACGACATGGTTGGACCCGAGGTTTTGGGGACTCGACTGCAGAAGAAGGTCGAACGGACCGAGCATTCCTACGGATCCATCGTGGTGTTTCTCGGGGTCGAGGGCAGTCTCCCCACCGATCATATTGGCAGCACCAACATCTGGAACTATGCATCCACGGATATCGACGCCACCTATGCCGAAGACCGACTGAGCGACCATCGCGAAAATGGAAGTT
>JBCBRU010000313.1:0-9882 GCA_039819565.1 Myxococcota bacterium | reverse complement strand
CCCTGGTACGGACGGCTCCGAGGTCTTCGAGCTCGGAAACCGCAAACCCCGAGACATCCTGCGGGACACGGAAGCTTCCGGAACGGACATCCCGGTTGCCCACCTCCGGGTCGAAGCGGACCCGAGCATGGGGCCGTCGACTCACGCTCCGGTGCGCAACCGGGATGTCCGTTCCGGAAGCTTCCGTGTCCCGCAGGATGTCTCGGGGTTTGCGGTTTCCGAGCTCGAAGACCTCGGAGCCGTCCGTACCAGGGACGTGGACCCGCACCAGGCGCCCCTTCCATCGCGGGGAGGTTTCGTCCCCGAGACCGCCGATCGTCGTCTCCAAACCGGTGTGACCGTAACCCGATGCGCTGCGCCCTTCTAGGGAGAAGACGCAAGGGTGAAAGGTCCGTGTCGGGCGAGCCACCTACGCGGAAGGCGTGACGCGGGGGAGGACGATTCTGAACTCTGTTCCTTCCCCCGCCTTGCTATGAACCTCTATCCGTCCCCCGAAGCGCTCGATATCGCCGCGTAGAGCCGACAACCCTACTCCCCGGCCAGAGACCTCGGTGACCTCTTTTTTGGTGCTCACACCATCGTCGAGGAGCCGAAGCAGGACATCGGTCGTGGAGAGGTCGGGATCTCCGAGCTGGAGTCTGAGACCCGCCGTATCAATGCCCCGCCCGTCGTCCTTCACCTCTATCCACCAGGTCTCGGACTCGACCCCGGCTGCGATCCGGAGTCGAGCCGTCTCGGACTTACCCTGCGCTCGTCGCTCCTCGGGCGTCTCAATCCCATGATCGACGGCGTTGCGAACCAGGTGGACAAGACCGAGCGAGATAGGTCGGGCCATCGCGGGGTCGACGGGTAGATCGACGCCCTCGACCTCCACCTCGAGGGGGCCCCGGCCCAGCGCCCCGGCCAGACGCCTCGCCTCCGCGGCAAGTCGATAAAAGGACGAGGCCATCGTGAATCCCAGGGCCCGACGGGTCGCCTCCGCGACCTCTTCGTCACTCTCGGCCCGGGCCACCGCCTGTACGAGCTCTTGGAGCTCGAGAGCCCCTGAGCGCTCCGAGGCTTGCAAGCTATCCAGCAACCTCCGAAGAAAGACGGTGTTCGAACGCCAGTGCTCGATCAGTTGAGTGACGCCCTCAGTGGGAAGCTCACCTGCGGCGAGGGCCCAGCTCTCGACGCGGTGCGTCTCCTCCGCCAGCACCGACAAGCCTCGCATCCGCGCGTTGCCCTTGAAGGTATGTAGACCGCGACACGCCGAGGCGAGATCCGGACCTTGCCTCACTTCGACGAGCAGAGCTTCCATCTCGTCCACGAAGGCGCGGAGCTCCATGGGTTGAGCGATGGCCTCTTCGAGCAGGGCGAGAATCTCGTCGCGGCGTGCTTTCGCCTCCGCGTGTCGCCGCGCCTCGCTGACATCCGAGATCACGACGAGAGCTCGGTCTTCTCGCCCCGAGATGGGGTGGTATTGGCAGTGCAGGTCGAGCGAGCCGATCTTCATCCTCTCGGGAAGTTGGCTGAGAGCCAGTTCGGGCGTGGCGATCGGATCGAGGAGAGTTGCGAGAGCGGCCTCGACCCATTCTGCCATCTCGGGGTCGTGATGCGAGAGCGCATCTATGAAGCTCGAGCCGTCGCCCTCGATCTCCAGCCATCGGGATAGGACCTCGGATCGTTCCGCGGACATCTGGCCCTCGGCATCGACGGTCACGAATCCCTGTCCGGCGTTGTCGAGGATGAGGCGCAGCTCTTCATTGCGCTGAGTCAGAGCTTCGGTCCGCTGCGTGACCCGATGTTCGAGCTCGTCGTTGAGTCGGCGGAGGCTCGCGTACTGCTCCTCGAGGAGCTCCTGGCGCTCCGTTTGATGGTCGACGCGCTCGACCAGCTCGTCGGGGGTCATATTGAGGTCAACGAGACGCTGAGCGTATTCTTGAGCTACGGAAGTCCGATCCGAGAGCTGGGGCGGCGGCCAGCCTTCGGTCATGAGCCCATGCGCCATGGCGGCTCCGATACTTCCGGCCAAGTCCCGCTCGAGGATGCTGCGGAGTCGAAGCGCCTCCGTTCCGAGCACGTCCTGGTCACGCTCGAGGCCGGCCCGAGTCAGGGCCCGACCAAGGATCGCCTCCGCCGTCTTGGGCTCGAAGAGGCGAAGCAGGATTCGGCGAGCCAGCGGCCGAACGTCTTCCCCCTTCTGAGCGCTGACTTCGGTGAAGCGTTCGGGGCGAACGAAGCGCTCCGCCTCGAGGCGCTCCGCCTTTGAGGGAGGCCACAGCGAGCGGCCCACGACCATGCCCCCGACGGTGAACGAGACGATCCACACCATGGCGTGGGTGAGAGCAGGGAGATGACTCAGCCCAAACAAGGCCCCGGGTCTGAGGAGAGAGATACCCAAGAGTCCGTCCTGCAGGATGGACTGAGGCAAAACGCCCCCGCGAACGAAGACGGGCACAATGAGGGTATAGATCCACGCTGCACTGCCGAGCCCCATCCCAAGCAGAGCCCCGTTGCGATTGGGCCGGGGATCGTAGAGACCGACGAGCAGGGGGATGGCGACGATGGGCATCGAGACCAACGAGTTGAGGCCGATGGCGCTCATAAAGGTGGATCTCCCCACCGAGACCTGAAAGAGGAACCCTCCAAGGACGATCCCGACGCTCACGGCGTTGCGAACCCCAATGAGACTCCCATCGCTGAGTCGACGCCCTTGTCCTCGGCGGAGCGCCGGGACCACGAGATGGTTCGTGATCATGGTGCAGAGGGCGGTGACCTCGACCGCGAGCATACTCGCAGCGGCCGACATCAAGCCGACGAACGCGAACGCGGCCAACCCGGGGCGTCCGAGGGCCAGGGGCGCGCTGAGGGCGAGAGCCTCTGTCGAAGCGTCCGGGCCGACGATCTTTACGCTCGCGTGGGCCAGAGGGATGAGAGCCAGGTGAAATAGAATGAATAGATAGACGCCGAATCGCCCCGCCGTGCGGACGTATCTTGGGTCCGGGCACTGAACCACGGCAATGTAGAACATCCGGGGAAAGCAGAAGTATGCTGCGATTCCGCTCATGATGACAGTGACGAAGACAAGAGCCGACGCCACGGAGCGGTCGCTCCCCGGGCCGCGGAGGGCGGCTGCATCCATGCTCGCCCACAGGTCCGAGGGTGACTCGAAGGCCGCCCCGATCAGGATGGCGGTCAGCACGAGGAAGACGACCAGCTTGACCAGCGACTCTAGAGCCACGGAGACCATGAGCCCGGGCCGGACCTCGGTTGCATCGAGGTGGCTCAGGCCGTATCGGGCGGCCATGAACGCCACCACTCCGCCCACGCCGAGACAGAAGGCGACCCCCCCGGTTCCCGTCAGAACCTCGAAGCCGGTGGCGAGACTTCCGAGCTGAACCCCCACGTAGGGGAGAAAGCTGAGGCTTAGAAGCACGGTAGCGAGCCCCGCCACCATCTCGGAGCCGCCATAGCGGGCCGCCACCATGTCCGCGACACTGGTTGCCCCCACTTGTTTGGCGCGGACCACCACCCGCTCAAACAACGGCGCTCCGATGGAGAAGAGGATGGTCGCTCCGACGAAGATCTCGAACACGCTCGTCCCGGCCGCAGCCAGCTGGACGCTCCCCAAGTAGGTCCAGGTGCTGACCACGACGAGCTGGCCGAGGCTATATACGAGGGGGTGACGACCGAGCCGTTCGCCCCATGCGCTCGCATCGGCCCACCGTGCAATCCCGACGACGACGGCCATGTACACGACCGCCACCAGCAGCACGACGACGGCCGACATCCGCTACTCCTCTCGCGTCGCGGCGACGCGGGCAGCCCATTCGCGCAGTCCGCTGCCGGCGACCATCACTGCGATGAGCGCGTGACCCACCAGGTAGCGCTTGGCATCGTTGGCGGTCACAAACAGGGGAAGAGTTACGAGAGGAAGCACCGCACCACTCGCGATCCACCCCAGGGCTGACAGAAGTCGAGCGCCCATCTCTAGGCTGCCTTCGGACGCCACTAGGCAAGGTGGAGAGCCCCCCGCCACAAAAGTCAGGAGAGTACGAGCACGTGCATGGATTGCGGGCACCTATCCGCTTCGCTGGGCGTGGATGATCACGCTGTCCAATCCGTTGGCCCGAGCCGTCTGCGGTCGACAGCGATATTGAAAACCCATCTCTTGGAGACGCCGCTCGACCCGAGCTCGAGTACCCACGAGGCTATTGGTCTCCAGAACAATGTACTGGATGCGATGCCAATCATCCGGACGAATCCCCTCCAGAACGGCAAGCTCATGTCCCTCGACGTCGATCTTGAGGACATCGATCTGCTCGATACGGTAAGCCTCGATGACTGCACTCAAGGTCGTCACGTCGGCGCGTACGCGTCGCGCCCCGAAGATCCAACGGACCACGGGCCAAGCTCCCGGCCCCCCAAGACTTCGGCGCAGGCATCGGTTGATCCACTGCCCCAATCTCCCCCCTCTCGACCCCGCAACTTCCTGCCATCGATCCGCCCACGCCTCGAAGTACCTTGCAACTTCGGCTCTCTTGGTGAGGGGATGAAAGGTGCTGTTCGTAGGAAAGCGACGGAAAAAGCAGAGGTCGAGCGTTCCTCGCCCGGAGCTCAAGCCTACGGGATGCCGAATGATACGAGCTCGAGTCAAACTATGCGTGCGGGTGAGGTTCTCGAGGAGGCGACCCTGAAGATGGGGCGCGGGCTCGAAGCAGTGTACGGTGAGCCCGGCGTGACCTCGGTCGGCGGCCGAGCAGGTGAAGGCTCCCACGTTCGCTCCCACGTCGACGACGGTTCCCCCCGGAGGCAGAGGGATGTCCTCCTCCCAATACTCCGCCACCTCGCTCAGCAGCTCCGCCGCTGATATCCAACCGAAGCCTCGAAAGCGGCTGAGGTCGGCGCCGCGCCAACCCTCCCCCTCTCGTGGATCGTCAATTTCCCAAGCACTTTCCATTCCTGCCCTTTCGCCAGACCCGTGATGAGTCCTCGGTATGTCCGGAGGCCTGCGCGACCTCGATGCCTTGACGAGAACCGAGGGAACCTCCGGCGGTCATGGGCCGGACGGGCTATACATTTGGGAAATCGACGTGATCACGAGCACTTTTGGAAGCCTTGGCGGAAGGCTTGCCTAATCGCGACAGCCTCTGAGTTGGTTTTCGCCGTCCTTGTGACGGTCGACGTTGAATACGCAACTTGTCTGCGACGTCGGTACGTCGCCACTGGTCCGTCCGATATGAATGCTGCAACAAGAGCTGCCGCGCCAGCGTCGTCCGATGGACGAATTGCAGCGGCCACCGGCCCATGCTACCAGCGGCAACCATAGGAGACATATGAAACTCAAACTGCCCTTTGCGCTCACCTGCGCGCTCCTCATCGGCTCCCTCCCCCCCGGGCTGGCCCACGCGGAAGAGCCCACGCCCGCCCCCGGCACGCTGGAGCTCGGAATCTTCGGCGGCCTCTTCTTTCCGGACGACGATCACGTGCTCGTAGAGCCGGGGATCACCCAGCGCTCCCTCAGCAACCCGAGCCCCGACTTCGGCCTTCGCGGGACCTTCTTCCTCAGCCACTTCTTTGCCCTCGAGGCGGAAGGCGCCCTCATGCCCAGTTCGGTCGACGGAGGGGGAGACGGTCTCGTCTACGGCGTCCGAGGCCACATCCTCTTGCAGGTCCCCAACCAGATCACGCCTTTCGTCGTCTTCGGAGCCGGCGTCCTGGGCATCAACTCGTCATCCACGGACGCGCTCGGTGACGACGAAGACGCTGCTCTTCACTGGGGCGTGGGCGCGAAGCTGGCGCTCAACGAAGCCCTCTCGGTCCGCTTGGACGGACGCCACATCATTTCACCGGCGCTCAACCGAGACGCCGGGCTCTTGAGTCACTTCGAGGGCCTCCTCGGCCTGAGCGTCGCCCTCGGCCAGACGAACCCGGATCCCGATGGCGACGGCATCGAGGGCGACGCGGACCTCTGTCCCGACACGGCCGGCATTGCGCCTCGTGGGTGCCCCGACGCGGACGGGGATGGCTTCGACGACACCATCGACAAGTGCCCGGCAGACGCCGGCATCGCGCCCGACGGATGCCCTCCCAAGGACGAAGATGGCGACGGGGTGCCCGACACCGACGACGCCTGTCCCGCCCAGGCCGGTCTCGAAGCCCTCGGCGGCTGCCCCGACGGCGACAGCGACGGCATCCCGGACGGTCAGGACGCTTGTCCTGCCACCGCTGGCGTCGCTCCGGACGGATGTCCTCCGCCCCCACCCGATACGGACGGGGACGGCATCATCGACGCCGACGACAAGTGCCCCAACGAGGCCGAAACCAAGAATGAGTTCCGGGACGAGGACGGTTGCCCGGACGAGATCCCGCAAGAGGTCAAGCGCTTTACGGGGGTCATCGAGAACATCACCTTCCGAAGCGGCAGCGCCCGCCTTCGCCCGTCTTCATTCCGCACCCTCAGGAAGGTCGCAGACGTGCTGAAGGAGTATCCGAGCGTCCATATCGAGATCGACGGACATACCGACAACACCGGAGATCATGACAAGAACGTGGAGCTGTCCAAAGCCCGCGCCCAAGCGGTGAAGAACTACCTCGTGGACAAGGCCGGCGTCGAGGCGGACCGCCTCAAGGTCGACGGCTTCGGTCCCGACCAGCCCGTAGCGTCGAATGACACGCGGGCCGGGCGGGCTCAAAACCGCCGCATCGAGTTCAAGCTCATCCACTAGCCCGCCTCCCGCGGACGGCGGAGCTCGTTGTGCCGTCCGCGCCCCTCCCACCTCAGAACTATCCCACCCCTGTTAACGGCGTAAGCTTGAGGCTCGAGCCAGAACCCTACTCAAGCGTAGGTTTTCGTCGCAACTCTATCGGCTTAGGGCGTAAGCCAGATGACCGAGATCACTCGACCACGGCAAACTCACGGGGTTGCCATCGCTGTCTTCGAAAAGCCACTTGCAGTGAGCGCGAAATGCGATAGTTACGGGCCGCCTGAGAACACTCCCTAGTGTGATCATCATGAAGAACAAGGAAGTCGTTGTGGCTCTCACCTTTGTATTCGCGCTCGCCCTTGGGCCCAGCGCGGCCCTGGCCCGAAACGAAGGCTCTCCGGAGCGCGTCGTTAAGGGTCCTCACCCCGTCCTGGTCGCGGCCGCCGCTCGGCGTGTCGAGGCGAGGAAGACACTGCAAGCGCTCCGCGCTCGGCGAGATCTGACCGAGGTCGCGCCAGCCGAGCTCCCCCGAGTCTCTCGCGCCATCCGCACTGAGGCTCCCTTCAGCACCGTCGCCCCGGTAAAGGTCGAACCGACCGAGCCCTGTCCTCTCGCGCCCGCAAAAGATGGGGAGGGGGTCGTGTGCCTCGCCAATGAAGGCGTTCTTGCCCCTCCAGCGGGCTAAAATCCGACGGGCCCTCCGCGCCGGCGGGGGGCCGCTCGTTCGTGCGAATACGGCCTGACCTAAATAAGTATCCGTAGATCGTCGCCTTGACGGCACGGCTTAACAATTCTAGCCCACGCTCGTAGCCATGGACGTCTCGAGGGCAAGGGTGGGGGGCGAAATGCCGCTCGACCGCGTCCCGGGCTTTCGGATCATCGGCGTTCTTGGCTACGGGGCGAGCGGAAGCGTGTTCGAGGCCATCCGCAGCTCGACCGGGGAGCGAGTTGCCCTGAAGGTCATGCGCAACCTCGATGGCTCAAAACTCGAGCGATTCCAGCGCGAGGCGGGCCTTCACATGGAGCTCGACCACCCCATCATCGTGGAGGCTCGGGCCTGGGGGATCATTGACGCCCGGAGCGGCTGGATAGCCTTCGAGCGCCTCTACGGAGGTGATCTCTCCAAGTACATTCATGCCCCGGACCTAAGCTTCGAAGGGCGTCTTGAGGTCTTGGCCGCGGTGGCCGAGGCTCTCCATCATGGCCACGAACGCGGCGTCATCCATCGAGACGTCAAGCCCCACAACATCTTCATCACTAGGGACGGACAACCGCGCCTGCTCGACTTCGGGGTGGCGAAGCTCGTCGAGCATCCGCTGACCGCCTCCGGCCGCATCCTCGGCACTCCCGGCTATCTCGCCCCGGAGTACATCCTCGAGATGCCGGTAGACCGACGCGCGGATGTCTTTGGTCTCGGCGTGACCGCCTATGAGGTTCTGTCCGGTCTACGCCCGTGGAGCGCGGATGAAGCTCACACGCTCCTCGTTCGTATATGTACCGTGGCACCTCGACGCTTTGAGACCGTCACTTCCGAGAGTCCGGTGCCCATCCCCGAAGAAGCCACGGCGCGCCTCAGCGCCATCATCCATCGAGCTATCGCTCATGACCCGAAACACCGCTATTCCACCGCCCAAGCCCTCGGAGAGGCGTTTCGGGACCTGCTCGTCGGGCACGACACAGTGACCATGACGCGGCCCACTCCAGTGGTGGAAGCCTCGCGTCTCGAGTGGGCGCGAGCGCGAGCGGCTCGGATCGAGCACGAAGGCCGGTCGCGCGAGCCCGAAGTGGCGAGCCTGAGCGACGCCCTGACTCTTGACCGAGTGCTGACCTCTAGCCACCAGGCGTTTTGGGCCCTCGTGGTCCTCACCTCGGCGTTTTTCGCTTTGGCCGCGGGCGTGCTTTTGCGGTGGCCGAATTGAGACTCTCGCTCCTTGCCCGGGCGGTGCTCACCCATGTCGGGGTCGCGGTGCTCCCCGTGGCGGTCCTGGGCGGTCTCACCTATCGCGCCAACGAAGCCGCCCTTGAAGCCACCCATCAAGATCTGAACCTCGCTGTGGTCACCCAGCTGAGGCGAGACACCGAGCTCGCCGTGCGCACTCGAGCCGACGCGCTTGGGGTCGCCGCGGCCATCCTTACGGCTCCGGAGACGTCACTCGCTTCAAGGAGCAGGCTCCTCCGTTCGGTGGTGGCCCAGAGCGGTCTCCCCTTCATTGCCGTGCGCACCCCCGAGGGCGCCGTAGACACACTGGCGTGGGTCGGCGCCTCGCGGCCGACACCGTTGGCCGAGCTGCCGTCGTTCGACCTCGAGCGCGCCGCCGCTCGAGGCTTCAGCCTGTCCGGAGGCGCTGGGCACTGGGAGGTCTTGATCCCTCTCGAGAACGACGGCGTGACCCTCGGCTTTCTGTCCACGGCGTTTCCAGCCGCGGCGCTCTCCGAAAGCCAACACCTATACCGCGAGCGTTTCCTCGGGGACCGTGGACGCGTGGTCATGGCCAGCGGCACCCCACCCGTCTCGATGATCGACCGAAGCCCGGAACCCCTGCTCCGAGACTTCGCGGAGGCTCCGGAAGGCTCGCGATTCGAGCTGGACATCGGCGCCGCCTCAACCTTCGAGGGTCCAAAGGAGGTCTGGTTTCGTGCCGTGGTGAGTTCTCCAGACCTCGGCTGCTGGTTCGCCTCGGCTCAGCCCCGTAGGGTGGCGCTCGCCTCCCTAGGCCGGCTCCGCACGCAGCTGTCGATCACGGCCTTGTTCGCGGCGCTCCTCGCGAGTCTGGTGGGGATGCTCTCCGCGCTCAGGCTCACGCGCCCCATCGAGCGACTCGCCCTCGAGGTTCGGGCCAGCGTGAAGGGAGGCTTGCGAGCGAGACTCCCCGAAGAGGGAGCGCCGGAGCTTATCCAGCTCTCCCGCGGATTTAATCGAGCGGTCCGCCTCCTGTCGAAGCGCCGCCAAGAGCTTCTCGTGGAGACCCGGATGCGTACCCGCCTCTCCCGCCACCTCTCGGCCCGTGAGCTGGAGGATGTGTTCTCCCGGGACCTCGACCTCGAGAGTCTCGGCCTTGGACCCGAGGACCCGATCACCGTGCTTCTCGTCGATGTGCGCGCCCCCAATGAAGGCTCGCTCGCCGAGACTGCCCTGAACACCTCTCCCAAGATGAGGACGAGGCGGTCGGGAGCGGTTTCGGCGAGCGAGCCT
>JBCBRU010000312.1:0-9950 GCA_039819565.1 Myxococcota bacterium | reverse complement strand
CCCGGTGAAGCAGACCGGCCCTCTGTCCTCATCCGAGAAGAGGTAGGAAGTCACGCCTCCGCCTCCCTCCTCGATCTCGGAGCGGGCGAGAGTCCGGCATTCCAGGAGCTGTACAACCAGGGGATCGACAAGTATCTCGGCCGGTTCTCGCCCGCCTCGATCGAGGAGGGAGGCGGAGGCGTGACTTCCTACCTCTTCTCGGATGAGGACAGAGGGCCGGTCTGCTTCACCGGGAGCGAGTTCCGCATGAGCACCCGCGACGGAAGCGGAGACGGCCTGATGATCTTCCTCCAAGGCGGCGGCGCGTGCGGGCCCACCAACTGCGACGCGGTGGACACGGCGGGTTCCGGCGGTATTCCCCCCTTCGGGGTCCTGAGCTCCTCGAACCCCGCGAACCCGGCCGCACGCCTCGACGTCGGCTACCTACCCTACTGTGACGGCTCGCTGTGGTCGGGCGATCGCGACACCGACAGCAATGACGACGGCGTCGACGACCGGCTGTTCCGAGGCCTTCAGAACCTGTCGGCCTCCCTGGACGTCATCGAGAGCCGGTACCCTGCGCCCAGTCGGATCTTCCTCACCGGCAACAGCGCTGGCGGCTTCGGGGTGCACATGGCCCTACCGCTGGTGCGCAAGCTCTATCCGGGCGTCGCAATCGAGCTCGTCAACGACTCCGGACCCGGTATCTCGACCCCGGGATCGCAGCAGGCCCTCAATGACTACTGGAACGCCGGAGCCTTCTACCCCGCGAGCTGCGACACATGTATCGGCGACGATGGCCATCTCACCGACTACCACGCGTACCAACTTGCCGAAGACCCGGACCTGCGCATGGGCATCATGAGCTACAAGCAGGACGGGGTCATCCTGGAGCGTTCGCCGCTCGATGGGCCGGCCTACGAGGCGGCCCTCCTTCAAGCCATGGCCGAGCTCCGCGATGCCTACCCGGTCCGGTTCCGGAGCTTCATCGCCGACGGCGACGGACATACCTTCATCCTGCGAGACTACGAACGCGTCGTCGGGGGGACCACCGTGCGAGAGTGGATTGAGGCCCTGCTCGGGGGTGGCGAATCTTGGGTCTCTGTGATCGAGTGACCGCCTCGTGACGAGCGCGGACAGGCCTTCGCAGTCGATCGGGTACGACCGGCTGGAGGCGAGTGTGTTCCTCGGCGTCCTTCCCGCGCTCAACACGCTCATCGCGGCCTCCGTTCTGTTCAACCTCGACGTCCCAGGGGTGAAGGCCCCATTCATGGCCGGCCTTCGGCTCTGGGCGACCTTCGGCATCTCCTTGGTGCTGCTCCGCCTGGCCAGGATGTCTTCGACCTGGGCGTCGAACCGAAATGCTTTCTGGCGGCAGCTGGTCCTTCATACCGCGGTCATCCTCCCCATCGGCCTCCTGTTCAGGCCCTTCATCGAGGTCCCGCAGCCGCTCCCCAGCCCCCGACTCTCCCTTGCGCCGCGGATCCTCCTGATCATGGAGCTCGCCGTGTACCTCGTGGTCGTCCGAACTCTCAAACAGCAAGAGCGTTGGTTTGCCACGCAATCCGCGCTGCGAGAGGCCGAGCTCAATGTATTGCGCTCACAGAGCAATCCCCATTTCCTCTTCAACACCCTCAACCTGATAGCCTCCGAGGTCTCGCGGAACCCGGACAACGCGAAGGAGATCATCTTCGATCTCGCCGACTTGCTCCGAAGCAGCGTGAGGGTGGCCCAGCAGAGCTCGACCACCGTCGCGGAGGAGATGGAGAGGGTTCGGCTCTATCTGCGCCTGCAGAGCCAGCGCTTCAGCGACCGCCTGACCTTCTCCATGGACATCGAATCGAGCACCGAGGGCCTAAGGATTCCTGCCCTGCTCCTTCAGCCGGTGGTCGAGAATACCGTCAAGTGGGCGGTTGCTCCCAACCCGACCGAGACCCATGTCCACGTCAGTTGCACTCGAGAGGACGAGCAGCTCGTCGTGGTCTTCTCCGATACCGGGCCCGCCTTCGACGACGCCCACATCCAGGAAGGGAATGGCTTTCGGATCTTACGTCGGACGCTGGAGCTCCACTACCCGGGACGATGGAGCGCCCGCCTGCACTCGACCCCCGAGGGCGGTCGACTGGAGCTTCGTTTTCCGAGCCAGGAGCACGGGCCCCCATGACCTCACGAGAGTACGAACCGAAGCGCGTCGTCCTCGTCGACGACGAGCCGGCGGCGATCGCGAACATGCGGTCGGTCCTCGACGAGTTTGAGGCGCTGGAGGTCGTCGCCGAGGTGAAGGATGGCTCGAGCGCGATCGAGGCGATCCGGCATCATCGACCAGACATCGTGTTTCTCGATATCGAGATGCCCGGTGTGAATGGCTTCGAGGTGGCCTCGAAGACGAGCGATATCCCCTACCAACTTGTGTTCGTCACCGCGTACGACCAGTACGCGCTCGACGCCTTCGGGACCCACGCCATCGACTACCTCCTCAAGCCGGTGAGGCCCTCCATCCTGCGCGCATGTATAGATAAGATACTCCGTCAGGAGAACATCGTGGCCGAGGTCCTCTGGAAGCGAGAGTCCCGGAGCGACATCCTCTTTCTGACCGAGGGGAGCGATGTGAGGGCGCTGAGCCACGACCACATCTGCCTCGTCGAAGGGCTCGGCCGCTACCGCCGCTTCCATCTCACCCCGCCCGGCGAGGCTATGCACGGTACGGGGACGATCGTCTCCGACCTAACCCTCGACGATCTCGAGACCCAGCTCCCGCGGGGGGACTTCATGCGTATCCATCGGAGCTTCATCATCGCGGTGCGCCTGATCGTCGAGCTCCGCCTCCAGTCGAGACGCTACTTCGTGACGCTCGAGAACCTAGACATCGATGTGCCCGTCTCGCGCTCGAAGATTGCCGACCTGCGGACCCGTCTTCGGTGATGCGACCGCCACGAGCAGTTAACTCATCCTGAGGCGGTTCACCGCTCATGCTGCGAGCAGCACCGTTCATGCACCCCACCGTCCCAGCCTCTCTGGCCAAGGGTAGCGTCTTTCAGCAAGTGGGCTCCTCGAAAGAGGTGAGCTCTCGAAGCGAAAGAGAGGTTGATGAAGATGAACTGCAAGACTGGACCCCTCGCCACGCTCACGGCGCTGTCGTTGGCCGTGCTCGTCGCAGGCTGCGGTGACGAACCACCCGAAGAAGCCGTCATTGCGCCGGGAGATGGTTCCCAAGAGGACGTGGCCCCCCCGGTGATCACCCTGAACGGAAACTCCCGGATCGAGGTGGTCTACGGGGCGGTGTTCGAGGATCTGGGGGCCCGGGCCATCGATGACGTCGACGGCGAGGTCACCGTGACCATGGAGGGTGACCTGAACACCATGAGCTCGGGCAGCTATCGCCTGAGCTACGTCGCCATCGACAGCGCAGGGAACCCTGCGAGCGCGTCCCGGGAGGTCGTGGTGCTGGAGGACGAAGATCTGAGCTCCAGCGTCTCGAGGCCGACGAACCCGTTGATCGCGTCCACGTTCTTCGACGGCCGTCTGTGCGGCGCCGACTACTGGTCGATGACGCCTCAGATCCTGTCGGCGGGCTTGGGCTTCTCTGACATCATCGGCGTTGCGGAGCCCCGACTCACCGAGGACGTCGTTCGCGCGGCCGGCGGCGCCTGGAATCAAGACATCCAGTGCGGCACCGATCTGGGCGACTACACCTCGACCTCGATCCAGAGCCAGGTCGCCCAGGGCTACATCATGCGAACCCCCTACGGGGAGCTGAAGGACGGCGCGACCGGGATCGACGGGCTCCCCATCGTGTTCAGCTGGCCGGTGGACACCCGCTCCATCGACCTCGATGACTTCCAGGTCACGATGAACACCGGGGACATCGTGAGGCCGCTGGCGGTCAGCTCGTTCCCAAACTTCGAATGCAACGAGAGGAACACCGTCCCCATCTTCGGTGAGTTCGGAAATCGGCTCCCCAGCGACCACCCCGACACCCGCTATCCGGTGATCGTCCGCATCGTGGGCGACCTCATACTGGTCGGTCCGGGCGGCGCGGTGGTGAACGCCCGCGGCCTCCACTGGGAGAACACGACTAGCCCCTATGACGAGAACAACGGGCCCCGGTTCGTGGGCGCCAAGCTGAACCAGCTCGCGGCGGGCACCATGGAGGGTGAGGGGATCGTCGGTGGACCGGCCGCGGCATGGCCTCCGAACGACGCCCGGGCGCTCTACGGGGACGAGGCCGACTTCATGGTGCGCACCCTCTCCACCGGCGGGGTTTCGCCGAACGGCGTCTCGGGGGTGAAGCCCACCGACTTCGAGCGCTTCTTCCGGCTACACGCGGTTGGGGAAGATGGCAGCACCGTCGTCATCGACAGGGTTGGCGAGACCTACGACGTCCGGGGAGGGACGCTCCGGGTCCTGGGCCTGTCGGATCTCGGTCAGCCGGAGAGCCCGACGAACCCCTACGACGACTGCTACGACGAGGATCTCGACAACCAGATCGACATCATCCTGGCCGGAGACGAAGCGGCTGCCCGCAGCCTGACCTTCCTCGAGGTGCCCAGCCTGGAGGGCGGCTACGGGGCCTTTTACAACCCGGGTGGTCCGGGCCGAACCCCCTTCGAGGGCGTCAGCTACACCCAGCCCGGTCCGTCGGATCTGGAGCCGGTGATCATCGCGCTCGACGATCCGATGCGGGTGAGCTTCGACCCGGACGGACCGCCGGCCGAGGAAGAGAGTCGAACCCTGGACGTCGAAGGCGTCACCCGGCAATACCTGTTGACCGTGCCCGCGAGCTACTCGGGAGACGAGGCGGTCCCGCTGCTGTTCAACTTCCACGGACTGGGAGGCAACGCCCGACAGCAGCTGGACGACAGTGGGCTGAGCGATGTGGCCGAGCGCGAAGGCTTCATCCTGGTCACCCCGCAGGGGGTCGACGGGGTCTGGACGGTCACCGGATTCCCCATCGGCAACGGGGCCGACGACTTCGGGTTCATCACCGCGCTCATCGAGGAGCTGGCCGAAGGCTATGTTCTAGACCGGGACCGAGTCTACGCCACCGGCATGTCTCAGGGCGGCTTCCTGTCGTTCGACCTGGCCTGTCGGTTCAGCGAGACCTTCGCCGCGATCGCGCCGGTGTCCGGCGTGATGACGCCGGCGATGACCCAGACCTGTGCCCCCGCGCGTCCCGTCCCGGTGATGCAGACCCACGGCACCGACGACGCCCAGATTGCCTACACCGACGCGCAGTCAGCGGTGCAGTGGTGGGTCCAGTTCAACGGCGTCAACCCCACGCCGATGTCCACCCCCCTGCCGGACACCTTCCCCGACAACGGCACCACCGTGGATCGTCTGGTCTACGCGAACGACGAAACCGGGGTTGACGTGGTGCATCTCCGCATCGAAGGCGGGGGACACGTATGGCCGGGCTCGGACGGGGACAGCGATATCGACTTCGCGCAGGCTATCTGGACCTTCCTGAGTCGCTACGACATGTACGGCCCCGTGAACGACTGACGACGCTGGGGTCGCGTCGCGCTCTCCCCACGTGCATCGAGCTTCTCACCCCAGTACGGGGCTCTCAGGTCCAGCTCGAGGATCTTCCAGCGACCACTTCCGTTGTGCATGGGTGACGACATCGTCATTCCGGGGCGGGACTACGCGGTGCGAGACGAGTTCCCGATCAACCTAGCCTTCCGTTTCATGAGAAACTCTTTCTTGAACGGTATCGGGAGAGACCAGGCGGATGTCGATCTCCTCGCGACCGGCGAATGGCCGGCCCCGTCCACAGACCAGCTCTAGATGAAGGAAGGAGTTCGCCGCCTAGTGCACGGCGCTGGCGTTTGAGGTCGCGCGCGGGCCAGTCGTCAATGTGCTCGAGGATGCTGGGGAGGTAGAGACCACAGTCGACGCCGGCAGCGTCCGCGGTAGATACGATGGACAGCATGTCGGCCAACGACCCGAACCTTTGGGTCCCCGAAACCCCGTCCCGCTTCAGAGCTGGCGACGGGGCGAGGGAAAGATGCACCGTCACTACGCTGGCGCCGGGCCGGCTACAACCCGGTGCTCAACGCTTTGCGGTGATCACCGAAGGCGATGACCTTCGCGTCGCCGAAGACGAAGCCGAACGTCGCCCTTGGCTGACTCGCGCGGAATCCGAAGCGGCTCGGGCCGACTCCCAAGCCGCTCGGGCCCAGCCCGCAGAGGCCGAGGTGCAGCGCCTCCAAGCGCTGATCCACACGCTCAAAGAGTAGGTCCAGGCCCCCCATCGGCGGCATGTGCCCCCTGCTCGGAAGGCCCAAGGGCCGTTCGGGCGTCGCAGTTTGAAAGAACGGTCGTGCGGGGGCACCCAAGGCTCTTCTCGGCTGGATGGGAGCATCCCCGGACTGGAGCCGTCGGCGTGTCGAGCAGATGCCCGGATTGTATCCGACTCACTCCCGACGAGACGGCACAGGAGCCCGTTGACGGTATGCGATTGCGAGTGTCATACAGAGCGTATGACACGCATCAATGCTCGTATCGACCCCGAACTCGCGGAGAAGATCGAGCGGATCCGGGCGGCGACCAACGCAAGCACGACCGAGATCGTGCGGGCAGCGCTCGAGGCGTACTACGCGCGTTTCGAATCGGACCAGCGTCTGGCGCCGCATGCGGTGTTCGAGGCCGAGGGGTTCATTGGCTGTGCGGACGGCGAGGCCGAGCTATCGAGCCGCTACAAGGAGGCCCTGGCTTGCTCTCTGAGGACCAAGCTCAAAATCCCCGACGACGCTTCGGACCGCCATGATCATCGCTGACACCGGTTTTTGGCTCGCGCTCGCCAATCGTCGAGATACCCATCACCTGCGAGCTCAAAAGGTTCTGTCTACCCTAGCCGAACCTTTGGTCACGACCTGGCCCGTCATGACTGAGACCTGTCACCTGCTGGCAAACCGGCTCGCCCCGGATGCCGCCCGGCGCTTCCTCCGCTCTGAGCGCAACGGTGGATTCGAGGTCCACAGCATTGAGCGTAGGGAGCTCGTCCGCGTGGAGGTCCTCATGGAGAAGTACCGCACGCTCCCAATGGATCTCGCGGACGCTTCCCTCGTCCTGTTGGCCGAGCATCTGGGGCATGGGCGAGTTCTTTCAACGGATCAGCGGGACTTTGAAACCTATCGATGGAAGCAGCATGAGCCATTTGAAAACCTGCTGCTCTCATAGGCGAACGTCCTGAAACTCCACGCCCAGGGGGACCTAACAGGCGCCCGATTGTCCCCACCGCTACGAACGGCGGCCACCAGCGGCTTTATCGCCGGGCGAGGGGACGGAATGGCAGGCCCAGATCCCGAACGCAGGAAGGCCGGAGGTCAGCTTGCATCCATATCTGATAGAGATGGCCTGAATCCTCATAGATGGATGAGCCGCGGTGAAGGCAAAGCCTTGGTCACGGCCTGGCGCGAAGCGGCATCGGTTCGAGTGAGTTCTGCCGGAGTCATGGAGGTAGCCGTGAATCGCCTGTCTTACTGGCGAAGCAGGACCGTTGCCGAAACCAACCTCATCGAGGCCGTGGTCGACGGGGGCTCCCCCGACTCACCGGTGACGGCCTCGTCGGAGGCGACCGAACTCGTGGTGGGGGACGATTTCTCCCCCTGCCGGACCCACCCGGTCGGGCGGCCGAGGTTCTCGCATGGCTAGGAGAGGCGCCAGCGTGATCCCGGCCGGGGGGAAGTTGGACGCAGCCCCTTGGGCGCTCGAGAAAAGGGGTGGACAGGATCTTCGAGAGACGACGGGGGTTACGGCCACGCTTAACCACGCCGGGAGCGCGTAGTCCTCGCGGGGAACTGTGACCTTGCCGTCCTAATGCCCGCGCAGCGTTTTGCGGAGACCTGGTTTGAGGGGTAGTTGCCCATGAGCTCCTCAACCCCGGCTGAGTGGAGTCGGGTCCGCGCAGCTGCTCTTTTTCTGAGAGTCGGGGTGACAGCCTCTTCGGTCACCGGGGTTTAGAGGCCATCGTGCACGACCTCACCCATGCCGAGCCCACCCATCTCCCTCCCCTCCTGGCCCGGCCGGGGGACCGTCCGTCATGAAAGCAAGGACCGTCGGAGCCCTCGGGATCCTCACCCTGGCACTGAGCGCATGCGACTCGGACCTGCCGCCCTATCACCGACTCGACCGTCTTCGAATCCTCGCCATCGCGGCCGATCCACCGTGGGCGGGCCCAGGGGACACGGTGGAGATCTCGGCCCTGGTGAGCGCGCCCGGCCCCGCACCGGTTGAGCTCCGATGGCGCTGGTGTCCCGTCGATGTGGGAGCCGCTTCCAAGGAGGCGTGCCCCGAGCCTCTGTCCGCACCTTGGCCGGCCTCAGACCTTGGGGCCGAGATGCAGGCACTATTGACGCTTCCAGGCCGCGCGCACATCGAAGCTCGGTGTACGGCCGTCCCCGACGGCTGCCCCGACGGACAGCTCGTCGTCTTCGTGCAGCTGGAGGCGATGACGCCGAACGATCGCTTGGTCGGGGTTCGGGAGGTGGTGGTCGACCTCGAGGGTCGAAGCCACGCGAACCCTGAGATCGAGGACGTAGAAGCGCGGGGGGGAACGAGAGCGCCCGTACCCCTGGACTCCCAGGCGATCACCACCGTGCCCTCCGGGGAGCTCGAGCTAGCGCTATGGCCAAGTCCTGAGTCCGCCGAGCCCGCCGATGGCGGGACGGAGCCGCTAACGGTTAGCTGGTTCGTCGACGCCGGCGAGCTGGAGGTCAACCGTAGTCGTCCAGCCACCTTGCAGGATCCCGCGACTAACCTCTGGAGCTTGGATCCGCCGGGTCCGGAGGGGCCCGCCGCAACTTTGCGCACGGTGATTCGCGATCATCGGGGCGGCACCGCCTGGGCCAGCTTCCGAGTGGAGGTTGCGCCATGAACTCGGTCGGGCTCTTCCTTTCTCTCCTCGTCACCACCTCGATCAGCCCCGAGGCCGAGCTTCAGCCGCCCGCGCCGTTGACGCAGGCCGAGCCCGTCTATCCCGTAGAAGCCTTGGCGGGGCGGGTGTCCGCGGTGGTGGTGCTGGACCTGGAACTCGACGTCGAGGGTCGCGTGGTCACCGCAACCGTGGTGGAGGCCTCGCTGTCCGTCGGAGCCCCCCCGGGGCTCAGTGCCAGTTTCGAGAAATCCAGCCTTCAGGCGATCCGGGGGATGCGCTTTTCTCCAGCCCGTCTCGATGGCGTGCCCATTCCCGTCCGACTCGACTACACCTTTCGCTTTACGGCACCCGAGCCCGAGCCCGAGCCCGAACCCGAGCCGGAGCACGAGCCCAGGCCGAGCCTCATCGGACATGTCTTCGAAGCGGGGACGCGGCGCCTCGTGAGCGGAGCCTTGGTGATCATCGAGCGCGGGGACGAAGCCTACGAGACCTTCTCCAACCCACAGGGACGGTTCGTCTTCTTCGATCTCGTCGGCTCGTGGCGGCTGACCATCGACAGCCCGGCCCACCGAGCCCTCGCAACCACCGTGACCCTCAAGCCGAGCGCGGTCGCCGAAGCCCGCTACCGTCTCGTACCCTCCGTCGTGAACCGCTACGACGTCACCGTCGAGGCGAGCGCGGTCCGGGATATGACCCGGCGGCGTATCGCGAGGGAGGAGGCCTCCCAGATCGCCGGCACGCTCGGGGACGCCGTGCTCGCGCTGGACAACCTGCCCGGGGTGGCCCGCGCCGGACCGGCCGGCGCGCCTCCGATTCGGGGCTCCGCGCCGGGAGACTCCCGCTTCTTCGTCGAGGGGTTGGGCGTCAACTACGTCACCCATGTCGGAGGGTTTCGAAGCGCCATCCCAACCCAGATGGTCAAGGAGGTGGAGTTCTTCCCCGGTAACTTCTCCGCCCGCTTCGGTCGCGGTACGGGGGGCGTCGTCAACGTTCGGCTTCGTTCCCGCGACCGCGACCGCGGCATTGTCGCCGAGGGGCGCCTCGAGGTAGAGGCCCACGTCCAGGAGGCTGACATCGAGCGCCCCGTGGATTT
>JBCBRU010000311.1:0-9981 GCA_039819565.1 Myxococcota bacterium | reverse complement strand
CTTATGTCCTGGACACCGAGGTCTCGTCGGTCCGACAGGTGGTCGCCGGGGGCATCGCCGCCGAGCTCCTCACCTCGGACTACGGAAACCGAGACCTCGTCGTGGACACCCTCGCCTCGTACACGCCGGAGCAGCGCGAACAGATCTATGACAGCGTCGTCGGCTCCGCCAACTTCTTCGACGCCGAGCGGATTCAGCACTTCGCAGACCTCGACGGACGAGAGGTCCCTTCCGACGTGGGCTTCCGCGATGGCTTCTCGGAGATCATGCGCGACATCGCCTGGACCCAATCGCCGAACGCGGACACGCTCGCCGTCGAGCTCGCGCGCATGCCCAGATCCCACGAGGGGTGGTTCGTGGACGAGGGCCGCGCCGATCAACTGCAAGATGTATTTCGCCGTAAGAGCGAGCCGATCCTCGATGCCCTCACCCTCTACGATCGCACGAACGTCAGCACCACCGGCAACAGCGACGCCGAGCAGTACGAAGAGAACGCCCAAGACCTGGCTGCCCTCCTCGAGCTGACCGTGTTCGACCCCGACGGCGGCTACCGTGTCACCGGAGCTCAAAACGCCGTTCTCGGCTACGCCGAAGAGCTCAAGGAGCAGCTCGGCTCCATCGACCCGTCCGACCCGGAGTACGAAGACCTCGTGGGGCGGCTCTCTGTCCTCTCGGCCGCGAGCAGCCAAGCCATCACCAACGGCTTCGACGACCTCGCGAACGCCCGCGCCGCGCAGGAGAAGCTGCTCGGCTTCGCGGTGGACCTCGCCCTCTCGGCCCTCCCGCTCGGAAGCATCGGCAAGGCGGCCGTGGCAAACCTCTTCCCCGAAGGGGCCCTCCGCGACGCCATCCAGGGGCTCCGCGGAAAGATCGTGAACGAAACCACGGGGCGCCTCACCACCGAAGCCAAAGAGCAGCTCTACGCGCTCCTCGACGCCGATGAGGCGGCCCTCTTCGAAGCCCGCGAGCTCCAGAACTGGCTCGAGGCCGCGTTCGTGGCTGGCCTCCCCGGCTACGCGGAGACCGACGTCGTCACCCGCGCGGACAGCCTTGCCGACGACCTCGCAGACTAAGTACGCGTCGCGACCTTGGGCCGCCGTCGGTATCTTCCGGTCCGCCGGCTGACCGTCCCCGCGGTCGCCTCGAGTTCGCGAATCGGTTGACTCTACGGGCGGTTGAAAGAGAGTTGAACCGTGTCTCCCATCCAGACGTAGCCGATCTCGCGATAGATCTTATTGGAAGTCCGGTTGGCGTCGTTGGTAAACAGACAGGCATAGTCTTTACCCGAGTCGAGGATAGCCTGGCTGACGGCAGCGGTGAGGGCTGAGGCGTATCCCCGCTTTCGGTGCTCGGGGGGCGTGTACACGGGACCCACGGTCCCGCCGCGGGGGAGCTCCCGGGACTTCGAAGCCAAACAGACGGGTTCATCGTCGACGCGCCATAGATGTACCGCACGCCGTTCCAGGCCATACTGAGCCGCCAGGGCGGCGCGGTGGCGGCGCAAGGCCGGGGTGGCGTGCGGCGGATCGCTGGACACTTCGAAGGCGAAGGCCTCGTACCAGTCCGTCACGAGCCCAAGGTCGTCTGGATCGGCTACGCGCGGCTGGCCGAGAGGCGCCAACTCGGGCCACCGCACCGCTTCGAGTCGAAGGATGCTCGACGAGACCGCAACCCGATAGCTCTGGCCGAGGGCATCGGCCATCCCATAGGCGACCGCCGCCGGACCCGTGATCCCGGGGAGCGAGACCCTCTCGGCCCTGATGTTCTCGGCCAGGGTGGTGACGGCCGGCGGACCCATCATCGAAACCGACAAATTGTAGGGAGGGGTGACGAGAGCCGCCCCAACCACCTCACCCTCGTCTTCGACCGTCCAAAAACGGGGCGGGACGTCACCGAAGGTTCGGCCTTTCCCCAACGCATCGGCGAGACCGAGGGGAAGGTTGTTCATCGTCTCCTCTCGGCTAAGAAAAGGAGTCGCCTCCGATAGGAAGACCTCAGGGCCGGGGTGGGCAACGACTTTCATATTCGGTACCGGTCTCGACGTACGAGCCAGGCTCAGGATGGCCCAGGAGATCTCGGGCAGGGAAAAAATGGGATCGAAACCGACCGCTTCTCCCCCGTTCGACGTGTATCTCAGCCCCGGCAGGCGGTGAGGTAGCTCGCCGCACGCGTCGAGCCTGTCCCCAGGATTCTCTCCTCGTCGAAGGCGACGGTGCCGTCGCGCCGGGCGCATCAAGGGTGTGGAGGTGGGTGAGATGCGGAGCGCAGGATGCGCCCCGCACCTCATGGCTTCAGCGTTCGCAGGAGACCTTTCGGTCCCGACCGAAGCCGCCTACGCACCGGTCCCGACCCGTGCCGCCATCCAGGAGATCGTGGCCGAATCCACCGAGGAGGGTATCCCTGCCTTGATCCCCGAAGAGGAGATCGTTCCCGAAGCCGCCGACGAGCGTGTCTCGGCCCCGGAGTCCGCAGATGACGTCAGAGCCGGTGAAGCCACTGATGAAATCGGAGCGGTTCGTACCGACGATGACGTCCGAGCCCAAGGTTCCGAACAGGAAGCCGCGATAGCGCTGGCCGTTCTGCGGTCCCCCCACCACGACGCCGTGCCCATCGACGTAGATGGTCGCCGTCCGCCCGGCGCAGGTGGGCGCGGGAGGCGTGAACTCGAAGCGCACCACGAGGGGGTCATGATCGCTGGCGCGCCCCGCCGTCTCCGCGAACTCCGCGTTGACATGAACCGCCTCGAAGGTTGCGATCGCGCCGAGGCCCTGGCTCACGAGGATATGGTCCAAGGACTGGCTGTTCCCCTGGAACACAAAGGTATAGCGCTCGTCCTCGGGCAGCCGCAGGGTGAGGTTCTCGAGAGCTCCAGCCAGGTTGACCGACACCGGGGAAACGAACTCGAACTCATTCAGGTCGCCGAGCACCACGAGGTTTCCTTGGGGATTGGCGGTCTGAAAACTATCGATGAAGTTTCGCACCTCCGCCGACTGGGCAAGACGCTCATCCAGCGAACCATTCACCACCAGATCCTCCTGACGAGCCTCGAAGGGCTGGTTGGTCCCAAAGATGGCCGAGCTCCCGCCCTTGGAGGAGAAGTGGTTGACCACTACGGTCACCTCTTCGCCTTCGAACTCGAAGGAAGCGATCAGAGGGAGGCGAGCCCCCGCGAAGGCGGCGAGGTTGGCCACGGTTTGGACGGAGCCCGGCACGAGGGAGACCCGGTCGGGGTTGTAGAGGAAGGCGGTGCGAATGTTCCCGCCGGGCTGGCCACCGGAGGTGTTGTTTCCGATGAAGGTGTTGTCGATGAACGCGTAGGTCGGACCGCCGGCGGCCACGATGGCGTCCACCAGCGCCTGCAGGGTGAGATCCGCTGCGGTCACGCCGTCGTCGACGCTCCCCGAGTTATCCTGGACCTCCTGGAGGCCGACCACGTCGGGCGCCTGGAGGCTATTGAGGATCTGATCCGCGATAGCATCGAAGCGGCCGTTGGCCACGTCGGTGTCGCCGTCCGCGTCGTTGGTTTCGAGGTTCAGCACGTTGTAGCTCGCGACCAGGAGAGAGCCCGCGTCGCCGGTCAGGTTCGAGACTTGGGGGAGAATCGAAGCGGGGGTGAGGACGCTGACGGTGTCGGGCTGGACCTGGAAGTTTCCGAAGTCGTAGCCCACCGTACCCACGATGTCGGCGAAGGTCGCGCCCGTGTCCACGTCGGGGAGAGGAACGAACATGGGGTCGAAAGTCTCGCGGCCGGTGTCGATCTGAATCTTCTCGGGGTTGAAGTCATCGGGGGAGATGTTGAGGGTCTTGCGAGCGCTGAGTCCGGTCGCGCCTACGCCGCCGTCCGTCACCACGAAGATCTCGTTGAAGCGGCTGGTCCCGGTGATGGCGAGAGGGTTCGGGACGCGGACGCGCATCCCCTCCAGCGACTCGAAGAAGTCCACACCGTCCGTGGCCGGATCGAAGCTCGCGAAAGCGTCGTCATCGATGTTCTCGGTGGGGAGCACGCGGCCGCCCGCCCCGAGGACAATAGGTGCGGGAAGGGGGTTGCCGGAGCTCGTCACGCTAACGGACGTGGACTGGATGCGGGTATAGGTGAGTTCGGTGGGAAAGCCGGTCTCCGTGACCGTGCCTTGCACCGTCACCGCATCGCCCACGACGACCGCCTCCGACGAGACGACGAAGACAGCGTCGGAGGTGGCAAGGTTTCCGTCTCCGGTGGGATCCTGCAGGTAAAAGCCCTGCTCGTCGCTGGCGCCGATGGCGTCGAAAATGCCCGTCTGGGTCACCACGCCGGTGGTCTCCACGAGGTTTCCGGACTCGGGGGAGGTGTGTCCGGCGCCCTGAATCTCCATGATGGTGCGGGCCACGGCCACCGCGGCCTGGTTGGTCGCGTTCGGGGTCTGAGGCAGGGCTGACCAGCCACTGGCGAGAAGCTGGAGCGAGGAGCCGACGGGCGTCGAGGACGACTCGCTGGCCCCGATGTCGGTGCTGGTGAGGCCCGAAGCGGGGCCGGCGGAGGCGGCGACGATGCCCTCATAGCTCAGGAACTCGACCACCGCCCCGGCGTCATCGATGAGCGCGATCGCGTCGGGGGCGCCGTTTTGGATCCCGTTGGAAGGGAAGTTGACGACGACGAACCCGTCCCGGGAGGCCCCGGCCGGATCCGCCGCGAGGATGTCGGCAGCGCCGAACGTGGTGGTGGAGTAAGGTTGGCCGTTGCTTCCATTGTAGAGGACCAGGCTAAAGCCCTCGAGGCTGCCGCCGGCGGGGCCGGCGATCTCTACGAACTCACCGGTGTCAGTACCGGCGTTGTCGTAGTGAAACTCGTTGACGCGAACGTTCGAGCGGCCTCGGGTCTCGGTCCCGACTCGAAACGCCCCGCGGAAGCGCTGGAGGGAGTCCCCGATGGGCGTGTTGGAGGGCTCGGAGACGCCGACGTCGGTGCTCGCGACGCCGGCCGCTGGTCCGTCCGCGGCGGTGAAGCTTCCTTCGTAGCTGATGAACTCAGCGACCTGGCCGTTCGGAGAGATCAGGGCGATGCCGTCCGGGGAGCCGTTTTGGATACCTGCGAAGTCGACCACGAAGAAGCCGCGGGTGAGGACGTCGGCGGCGGTGAAAGACACGGTGCCGTAGGAGGCCCCGCCGTTGCCGTTGTAGAAGACGAGCTGCCAGTTTTCGAGGCTCGCTCCGGTCGCTCCGGCCAGCTCGACGAACTCGCCCACGTCTGCGCCGGCGTTGTCGTAGTGAAACTCGTTGATGGTGATGGCGGCGGCGACCGGGGGAGGCGGAGGGGTGCCGGGGATGACCGGCACGCAGCCGGCGGTGGCGTTGCTGACGCCTCGGCTCTCCGGGGCGGGCGCCGCGAAGCTCCCGGTGGCGCCGCACTGAAGGGAGTCGCCCACGGCGGTGGCGCTGCTCTCGGACACGCCAATGTCCGTGCTGACCAGGCCAGCGGCAGGTCCGTCGGAGGCCGTGAAGACGCCTTCGTAGCTCAGAAACTCGATGTCCCCGTTCGGGTTCACGAGGGCGATGCCGTCCGGGCTGCCGTTTTGGATCCCGTTGGAGGGGAAACCGACGACGAGGACGCCCCCGGTCAAGACGTCGCTGGCGGTGAAGCCTTGGGTGAAGTACGCGCCGCCCCCGTTTCCGTTGTAGAGAACGAGCGTCCAGCCGTCGAGGTTTTCGCCGGCGGCGCCCCCGATCTCGACGAACTCTCCCGAGTCGCTGCCGGCGTTGTCGTAGTGAAATTCGCTGATGAAGGCCGAGCTCGCGGTCTGAGCGAGGGCCAACTGAGGCGCGCAGAGCAGGGCCCCGGCGGCGAGTGCAGTGTTGAAGGTACGCATGATCTCCCCTGAGAGGTTGTGACGGGAGCGAGGCTGCTCCCCCGCGCCATTATCCAGGCGAGAATGTAACGCTCAGCGACAGGATGTTGACATATTCGAAACGAACACATCACGAGAGAGAACACGGAAGAGTTCTTCGTGTGAATTCACGTCCGAGCCCCTTCTCCCGAAGCCAGCCCGTCTCACGCGAGCACACGTTCTCGGGTATACGGAGCGGCGCATGCGGCTTGAGCCTAAACGTCGGGCGCAGGACGACGAGGACACGGCTCCCACCGGCGCGCTCGAGGAGAGATAGATAGTGCGTTCGCGGCCGAGGGCCCTCACGGCTGTGCCTCTGCTCGGCGGAGCGCCGCCGACGGACAGGGTCATGGTCGTCGTCCTCGAGAAGGAGCGAGAGTACGCCGCGTTCGGCCAAGACGGCTCCGGAGGGGTAGCATTTCAAGCCACGACGCTGGGTTCTCTGGTCCCACGACCACCCAGATCCCGCTGAGTACGGAATGAGCTGGTTGCTCGTGCACTATCTCGTCGATCACCATCTCAAGCGCTTCGGTAACTTCCTCCATCGTCTCGAGCAAGGCGTCCCGTGGCGATGGGCGTGGTGGCTCGAGCTCGGGATCCCGTTCGACACCCTGGACGCGACGCTCGACAAATATCTCCGCGCCGCCAAGTTCGGGCGCTGGAAGGTCAAGGCGAAGCACCCGCCCGTTCACGATTTCGAGGTGACAAGCCTCTCGGAGAGCGACGCCCTCGCCCTTCGAGGGTTCCTCCATCTTCAGGCGACGCTCCTTCAGCCCGAAAGGACGGCTGACCATCTCCGGTGGGCTCGGCAAGACCTCGAGCAAGCGCTGAGCCTCGAAAGCACCCTCCCCCGTGCGCTCGAGCTGATGGAGGTCTTGAACGAACACACGGACTAGAGGTCTACGAACCCCACCCTGGGGGCCCGCGTTCGTCCGCGGCGTGAGCGTCACCACACTCCTCCCCGCTCAGCGTGAGCGGGCTTCCGAATCTGTCGCCGGCACGAACCCTGCTGCTTTCGACGGGGTCTATGCAGAAACTTGTTTTCGGCGGCATCGCCCTATCGAGCCTCCTTATGGCGTCCTCTCCCGCTTGGGCGCATGAAGGCCTGTCTCTCATGGGTGAGATCGGCCCCAACTTCGTGGTAGCCGACGCGGATGTCCTCCCCGAGTCGGTAGGCATCGGGGTCAACGGCATTGTCGGCTTTCACCTCCATGTGGGCTCGGCGCTCTTCGTCGTCCCCGAGCTAAAGCTCGGCTTCGAGTCCCCAGGAACTCCGAACGCCTTCCGGGTCCTCGGAGGGGTGCGGGTCGGTCTTCGGCAAAGCATCACCCCCGTGGCTTTTGCGCATGTCGGAGGCTTGGTGGGAGATCTGGAGGGTTTCGCGTGGGACGCGGGGGCAGGCCTGCGGTTCAACTTTGCGTCGGCATGGAGTCTAGGCGTCACGGGAGCCTACAATCGTGCCGAGGCGCAGATCTTCACCGGTTCGGAGCGGCCCTACGAGTGGGTCAGCGCGACCGCCACCCTCGCCGTGGTCCTCTAGCGATGCCCGTCGAACCACTCGACCATCTGTTGGGGATGCTCCGAGAAGTACGTATAGCCCTTGAAGCGCCAGGGCGTGCCCTCGACGTAGAAAATCTTCTTGTCCTCGACCGGGGTGAGGTCGAACATCTCCTGCACGTCCTGCCAGCGGGAGTTCATGTCGTCTCGGACCTGTAGGTAGAAGATCGGCATGCGGATGGCCTTGGCCTTGGGAATGATGTCGTGGTCGTCCACCGTCAATCCCGTGATCGCATTATAGATCGGCTCGAACGCCGCGACCCCTTCGGCCGGCTCGATCCCCATCCGCTCGCAGTTCCTTTCGATGGTGGTGCGACCCCGGAGCGGTGCCACCGCGATCATGGACTTGATGCCTTCGAAGGCTTCCGGTTGTTTGTCCATGGCGTTGAACGTCGCGTTCGCTCCCATACACATCGAGTACAGCGAGATGTCGGAATCTCTCGTGTCTTTGCGGTGGCGCACGTAGTCGAGGGCAGCGAGGACTTCTTGCCACTCATAGTAGCCTACGCCCGAAATCGAACCCTCGCCGTCGCTGCTGTCACCGTGGCCTCGGAGGTCGTAAGCCAACACGCTGTAGCCGGCATCGACAAGGGCTCGGTAGCGGGGCAGGAAGTCCACCTCGAACCCCCCCGCGAACCCGAGCCCCTCCATGTGCCCGGCGAAGCCATATCTATTGCCGGGCGAGAAGTGGTTGCTGAGGATGACGTGACCCGAAGGGCCAGGCATGAACCAGCCGGTGACGTCGATCCCGTCCTTCGTGGAGAAGGCTACCTCTTCGAACTCGAGACCGACCTCCGCAGGCGAGCGAAGGACGGGCAGACGCGGCGGTGTGGATAGGCCCTGGGCAAGGGTCTGCAGCATGGCGGTTTGTTCTTGGGTAATCACGTTTGTTCTCCCCCGGGGGTAGGCTTCGGTTCGGCGCGTGGTCGTACAGCAAGGCACGGCGCAGGGCGTCGAGGTCTCAGCCTACATCCCGGCTCCTCCTCGTGCACTTCCTCGAGACGCCAGATGATTGACTGAATACGCCAGAGCCGCGGAGAGTTCGACCGTCGAAGGTATGATCTGGCCCATGAAGTCGGCCCTCCACTACCCGGTCGGCCCCTCCTGGCGAGTGCTGTTGGCAGACCTCGGCCTCGAGCCATCCGACGTCCTTCGGCGGGCAGACTTGGCGGAGGGGCTCCTCTCTCGGCCCGGGGAGCGTTTATCCCCAGACGAGTTCTACCGCTTCTGGGAGGCCATGGAGTCTCTCTCGACGGGGCACTTCGCTCTTCGCTTCAACGAGTCGCTCCGCACCGACGCGTTCTCGCCGCCCGTGTTCGCGGCGATGTGTAGCCCGAACCTCCTGGGCGCGATCCGTCGGCTCAGCGAGTACAAGCCCTTGGTCGCTCCGATGACGATCGCGATCACGGAAACCCCGGAACTCGTCACCTTTGAGCCGCGCTGGTTCGGGGCCTCCCGGCCGGTCCCGAGCAGCATGGCCCTCGGGGACTTGTTGTTCATCCTGAGACTCGCCCGGGCGGGGACCAGGAAGCCCGTCACGGCCTGTCGGGTGTGGAGTGAGTCTGCTTCGGAGGCCGACCAGGAGCTCGCATCGCACTTTGGAACGGAGCTCGAGACCCGCGTGGGGCACGGCATCGTCTTGAGTCGCTCGGAGGCGCTGAGACCGTTCCTGACCGCAGACCCCGCCCTCTGGGAGACCTTCGAGCCGGAGCTGAAGAGACGACTCGCGGCGCTGGAGAACGAGGCTTCGACGACGATGCGTACGGCCGCCGTCCTCCTCGAGGCTCTCCCGAGTGGAACCACCGCGTTGGCCGATGTCGCCCGCCGTCTCTCGATGAGCGATCGCACGCTGCAAAGGCGTCTTGGAGAAGAGGGCACGACCTATCGCGCCGTTCTCGACGCGACCCGCAAGGACCTGGCGCATAGCTACCTGAGTCGAACCCACCTGGCGGCCTCCGAGATCTCCTTCCTGCTCGGGTTCTCGGACGTCACCTCGTTCTATCGTGCCTTCCTTCGCTGGACGGGCTCCACTCCGGAGTCGTTCCGTCAGGAGCTTGGACCTCTGTAGCGCCGCGGGAGGGTTGCGGTCCGGCAGCTTCCGCATCTATCGACAGTCTTGGTCGACTCCCTCGTATCTCAGCTCTCGCGCCGCGTCGGCCTGGGCGTTTCCGCAGACCTCGCCCCCCGAGACCTGGACGATGCCCAGACCCTCACTTTCCGGGTCAGCGGCGCGAAAGCCCGCGCCTAGGTTGTCGCGCACGCTCGGGGACGTCGCGGAGATATCGCCGTCCTCCGTCGAGGCCCCGTCCAGGTGGGCGCAGGTGCCGATTCGATCGTTGATCCAGACGCCCGCCTCTACCCTCCACGGCACGCATCCCACCGCGTCCGTCCCGTTTCTTCGGAGCTCGGAGCGGCCGGCGCCCACTTCCATGTTGAGGCTGAGATCTCCGGACGCAATGTCGACACCGGCGCCGGTGTTGTTCTCGACCCGGAGCGGCGACCGGTCCCGTTCAAGCCAGGCGATCCGCTGTTGCGCGAACGCCGTCAGCCTGCGCTTCGCGGG
>JBCBRU010000310.1:0-9999 GCA_039819565.1 Myxococcota bacterium | reverse complement strand
CGAGGAAGCGCTCGAAGTGCTCGTTGAGACGCCAGGAAGGGCCGCGAGGAGCGCCTCTTCGACGCGGGTGCTCTCTGGTGCCACGCGGCGGGTGCGCGCCACCTTAAAAGCCGCCGCGATGCGCTCATCAACCCCGTCCGGACCGGTGGGCAAGACTTCGAGGGCTCGGCTGTAGAGACGCTGACGCGCTCGAGCCACCCCTGCGCGCGCGTTCGCTCGAACCGCCGCGAGGTCCGGAGCCGCGTTCGCGCCGGCCTGAGCCTGAAGGGCTCGCGCGAGGTCCAGAGGGGCCGAAGTCGACGTCGTGGACAGGGCTTCCGCATACGGGCGAAGAAGGGCGGCGGCGCGAGGGGGGAACCGATCCAGTCGAGCGCGAGCCCACTCTGCGGCGGAGGGGCTGGCCACGCTCATCGCCGCCGCCGCTTCCTCCGCGAAGCGGGTCAGGTCCTCAGGTCGAGGGGGGGTGAAATGGAGCGCCATCCAGCCACGGTCCCAGACCGAATCCAGAAAGACCGGGCGAAGAAACACAGGATGCCCCGACTCCCCCGAAGGCCCCCAAAGATAGCGCCCGCGCTGGATCCATGCGCGCGCCCGGGCGGCGGTGAGCCTCTCGTCGTCAGTTTGGGGCCCTGTCGTCCAAGCCCCCCCGCGTCCGCTCTCCCACTGAAGAGCCCAGGCTTCGAGCTCCGAGCGCGCTGCGGCCTGGCCCTCACTATCGATCGGGGGAAGAACACCCTCGCGCCCGGCCGCCGGGCCCAGGACCAAAAGATCACCGAGGGCGGCGCGGAGGAGCGCGAGATCTTCGGCGAAAGCCCGCCCTGACGCGGTTGTAGGGCGCCCAGGCAAGGCCTCCGGCGCCGGCCGAACCGCTGCGCAGTTGGCTCCCATCAAGGCTAAACCCAGCAGGATGGCCCTCATCTCTCGGGCCCTACGGCGCTTCGGAGCCGGCGTCCACGTCCTTTTGGGTATGCTGGGCGGGTGACGCAATCGTCCCACCGGCGAGCTCGGGCACAAAGCGACGGCGACGAGCGTTCCCCTCTTCGCGTGACGCGCCGCATTGCCCACGCCTACGCGCAGGTCCGCCGTTGGACGCTCCTCACGGATCTTGGCGTTCTGGTGGCCCTCGCAGGCTTCGTTCTTCTCCGATTTTACGGCCTACCGCGGAGCGACTTCGTGGCCCAGATGGCGGGGGCAGGCGCGCTCGGGCTTGTGGCGCTTGGCCTGATCTCGGTGCTCTTCGGGGTCGTGGTGCATGCGCTGGATGGCGTCGGAGGCACAGGAGCCGTGGGCGATCCGCTTGCTTTCGAGGCTTGGCGAGGCCATGCCGCCGGTCCCCCATGGCCGGTCTTCTTTTGGCCTTTGGTAGACGCCAACGTTCGCATTCTCGCTCCCGAGGGTCTCGAGACCTCTCGCCAGGGGCGAAAGGAGCGGCTGTCTGGTCGACATCGCGCCGCGGCGACGGGGCTCGAGCGGGCCATTGTCATCGAGGACGCCTTCGGGCTGGTCCGAGCAGAGCTTCGCCGCCAAGAACGACGGACCGTGCTCGTCAGCCCGTATCTTGGAGCGCTGGACGGGGCTCCAGCGTTGACCGCGCTCGCTCCCGGCGAGACGCGGGGGCACCCGCTCGGTCGTCCCGCGGGAGACCGGGTCGAGATGAGGCCGTACGTCCCCGGTGACCCGCTGCGCCTGGTCCTCTGGAAGATTTATGCGCGGACGGGCGGCCTCTACGTCCGAACTCCAGAGCGCGCCCTCGACGAGGAGGTCGAGGTCCACGCACATCTGGTGGCGGGACCCGGTGACGAGCCCTCCGCCGCTTCCGCGTGGGTCGCTATTACTCGCGGCCACCTGGGGCCACGCTGGTCCTTTGGGGCCGATGGAACCTCGGAGCGCACGAGCGAAGTCGGCGCGGCGCAAAGCATGATCGCGGCCTCGCGCCGGGCGCGACGATGTGGGGGGCAGCTCGAGGCCGTTTTGAGTCAAACCCAAAAGAACGCAGGTACTCGCCTGGTGCTCTTCGTGCCCTGTCGGCTTGGGCCCTGGCTGTCGACCACGGCTGCCTCCATGCGCCCGGTTGCGGATCGGAGCACGATCGTCGTGGGCCACGATCGCCCCCTCGATGCGGCGTCGGGAAGGAGCTGGCTCCGCGCTGAGCCGCGGGGAGGGGAGGGTCGAGACGGCCGCCCCACGCCCGCGGAGCTCGACGAGATCGTGCAGACCTTCGCTCGTCTCGGAGCCGTAGTGATCCGAGTGGACCGCGAGACGGGTCGGTCACGGGGCGCAGAGGCCGCGCGGAGCGCCGCATGATGATCGCGAGCATTCTCCACGGCGGTCTTCTCGCCGCGGCCTTCGCCGTGCTCGGTCGAGGCTTCGCGTTGCCCTCAGGTCTTTGGGCTGGGGTCGCTGCGGTCATTCTCGCTGCGGTGGCGGCGGCCGTTCTTCGACGCGGTCGCATGAGACTGCGCGTCGTTTGGCTACTTGCTCTCGTCGTCGGGCTCGGGGCCCAGTTCTTCGCCGGCGTGCTTGCCGACCACTCTTTCGCGGCCCGGCTTGTCGGACTTAACGGGGCGCTGGCCTTGGCCGAGGCGTTGCGGGTGGGAGGCGGCGTATTCGGGGTGGTTCTCGCCGTGCGGAGCCTCTCGCTACGCTTTCGACCTGCCTTGCTCCTCGAAGCGGGCCTCGTGGTGGTCGCCGTAGCAGCTCCCGTTGCGGCCCATCGGGACGGGATGATCGCCCGCCCCCTCGAGATTGCGGATTGGTTTTGGCAGCAGGGCCTCGACCCGGTGTTGGCCTTCCTCGCGCTCGGAGGGGTCGGCGCCTTGCTTGCAGCCGGCACCCTTGGACGGGAGGCTCGGCCGGCGCGCCGGATGCTGCAACTCCTGGCCGTGGCCGGCCTGGCCCTACTCGTTTCGGTCCCTCTCCACCGTAGATCCGCCGACAGCACGCTGCGCGAGCCAGACGGGAGCGGCGTGGGCGAGGCTCAGCGGCGCGCCCAGAAGGCCCGCTCCGGACGGGGCACGGGACGACCTTCAACGTCCGAGGACCAGCTCGATCGGGAGGGGCCAGCCGGGGAAAAAGGTCAGCAGCGCCCGGTGGCGGTGGTGGTCTTTCACAAGGACGCTCAGCCGACCGGAGGGGTCTTCTACTTTCGGCACGCGGCCTTTTCGCAGTTCAACGGGAGTCGACTCGTAGAGAGCGTGGACAACGCCGATCACGACGTACCGTGGCGCTTTCCTACCCAGAAGAAGCCGATCTCCGGTCCTCCCGAGGGGAGCTTTGGCCGTGAGCTCGTAGCCACGGACATCGCCCTCATCTCAGAGCATCGCCGCATGTTCACTCTGGCGGATCCGATCGAGGTCGAGCCGATGGCGAACCCGGCTCCGGCCCGCTTCAAGCGCGCGTATCGGGTCGTCTCGAACCTCGTCACCACGCCCTTCGAGAAGCTCTTGGGGCGGGCTGCTGGGGATCCGAGCTGGAGCCCGGATCAGTGGGCGTATTACACGGCTCTCCCTGAGGACGCGCGCTACCTCGAGCTTGCTGCTCGTATCGACGCCACGGTTCCGGATGCGCTACGCGGTGATCCCTTCGCACAGGCCTACGCCGTTAAGCGTCACTTGGAGCGCACCACGATCTATTCCTTCACCCCTAAATACGAAAGCTCAGAGCCCACCGCGGAGTTCTTGTTCGTCGAGGGAGACCGCAAGGGGTATTGCACCCACATTGCACACGCCGCCGCCTTTTTGCTCCGCGCCCTGGGTCTGCCCTCTCGGGTGGGGGCCGGCTATGGGGTTATGGCCTCCAACCTTCGAGGTGGCTCAGCTCTCCTGGTCAAGAGCGGAGACGCCCACGCCTGGGTCGAGATCCATCTCGAGGGAGTGGGCTGGGTCCCGGTCGAAGTCACCCCCGAACGGACTGAGTTCGAGCCGCCTCCCTTTGAGGAGGAGGACCTTCAGCGCCTTCTCGGCGAGATGGCTCGCGGAGAAGGAAGAGAGACCTTCGCCCCGTCCGGTCCGAGCCCCCTGTGGGCCTGGCTGGCCCTTGTCCGGCGGGCGGCTCCATGGGTGCTCCTCGGCCTGGTGGCCCTGACGTATCTCATCAAGACGCTCCGGCTGGTGCGCCCTCAGCTTGCTCCAGAGCGCGTAGGTCCGGCCTACCGCGCGGCGCTCGATCGGTTGGCGGCGGCGGGCGTGGTTCGGGGTGAAGGGGAGTCGCGGGTGGCCTTTGGAGAGCGCGCACGGGCCCTCGCCCCAAGCTTCGCCCCTCTTACGCTGCTCCTCGAGCGCTCGACCCTGGCCGGTCACCCCGGAGGCCGGGCTCCAGGTGGGCGTACCGCCGCGGCGCTGGCCGGAGCGGTGGGGAGCGAGCTTGGGCAGAACCTTCCTTCCTGGCGCCGAGCTCTAGCTTGGCTTCATCCCCTTCCGTGGTGGTGGGCACGCTGATCGGGCCCCCGAGAGTCCAAGTCATGACCGAAGTCTCTGCTGTCTCCCCTCCGACCTCCGACCTTCGCGACCCCCTCGACGAAGCCCGCGACGTGCTGGAGCGCCTTTTCCAACGAGTCTCCGCTCGCGTCCTCGGCCGCGACGAGGTGATTGAGCTCGTCCTTGTGGCCCTGGTGGCCGACGGACACGTGCTCCTCGAAGACTTTCCAGGCTCGGGAAAAACCACGCTCGCCAAGGCTTTGGGGGAGGCGATGCTCGACGACCGCCCCAGCGAGGAACGAGGTCTCGTGGAGCGCTTTCGCCGGATTCAGTTCACGCCCGACCTTTTGCCCTCGGATATCACCGGAACGAGCATCTTCGAGCCCTCCACGGGACGTCTCCGGTTTTCGCCCGGGCCCGTATTCGCCCACGTCGTCCTCGCCGATGAGATCAATCGGACCTCTCCGAAGGTGCAGGCAGCCCTGCTCGAGGCTATGGCCGAAAAGCAGGTCACGGTCGACGACGGCACCCGCGCCCTCGACGAATTGTTCTTCGTCGTGGCCACGCAGAACCCTCTGGATTTGGCGGGGACCTATCCGCTCCCGGTGGCCCAGCTGGATCGCTTTCTTTTCAAGATCCGCATGGAGCACATCGATCGCGCGAGCGAACTCGAGGTACTCCGAACCCTCCGCACACGGACCACGCCGAGCGAGCTCCCCGGCGCCAGCCGCAGCGAAGTGCTGCGCGCACGTCGGGTAGCCCGCGAGCGCATTCACGTACACGAGCTGGTCCACGAAGCACTGGTCGATGCCGCGCAGGCGCTTCGCCAGGACCGACGGGTCCTACAGGGCATCTCCACCCGAGCGCTGGTGCTGGCGGTACCGGCGCTGCAGACGCGAGCTCTCCGTAAGGGTCGAACCTGGGTGGACGCCACCGATCTCGAGGCCCTTCTGCCTCTCGTGTTCGCACATCGACTGGAGCTCGGGGCAGGGGCGGTAAGCTCCGATGAGGTGATTCGCGACGCCCTCGCTCCGGCCCTCGAACGCCTCGCCCGAGCCACGCTGCGGACGGGAGGCTGACCGAATGGACCTCGGCTCTTCCACCCTCGGACGCGCCTTCGTGGTGCTCTCGCTGCTGAGCGGGGGTCGAGCGTGGAGCCAGTCCGAGCGAGCTGCCGAGCCACCTCGAGAGCGCTCCCCCGTGACGGCCTCGGAGGCGCGGCGCGGGCTCCCTGAGGTGCGTGGCGACTGCGAACAAGCGGAGCTCTTCGGAGGCACAGATATCGAGCGGAGCGCTTTTTGCGCCCTTCGCAAGGATGAGTTCGTGTCCGCAAGGAGTCTTGCGCGAGCCGCCGTCGAAGCCGAGGCGGAGAGCTTTCGCGCTCACTATCTTCTCGGGGCCGTTCAACACCGCGGAGAAGGCAATCTTCCCAAGGCACTTCGACATCTAGACAGAGCCGAGAACCTGTTCGCAAAGGCTCACGGTCGAAGCTTTGGGGAGGACGACCCGCTTCGCTTACTGGCGTACCGAATCCTCTATGAGCTGATGGACGTGCACGGGGAGATGGACCACCACGAGGCGCGCATTCGCTACGCCGAGGCCATCACTAAGGATCTCGACATCGATCATCGAGCGAGCACCGCGTGGCCGCTCATGAAGCTGGGTCGCTTTGAGGACGCTCGCAAAGTGGTTCTCGAGGCGCTCGAGGCCGACGACCGATGGAGCAAAGCGGTGGCGCTGACCAGTCGCTGCGCCATCGAGAGTGAGATGCGCCGACGAGAGGCCGCCTATGAGGCCTGCCGAGCCGCGGCTGAGCCCTCACTCCAGCGGGGCCGCGGAGGGTCCGTCGAGCTGACCAACGCAGGAGCGGCCTCCGAAGAGTTCTTTCGCTTTGATGAGGCCGAGCGCCTCTATCGAGAAGCGGCCCGGAGACCCCCCGAGACGTCGGTCAACCCTTGGGGTCGCTTGGTTCATCTCTACCTCGCGGAGGGGCGTTTCGCGGAGGCGCTCTCGGCTTGGCGAGAGATGCGCGCCTATCGAGCTCGACGTCCCCACGCTTATCTGGACCAGCAGGACGAGGCGGAGGCTCGGCTCGTGGGGGCTGCGCTGATGCTGGTGGCGGGGCGCCCGGACTTGGCCGAGCCGGTGACTCGAACGATTGTTGAACGGCCCGATCGTCAAGGGACCTCGAGCGCTGCCTCGGATCAGAACGAGGCTGGAGCCGCGTTGGTCGCTCGTGTGGCGCGTCGAGCGCGGGCTCGACGTCTCGAAATGGAGGCGGCAGTGTCCTCCTGGTGGCAGGCGGCCAAGCTTCGGGCCGAGGCTGCTCAGCTTCGGGTCGAAGCCTGGCTCGTCGGCCGACGGGCGCTCGAGACGTTGGCTAACCCCGAGCGCCTCGTGACCACCCTCCGTCCGGAGGTTCCCGGCTCTCTCGAGCTCCCATCCTGGCTGGACGCTGAGGTGATCGGGCTCGTCGGGCCTGGCGTCGCCGAGGTGGCCCTCGAACGGGCCCGGTCAGAAGAGACGCTCCCAGAAGGACAAGCTGGGGTCGTGTTCGACGCTTACGCAGCCGAGATTGCATGGTGGCGGGGGGACTATTCGGAGGCCGAGAGTCTGGCCGCGGCCGTCCTTGATCGGGCGCCGCGGGGACTGACCCTGGTTACGACCCGCGCAGCTGCCTTCGGGGCCGACGCGGCTCGGCGACGGGGTCAATACGACGCGGCGAGAAGCCTCTTTCGAGCTGTCGTGGAGCGAGATCCGGCGGTGCTCACCCGCCTGGGCCTGGCCCTCCCCGTCACTTTCGAGGCTGCGAAAGACACCATCGCGGTGGAAGCCGTGGAGCGCCTCCAGAATTCGCCGGCCTTTATCGAGGTCCCGTGGGGGCTCATCCTTCGTGTCGAGCCCTTGGGAGGCTCCATTCGTGCAGCGGATGGGAGCGTGCTGCTCGAGGTGCCCCTCGTGGACGCTGACGACGACGACGAGGTCAGGGATCCTGTCAAGCAGCTGGCTCAGTGCATACAGCAAGGCGTTTTCGGGCCCCTCCTCGACGTGACTCAGGTGGATGTTCGCTCGTTAGAGGGAGGCTCAGGTCGAGGTGTTTCGGCCTCCGATGCGCTCGATATGTGGAACGAGCCTTGACCCGATCCGGGGCCGGGTTCGCCGCCATTCTTCTTTGGGGCTGCGGAGAAGCCGAGACCTGCCCCGCGCCGCCCGAACCGATGACCGCGGCGCGAGCGCGAGAGATGCAGCCGGCTCTGACCCAAGGTCTCGCTGGCGTCACGGACCGCGACCTCGGGCCTTGCTCGGAGCCCGGGATGAGCTGCGCCGAGCCGACCTGTGGTCGACGACGCGAGGCAATGACCGTCTTCGTGGTGTCCGCAGGTGGGAGTCTCCCCGTGGACGCGAGATGCTCCCCCGGGCTTCTCCGAGGCGAGGCGGAGGCCCGGGCCGAGATCCGGCTCGACTCGAACGCGCTCGGAGAGTGGGTCATCGACCTCCCGGAGGGCCTCTACGGGCTCTTCTTCGCACCGGAAGGCGCCTCGTGCGCGCGGTGCCCCGAGGCGGATCTACGAAGCTGTTGGGTCGAGGTCGAGCGCGGCACGGTCGCGCTTCGGGCCCTGACCTGGTAGCCCCGCACCTCCCGAGGAGGGGTGTCCAGGGGTGGAGAGCTCACGCCACGCGTCGGGCGGCGGGCCCTTGTCTGGGGTCGGGGGACGATGCATGGAGGCGAACATGAACCGAAGGAATTGCGGAGCATGGGTGGCGGTGCTGGTTTTGGCCGGCTGCGGGATGGGTCAGGAAGAGCATCAAAAGCTCCTGAACGAGGCCTTGGCTGAGCAGAAGGCAACCATGGACGCCGAAATGAAAAAGCTGCAGGGGGCTCACTCCACCGAGCTCTCGAAAAAGCAGTCGGAGATCGAGGGACGTGACTCACTCATCGCGGGCCTCGAGGACGAGGTTCGAACCCTGGGCGGAAACCTCGAAGAGGTTCGTAAGAACATGGGTGACGAGCTCGCCGCCCAGGCTGCGGCTGCGGAGGCGGCACGAGAGGAGCTCAAGGCTAGCCAGCAGGAAATCCTCCAGCTTAAGCGCCTTCGCGAACAGGCAGAGGCTGAGAAGGCGCAGTTTGCGGCCCTCACCGCTCGCTTCAAGAGCATGATCGATGCGGGTCGGCTCGAGGTGGTACGTCGAGACGGCCGCATGATGCTGAAGCTACCCGACGCCATCCTCTTTCCCTCTGGGTCCAAGAAGCTGAAGAAGGGCGGCCGGGAAGCCCTGGTGGAGGTCGCCGGGGTTCTCAAGGATGCGGCGGCCGACCGAGAGTTCTTGGTGGCGGGTCACACGGACAACGTCCCCCTGAAGCGGGGCGGTCGCTTTCGCAGCAACTGGGAGTTGTCCACCGCGCGCGCGACCGAGGTCGTAAAGCTTCTCATCGATCAAGGGGTCGCTCCGGAGAGCCTAGCTGCCGCCGGATACGGACAATATGACCCGATCGCGTCGAATGAGAGCGCCGAGGAGCGTGAGAAGAATCGCCGGCTGGAGATCATCCTTCTCCCCAAGCTGGAGGACGTGGGAATCTGAAGGCATGAGCACGGCCCGTACCGGCCTCTTGATCGGCCTCATTCTTCTGGGGGTCGCATCGGTTGGGTGTTTGCCCAACGTTCAATCGGTGCGCGAGCGTCGAGAGGCTTTCGACCGCGGCGCGCTTCGCGGTTCCCTGATCCTCGATGCACCGCCTGCGAACATGAAGCCGATCGGCGCCGTGTTCGGAGACCGAGCAAAGCTCTTGGGCTACATGCTCGAGCCTGAGCGCCCCACAACGGGGAGTCGACCGAAGGTCACCTTCTTCTGGTCGGCGCTTCGGCCGATGGCCGAGGAGTACCAGATCTTCATCCATGGAGACGCGGTCGGGGAGGAGCAGAGCCGTATCCACGGCGACCACTTCCCAGCACGAGGTCGCTACCCGACCGATGTTTGGCAAGAAGGCGAGGTCATCCAAGATCCCTTCACCATCTCCATTCCGCCGGGCTACGGCGGCAAGCACCTCGGTCTCTTTACGGGGATGTACAAGGGCGACCATCGGGTGCCGCTGACGGACGGAGGTACGCGGCCCCGCACCGGCGACAACCGAAGCCGGGCGGTAGACATCTTTTTCTGAGAGAGCCTGAGACAGGAGTCGAACCTGCGACCGACGGCTTACGAAGCCGTAGCTCTACCAACTGAGCTACTCAGGCGCGGGAGGGGGTGAGTGCCATGGAGAAGCGGAAGCGTCAACCTCCAGGCGCAGACCCGGACGCTGCTCCGCCCCTTCCCGCGTCAGCGGGCGTCGAGGAGCTCGTTGGCGGAGTCCACGAGGTCCCCGGGGCCATCCCCGTCGCGGCACTTTTGGAGGGCCTGACGAGCCTCTCGGCTGACTTTCCGCTGAGCCAAGCTGAGGCCGAGAAGGCACCAGGCTTCACCTGAGCGAGGATGGGACCGGGTCGCCTTGCGGAAGCTCGCTTGGGCTACTTTGTCTTTTCCCTGGCGACTGTGGATCTTGCCTGCTTCGATCAGGGCTCGGAGGGCCTCGGGGTCAGCGTTGAGG
>JBCBRU010000309.1:0-10003 GCA_039819565.1 Myxococcota bacterium | reverse complement strand
CCGAGCTCGACGCTCGTCCGGGTCCGGCGCTGCCCCTCGACGCTTTCGCGGAGGAGCGCATGGTCCAGGAGATCCTCGATCAGTGGCAGGCGGCCGCCCCGCCTCGGCGCCGGCCGAAGCTGGTGCCCTGGGCGGTGGCCGCCGCCGTCCTCCTCTTCGCCGGGGCTCCGGCGGCCTGGGCCATGCGAGGGGTGGTGGCCGACGTCGTCACCCGCCTCACGATCGGGGCCCGTCGCGCCCAGGATCCCGCTCCGGCGAGCCCCGCCGACCTCGGGCTCCGCGCGAGCCACGGGGTCTCCGTCCCGGACGCGGCTTCCCGCCCCGCGGACTCGCCCCCTCCCGCCGACACATCCCCTCCCGCCGCCGCGCCGCCGCCGGAGCTCGCCGCCGAGACCCCGGAGTTCGGGACGAGGGGGGTCGCGGAGGGGCCCGAGGAGCCTGCCCCCGAAACCTCTCCTTCGTCCTCCGAGCCTCCCTCGAAACCCTCTCGATCCGCGCGGGCGGGGAGGGTTCGTCCGCGGGGCGGGGCCCCTTTGCCGGTGCGTCCGCGTCCGAACCGGTCCGGCGAGGTGGAAGCCCTTCTCGTCCGGGCCAGTCGCCTCCGCGCCGCCCAGGATTGGGAGGGCGCGGTGCGGCTCTACGCCCAGGTGCGCCGAGGTGGGGCCCCCGCCGCAGCCCACGTGGCCGCGGTCTCCGAAGGGGAGATTCGCTTGCAGCAGCTCGGAGATGCGCGAGGCGCACGTCGAGCCTTCCGAGCCGCCCGCCGCGTGCTTCCGAGCGGACCCCTCGTGCCCGAGTCTTGGGTGGGAGAGGGCAGCGCCGCCCAAGCGCTCGGAGAGCTCGAGGCGGCTCGGTCGGCCTGGCGACGGGTGGTGCTCGGCTACCGGGGCACGGCGGCGGCAGATCGAGCCACCGCTCTTCTTCGAGACGCGCGATAATCTTCGAAATGGGCTTGGGCACCTCCCGATCTGGAGCTGCGATCCTCCTCCTCGGCTTGGGGGCCTCGGGGTGCTCAGTCGAGGACATCGTTGCGATCCGCGTGGACACGGGGACCCCGCGGCCCGACGCCGGGCCTCCGTTCGATGGAGGCGCCGCCCCGGTCGGCGGTCTCCCGGCTCTCCCTTCTGTGTTTCGCGACGGCGGTCCGCGGATGTGCGCTTGCGGTGGCCTCTCGGTCAGCGGCGCGATCCGCGTGGACGGACCGCTCGGGACCGAAGGGGACCTCGATTTCAGCGGTGAGCTGTCGGTCTCGGGCGCCCTCGAGGTGGGCGACGAGGTGCGCGGGAGCGCCGTGGCGGCCCGGGTCGGGTCGCTTCGGGTCGGGGCGGCGTGGAGAAGCGAAGCCCTCCTCGAGGTCGACGGGGACGCCGACGTAGGGGGCGATCTTCTAGCCGAGCGGCTCGTGGTCGGAGGGCGCCTCCGCCAGCCGCTCTCCGCGACCCGTCAGACTTCGGACGGGGAGAGCCTCGGGAGCTTCGAGTCGGGACCTGTCCCTTCTCCCACGCCGTGCGGCTGCGACGACGCCTCGGACGTCGCCCCGTGGATCGAGGAGCTCGGACCCTGGCCCTCGCCCGAGCTCTTGATTCCCCTCCAGCAGACCTTGACCCCGGAGCGATATCAGTTCGAGCCGCCTCCCACGGGATCCAGCCTCACCCTCGAGGTGCGGGGCGGGGCGTCGTGGGCGCGGATCGGTGGCCGCCTGATCGTATCCTCGCTCCGGGTGCAGGTGCCCGATCCCGCGGACGCCTTGCTCCTCGCGATCGACGGGAGCTTCGAGATCGACAACCTGTCCGTCGAGGGATCGGGGCGGCTGATCATCGTCTGCGCGGACGACGGCTCGGTCCAGCTCCCGGTCCTGGGACCGACGGCGCCGGTCGACCTGTGGGCGCCCAACGCGGAGCTCGTCGTCCCGGGGCCGATCGACTGGTCTGGGCAGATCGTCCTGCGCCGCCTGGCGGCGGCAGGATCCGTCGATCTCAGATAGCGGGATAGGGCTCCTGACCGAGTAGGGCGGGGCGCCGAGACTCGCCCATATGTCGGTTGAAGGGCTCGCTGAACCCACCGAAACTCATACCCAGGAGGTGGACATACATGTCCCCACTCAAACCCCGGGTAAGTTTCGTCGCTTCTTTCGTCTTCATCTTCTCCCTCACCTCCGCCTGTCACGATGACGCGCCGAACCCCGTGCACGACATGGGTATCCCAGACGCCGGAGTGACCCCGGCGCCCGACGGGGGCGTGCCCGGCGGCGGCTCCGCGCCCGAGGGGGACCGGGTGGTGATCTGTCCCAACGACCCCATTCCCTCCACCTCCGGCACCTGCGGAGTGACGCCGGGCTCGGGCCCCGCCACGCTCATCCGCGGGGCCATCGTCGCGCCCGAGGGACTCTTGGAGAACGGTCATCTCCTGGTCGGCGGAGACGGCAAGATTTCTTGCGCAGACTGCGACTGCTCCGAGGCGGCGGGCTTTAGCGAGGCCACGGTGGTAGCCTGCTCCCGAGGCGTGGTGGCGCCGGGCCTCATCAACGCCCACGAGCACGTGACCTTCGGCGAGGGCCGGCCCATCCCCACCGGCGATACTCGCTACGACCATCGGCACGAGTGGCGGACGGGGGCGCGCGGCGCCTTGGAGCTGAACACTCCTCGGGGCTCGAGCGGGCAGGGCCCGGTGCTGTACGCCGAGCTACGTCACCTGGTGGCCGGCGCCACCTCGGTGGCGGGGTCCGGAGGGGCTCCCGGCCTTCTCCGCAACCTCGATCGCGCGGGAGAGCTGCAGGAAGGCCTGGACCAACCTCCCGCGAGATACAGCACTTTCCCTCTCGGGGACGCTCGGGGCACCCTGAACGACTCGGGCTGTAGCTACGGCGACATCGATGCCCCCACCGACGGCAACATCGCGGGCGCGATCGCCTATCTTCCCCACGTCGCCGAGGGCATCGACACCGCCGCCCGCAACGAGTTCCTCTGCTTGTCGCGGACCGAAAACGGCGGCCAGGATGTTCTGCTCGGCAAGACTGCCTTCATTCACGGCACCGGCATGACGGCCATCGACTACGCGGCGGCGGCGGCGGAGGGGGCCTCCCTGGTGTGGTCTCCCCGCACCAACATCAGCCTCTACGGGGTGACGGCGCCGTTCCCCATGGCGCGGCGCTTGGGGGTGAACATCGCTCTCGGCACCGACTGGCCCTCCTCAGGCTCTCAAAACATGCTCCGCGAGCTCGCCTGCGCCGACGAGCTCGATCGGCGAAACTATGACGACGCATTTACGGACCGGCAGCTCGTCGACATGGCCACTCAGAACGCCGCCTCTGCCCTCAAGTCGGACGCGCGCATCGGACGGCTGGCCTCCGGCCTCGAAGCCGACGTGGCCATCTTCGATGCTTCGATCCGGAGCGGGTATCGGGCCATCATCGAGGGTGAGCCGGCTACGGTGGCGCTCGTCCTTCGGAGCGGAACCCCCCTCTACGGCGATGCCGAGCCGATGGACGCGCTTCGCAGCTCGGGTTGCGAGCCGATGGATGTCTGCGGGACCCCTAAACGGGTGTGCGTACAGGGAGACAGCGGCACCTCGTTGGCCCAAGTACAGGCTGCCGTGAGTCCGAGCACCATCGAGCTCTTCTCCTGCGGCGTTCCCGTCGACGAGCCCACCTGCGTGCCCTTCCGCTCCGGGGAGTTCCTCGGGGTTCCCGGCGAGGTCGACCAGGACGGAGACGGCGTCATGGACATGCTCGACAACTGCCCGACCGTCTTCAATCCCGTCCTCCCTCTGGACCCTCCCATGACCCAGGCCAACGCCGACGGCGATATGGATGGCGACCTCTGCGACGTGTGTCCGCTCGACGCAGACAGCACCACCTGCAGTCCTCCCAACCCCGAGGACCGGGACGGCGACATGGTGCCCAACGGCATGGACAACTGCCCCGACCTTCCCAATCCGGACCAGGTGGACGGCGACCAGGACGCCATCGGGGACGCGTGCGATCGCTGCCCCGACTTCGCCAACCCTGGCAACTCATCCTGCCCCGCGAACATCTACGGCATCAAGCAGGGCAACGACACCGGAGAGGTGCTCATCGAGAACGCGATCGTCACCGCCGTCGGTGTGAACGGCTACAACCTGCAGATCGCGTCGGGAGATCCAGACTACGACCTCACCCTCGGGGCGGACTACTCGGGCCTCTTCGTCTTCGACCGGGACAGTCCCCGACCGAGCGTGGGGGACCGCGTCGATGTCGAAGGCGCGGTCAACGTCTTCTTTGGTCAGACCCAGCTCGCGGCCAGCCGCCTGATCCTCCGCTCGTCCGGAAATGCGGGGCCACCGCCCCTCCGGGTGGACGCGGCCGACATCGCCACCGGAGGCTCTCGGGCCGAAGCGCTGGAAGGGGTCCTGGTCGAGGTGCAAAACGTGAGCGTCGTCGACGCGGCGCCTGACGAAGGTCAGTTCTTCGAGTTCGTAGTGACGGGCAACTTGCGGGTGGACGACTTCTACTACCGGGCTGACCCCTTCCCAGTGCTCGGGCAGAGTCTCGGCTTCGTCCGCGGACCTCTGCGCTTCGCCAATGATAACTTCAAGGTCGTGCCTCGGGATGCGAGCGACCTCGATCAAGCCCCGGTGCTGGTGGGTCTCGAGCCGGCCTCGAGCTTCGTCCTCGAAATGTCGGGGGCGGTCTCTTTGACCCTCCGGCTCAGCCGCGCCGCCGACGCCGATGTCGCCGTGGCCGTCTCGACCACCGGGCCTCTGTCGGCGCCGAGCGTCGTCACCGTGCCCGCCGGGGCTTCTGAGGTGGCGGTGTCCGTCACTCCGGGGGGCGCCCGCCCCGCTCCGGCCCAGGTCACGGCCACCCTGGGCTCGAGCATGGTGAGCGCTGCCCTCCGCGTGTACTCCGACGCAGAGCCGAGGAGCGTCATCACGGTGGACCTCGATCAGCCCGGAGTGAACCCGGGGGGCACCGTCGAGGGTACCGTAGAGCTCGATATCCCCGGGGCCGCGGGAGGCACCCCGGTGAGCCTGAGCTTCTCTCCGGCCCTCGCTTCCGCGTCCGCGCTCACGGTGCCGGCGGGCGCGACCCGGGCTCGCTTCACGGTGACGGCGGGAGCAGATCCGGGCATCACCACCCTCACCGCCGCTGCCGCCGGGGGGCAGGCGCAATCCAGTCTGCAGATCTCCGCGGTTGGGACGGCGGCCCCGTCGAGTCCCGGCGACCTCTTCATCTCGGAGATCATGAAGAACCCTGCCGTCTTGAGCGACAACGAGGGAGAGTGGATCGAGATCTACAACCCCTCTTCGAGCGTCATCTACGAGCTGCAAGGCTGCACCATCTCGGACGCCGACGGGGACAGCTTCTCGGTGGCGTCGAGCCTCGCGGTGGCCCCTGGGGCCTACGTCACCCTGGCCAAGAGCAGCATGCCCGGCTTTAGCCCCAGCTATGACTGGGGCGGGTCGAGCAACATGAACCTCGCCAACGGCGACGACGAGGTCATCGTGAGCTGCGGCGGGATGGAGATCGACCGGGTGGACTACACGGACGCCGCCTTCCCGGACGTCGCGGGGGCTTCGATGCAGCTCAGCTTGCCTCTTCTCCAGGGCATGAGCCCGCACGTAGCCAACGACACCGGGGCCAGCTTCTGCTCCGGGTCCGCGACCTACAACGGCGCCGACCTGGGCACTCCGGGGACCGACAACGGGCCCTGTTGAACGGACCGAACGTTTAGCCACCCCTCCGGTCTCGATAGGTGCGCTTCCTCGGGTCTCGAGGCGCTCCCTTGGTTACAAGCGGCGCATGAGCTGGAGCCGAGCTGAGGAACCTCGCTGCCATGGGGACGAAACCGCCGCGGTGAATCTCGTGGTGCGGTCTAAGGCCAAGGACATTGGCGACTTCGAGGTCCGCCGGGCGCTTCCCACCGTCCAGCGCCGGTCCGTGGGCCCCTTCGTCTTTTTCGACGAGATGGGACCGGCCGCCCTGGGGCCCGATCAAGCCATGGACGTTCGGCCCCATCCCCATATCAACCTCGCCACCCTCACCTACCTCTTCGAGGGGGCGATCCAGCACCGCGACAGCCTCGGCACCTCCCTGAACATCGAGCCGGGAGCGGTCAACCTGATGATCGCCGGAAAGGGCATCGTTCACTCCGAGCGCAGCCCGGCCGAGGCGCGGGGGCGTCCCCAGCGCCTTCATGGTCTCCAGCTGTGGATTGCCCTCCCCGATCACGCGGAAGAAATGGAGCCGGAGTTCCACCACTATCCGGAGGCGGAGCTGCCCCGCTGGACCGAAGGGGGAGTGGAGCTCCGGCTCCTCGTGGGCGAGGGCTACGGCCGCAGCTCGCCGGTGAAAGCCTTGTCGCCCACCCTCTACGTGGTGGGCGAGGCTTCGGCGGACTCGGAGGTGCTCCTCCCGGAGGCGGAGGAGCGCGCGGTGTACGTGGTCAGCGGCCACGTCGAGGTGGCTGGCTTGGTGGCCGAGCCCGGGGCGCTGGTGGTCCTCGAGCCCGGACACGACGCCCACGTCTGCTCGATGGGCCCGGCTCGCTGGGCTCTCGTAGGCGGGGCCCACGTCGGTCCCCGCCACATGTTCTGGAACTTCGTGTCCAGCCGGCGAGAGCGCATCGAGGAAGCCAAAGAGGACTGGAGAGCAGAGCGCTTCCCGGTCGTCCCCGAGGACACCGAAGAGCGCATTCCCCTCCCCGAGTAGCGTCCCGGCCGGGTGGGTCCTAGACCCGGGGTGACGCCGGTTTTCGGCCCGTCGCGCCGGTAGAGACGGAAGGCTCAGTCGAGGGCGATGTGCTCGATGGCGCCGAGGCCTTGACCCTGGACGTGGCGCGGCTCCGAGCTGGGCCCCGTCACCGCGAAGAGGTTCGAGCCCCCATCCCACGCCGGCGCGAAGGTGATCTGGCTCGTCTCGTGGCGCGCGATGATCTGTCCCTGGGCATCCAGCTGAATGACCTGCGGAATGAGCGCCGGGGCCACGAACAGACCTCCGTTCGGTCCCGCGCAGATGCCGTCGGGGGCGATCCCCGCGTCGGGGGCGAAGGACGCGAACGTTTGAGGGTCCGAGAGGGCGCCGTCCGGACCGACCGCGTAGCTTTGGATGCGAAACGCCACCGTCTCCGCGATGAGGAGGCGTCCGCCGCTGAGGACCATCCCGTTGGGGAAGAGCATCGGCTCCCCGACCGGGTTCGCGGTGCCGTCCGGGGCCACGTGGGCCACCCGCGCCGCGTAGTCCGCGGGGCTGCCGTGGACCTTTGCGATGGCTTCCGGCACCTCGATCTCCTCGAGCATGCCGTGAAGGTCGAAACCGAAGTTGCCCACCCAGGCGTGCCCGTCCGGGCCCACCAGCATGTCGTTGGTGTGAAAGGTGGCGATGTTGGAGAGGTCCGCGTGGGTCACGAGCTCCCCGTTCGGCTCCCGGCGAAGCACCCGGCGGTCGGTCATCGACACCACCAGCAGGCGACCGTCGGGCAGCCATCCGAGCCCTGAGGGCTGGGTTGGGACATCGCAGACCTTCGTTTCGTTGCCCTCGAGATCCGTGGTGAACACGGCCCCTCGGTAGAAGTCCGAATACCAGAGCTGACCGTCGCGCCAGCGGGGGCCTTCTCCAAAGTCGAGACCCTTCACCAATACCTTTGCCATATGCACTCCTCCTCCTAAGACGCCACGGTACCGGAGGGGCTCGCGCAGGGCTACGGTGGCCCCGATGACCACATCTTGGCGGGTCCGCATCGCAGGCTTCGAAGAGGAGGGGCTGGGTCGGCTCGACGCGTGGCTGCGCGGCTTCGGCCTCGAGGCCGAGCTCGAAGCCGACCCTCTCGCCCTCGTGGCCCACGGTCCCGAGGCGGCCGCGCGCGCCGCCGCGGCGGCCGTGCCCGAGGGTCTCGAGGTCCAGGTCGACGCCATCGCGGCGGCCGACTGGGGGGCTGCCGGGCCCGCCGGCGCTCGGTGGTTCGGGCCCCTGCGGGTTCAGGTGAGCCGTCGCGTCGACCTCGAGCCTTCGCCGCCCGAGACGGGGCTGGTCATCGACCCGCAGCAGACCTTCGGCACCGGACTTCACCCCTCCACGGCGCTCCTGATCGAGGCCATCGTCGCGGCTCGACCGGACGAGATCCTGGACGTGGGGACCGGCAGCGGCATCCTCGCCCTCGCCGCTCTGCGCTTGGGCGCGACGCGCGCGGTGGGGGTGGACATCAGCGATGACATTCTCGAGGTGGCGCGCGCCAACGCGGAGAGCCACCGCCTCCCCCTCGTCCTCAGGCGGACTCTGCCGCAAGATCAGTTTCGATTCGTGGCGGCCAACATTCTCCCCGCGGAGCTGGTCGAGCTCGCCCCCGAGGTGATTCGGTGTCTGAGCCCTCAAGCGACGCTCTGGGTCTCAGGGCTGCGTGAGGACCAGGCCCCCGAGGTCATCGCCGCCTACCGCGGGCTGGGTCTCAAGCCCTTCGGCCGCCCGTCCCTGGCCCCGAACTCTGGATCGGACGTCCCTCACTGGTGCGCGCTCGCCTTCCTCGCGGCCTGGTAGCTCACCGTCTCGGCCTGAGTCGGCCCGCGTCCGTCGCGCGGGCCTGTCCTTCACGGGCCTCCCGACCCGCCGATTCTGCGGTTCGTGAGTGGCAACAAGTCGTCCGCGGATCTGCCCCTGTGGGGGCTGGTGAGCGCCCTGGGCCTCGGAAGCGCGGCGCTCTTCGCCTACGGGCTCACCCAGCCGGCGGGCCCTCGGAACCTCGCGGATCCGATGCCGGTGGCCATGGCGGCCCCGCGGGTGGCTGGGTTCAGAGCCTCCGAGAAGTCCGTTCAGCGCAGGCTGGCGGAAAAGAAGGACGCCGCGCAGGTCAAGGAATGCGAGGACCGCCTGCACGACTGCTCCACCGCCTGCGACGTCTACCCCAAGCAGAGCCAGAGTCGCGCCGAGTGTTTCGCGTTCTGCGACCGCTCCAAAGCCTCCTGCCTGGAGTGGGCCCACCACTGAGCCATCCCTCGCCGGGCCCCCGCGGGGGGGCGCCGCGACCCCTGCGCTCTCCTCTCGGCGGGAGGGCCCCCGGAATCTCCTCGTCTGGACGACCAGTCGACCACGCAGTAAACGACAGCTCGGGCCGCTTGAGCCGGGGAAGTCATGCTGGAGAGGCCGCGAGAAGAGCCCGGCCGAGGGCGCATCATTCTGAGAACGATGTGCGCGGCTCTGCTGCTGGGAGCGGCGGTGCTGCCCGCGCCCGAGCAAGCCTCCGCCAACCTCCAGGCCCCGACGGCGTCGTCCCCCGGCTTTTCTCTGCCGGTCGTCGACATCCGTGTCGTCCCTCCCGTCGAGGGCGCGGGCTTTTGGACCACGGAGTCGGCCGGCCACCTTGCGGCCCTGATCGAAGCGAACTTGGCGGATCTTCCGAACCTCCTCCCTCAAGTGGTGGGCGCTCCGCCCCGGCGCGGCCTCGCTCGCGCGCTCGGCGAGGTCCGAGGGCCGCGGCTCGAGCACTCGGGACAGGAGCTCTGCGCGTGCCATCGGATCCTCGGTCACCCGGGCGAGAAGGGACCAGCCCAGGTCCATGCCCGGGTCGACGAAGACGGCCCGGTGGACCGGGTCCCGCAAAGGGTCGCCCGAAGCCTCGGGCGGAGAGGGCGGAAGGAGGCCAAACACGGTGGCCGCGCTCCGTCCGAGGAGGACGACGGCGTAGTCGTCCGCGCTCGCTCTAGACACGCCCGGGCCGCGGCGGGCGGGGGGCAAGCCCATTTGCCGTGTGACCGCCCGCGAGACCCGAAGGGCCAGTCGCTCCGGGTGAAGTCGAGGTCCGAACTCCTGAAAGGAGGAGCAGTCGAGCGAAGCGACAGCGAGACGACGCGGCGACATGTGCCCGCTCGCGGGAGGACATACGGTGACCTGCACGCGCAGATCCGCCTCCGGATAGACCTCGAGCGTCAGCTCCCAGCTGCGACCTCGACCGGGCACGCGAGCGAGGCCGCGCCGGGGCGGAGCGCCCACCACTTGAGGGAGGAGGTTCGGAAGATCCGCCAAGTTCGCTTCGAT
>JBCBRU010000308.1:0-10023 GCA_039819565.1 Myxococcota bacterium | reverse complement strand
TCGGTTGCATAAGGCCGACCTGGTACTAGAGGGCGCGGGTGACCGACTCGATACCAAGGCGAAGACACCCGATAATCTCGAGGGTCAGCGGGGCGACGAGCACGTGCTGCGTGGCCACGTGGGCATCACGAAAGACCCGCTGCAGCGGACTGGTGCGGTACACCGCGGCCCCTCCGCCCGCCTTGTACATCTTCTCCGTGACCTCGGCCGCGGAGTGAGTGGCGTGGGTGGCGGCCAGCCGTAGCTGCCTCATTTGCTCCAGTGAGGGACGCTCCCCCTTCTCTGCCGTCGCCCACGCGTCGCCGATGGCATCCCGGACGAAGGCCCAGGCCGAGGCCAGCTGAGCCTCGCTCGAGGCCACCTCGGCCTGCACCGGCCCTCGCTCGGCGAGGATACGCTTGCTCCCCTGAGGACGCTTCGCCCCCGCCAGCTCGACGAGCTCGTGCACCGCCCGGCGGCCGAGCCCAAGCGCGCAGGCGGAGACTCCGCACGCGAGAAGGCCCCACATCGAGAGGCGGGAGAACGTATTCTCGAGCACTGGGGCCCGATCCATCTGGGCCCATCGCCCCTCGGGAACGAAGACGTCGCGAACCTCGTAGTCGCCCGAGCCAGAGCCGGAGAGCCCAGAGACGTCCCAATTGTCGATGAATTCGACCTCCTCGGGCCGAAAGAAGACGAACGGCGCGGCGAGACCGTCCGCCCGCGGCTGCGGCTTACCATCGGAGCCCACGACGAGGGCCCCCCCACCTATCCACGTGCAGTGCCGCGTTCCGGAGCCCCACGCCCAGCGTCCCGTGACCCGAAGCCCTCCCTCCACCGGCACGGCTCGACCGCACGGCATCGCGAACCCACCGCTCACGGAATCGGGCGCTCCAAACACCTCCTCTGCGTGAGGGGCGGGAAGGTAAGAGGAGAGAAGCGAGGTCGTCGAGCCGATCATCGCGCACCAGCCCGTGGCTCCGTCGTGAAACGCGAGCTCCTCAATCACCTGGAGGCTCTCCCACGCCGTGAGCCCTGGGCCTCCGAGATCTAGGGGTACATACATGCGGAATGCACCCGTCGGTTTGAGTCGATCGAGAAGATCGACCGGTAAGGCTCGATTGCGTTCGATCTCGTTGGAGCGAGTTTCGAGATCGGGACCTAGGGCCCGGACGGCCTCCAGGGCGGCACATACCATGCCGGAAAGGTAGTCCAGCCCCCCACGAATGGCAACGCAGGCTCACCAGTCTTCGGGGTCACAGCGCAGGATCTCGTCGGGAAAGAGTGAGTTGTTCTCGCAGCCATTGCGATCGCTCCACGGGCAGTCCGCGGTGTTTCCGTCGCCGTCGCCGTCGCCGTCGGTCTGCATCTCGAAATTGACCTCGTCTCCATCGCCGTCGAGGTCTCCTCTCGCTCCGATGCAAAACTCGGGAGGATTCGAGGCGTTGCCGCGGACGTGGGGGCTGCGATAGATGAAATAGGTGGAACCGGTGGGCCGAAATCCGATGCACTCGAACTCGTCGCAGTCATCGGTGTTGGTTGGCGTGCAGCTGGGAGGGCAGGGAGTGAAGGCCCAGGGCCGTGCGAGCCGCGTCGGCGCTCCGGCCGGCATTTGCCTCTCCACATTGGCGTAGTTGTCACTCGAGCTCTTGAAAGACCGTTGTGCGGCCTCGATGCCTCCAAAGACCATGTATACCTCCGACATCTTACTCCGCATCTGGTACCGAAGATAGTTCGGGATCGCGATGGTAGCGAGGATGGCCAGCACCGCCACCGCGATCATGGTCTCGATCAGGGTGAAGCCACGCTTGTGGAGTCGAAAGTCCCCTACCCGTCCACGGCCAGTAGCGAACGGGCTCAGAGTTTGGTGCAGAACGAGCCGGGCCACGAGATGATGAGGCCGGCGACGACGGCATTGGTCACCACGCGGACCGGAGATCTCCGGCCCTTCGTCGGAGCACCGCAACCCTTGCCGAGAAGAGAGAAACGAGAGCTCGTGCCGACGTGATTCCTGCGGGCTTGGCCTCGACCGCCGTCACTCTGGCGGCCCACGACACTGTCGGCTAGCTTTTCCGCACATCGACGTACACCTCTAGATGAACGGGCCGCTAACGCAACCCGGTTGCAGTTGCTGCGCGGTTGAGGAAGCCTCTCCAGGTCCGGCGCGCTTTCGCGGACGCGCGCTGGACCCCGAAGCACGCATGCGTTTGGAATGGCTCGTCATCGGGGGCGGCATCCACGGTGTTCACTTGGCCGCCCGCCTGCTCGGTGAAGCGAAGGTCGATCCCGAGCAGATTCGTATCGTCGACCCCTCCGACCACCTCCTCGCTCGGTGGCGGTCCTGTACGGCCACCACCGGCATGACCCACCTACGGTCGACCTCGGTGCATCACCTGGATCCCGACCCTCACGCGCTCCAGCAGTTCGCCGCCAAGCGTAAGAGTCGAACCGTCAGCAACTTTGTGCCGCCCTATCGACGGCCCTCCCTACCGCTCTTCGACGCCCACTGCCGGAAGGTCATCAAGACCTATGGTCTCGCCGACCTCCACACCCGAGGGCGGGTCGTTTCCTGTGGTTTCCGGAGCGGCGAAGGCGAGGTGGACCTCGATGGAGGACAACGCTTGCGAGCGCGAAACCTCATTTTCGCGATCGGCTCCAGCGAGACCCCGAATTGGCCGGCCTGGGCACCGCAGAGCCACCCCCGCGTTCACCATGTTTTCGCGCCTGGGTTCGATGGGTGGCCACCGGGGCCCTCCGAGAGCGTCGCGGTGGTGGGTGGAGGAATTTCGGCCGGTCAAGTAGCCCTGCGTCTACTCCGAGAGGGTCACCATGCCCACCTCGTATCTCAACACCCGCTCCGTGAGCACCAGTTCGACAGTGATCCGGGCTGGCTCGGCCCTAAGTACATGGCGGGATTCAGCGCGGAGCGCGACATCGAGCGGCGTCGGAGGATGATTCGCGAAGCTCGCCACCGGGGCTCTGTCCCCCCGGACGTCCGTCAAGCCTTGCAGCGGGCCATAGAGAGTGAAGCGGTGAGCTGGCACGAGAGCGAGGTCAAGGGTGTCGAGGTCCGTCAGGATCGATTGCAGCTTGATTTAGCCCGGGAGACGCTTCAGGTGGACCGTCTGCTCCTCGCCACCGGATTCGCCATGGAGCGACCGGGAGGCCCATGGGTGGACGACCTGATCGCCGAGGCCCAACTCCCCTGCGCGAAGTGCGGCTATCCCATCGTGGACAAGGAGCTTCGGTGGCACCCCGGGCTCTTTGTCACGGGTCCGCTCGCGGAGCTCGAGCTGGGGCCTGCATCCCGCAACATCGCGGGGGCGCGCCGGGCCGGCGATCGAATCGTGACCGCCGCGCACTCGACCTGAAGCTCCCTAGAGGAACATCCCCCCCGAGACCTCGATGCGTTGAGCATTGATCCACCCGGCGTCCTCCCCAAGAAGAGCGGCCGTCACGCCACCGACATCATCGGGCTGCCCCACTCGGCCGAGGGCCGTTTGACTGGCGATGAAGCCGTTGAGATTCGGGTCATCTCGAACCGCGCCGCCTCCGAAGTCCGTCTCGATGGCCCCCGGAGCCAAGGTGTTCACCGAGATGCCCTTGGCTCCGAGCTCCTTGGCCATGTACCGGCTGAGGACCTCGATCGCTCCCTTGACGGAAGCGTAGGCGGCGAACCCAGGCAGAGCAAACCGGGTGAGGCCGCTGGATACGTTGAGGATACGCCCCCCCTCGGCAAGAAGCGGAAGAAGCGCCTGAGTGAGAAAGAAGGGGCCTTTGAGGTGAACAGCGACCAACCCATCGAAGGCCGCCACCTGGGTCTCCGCGAGCGAAGCGTGGTGGCCGTGTCCTGCGTTGTTGACCAAGTAATGGAACTGACTCTGGCCGAACTCCTCCCGGAGAACAGACCGAAGCGTGTCCGCAAAGGCGGGAAAGCGGTCTGCCTCGGCCACATCGAGAGCCAAGGCGACAGCTCGCTGACCCTGCTCGCGAATGTCTGCCACCACCGCTTCGGCGGCGGCTTGGTCGGTGCGATAGGTCAGCACCACGTCGCGTCCAGCTCGCGCCGCGGCGAGCGCCATACTACGGCCGAGGCCGCGGCTCCCGCCGGTGATCACGAGGACTTTGGGGTCGTTGGCTGAGTTCATGGCAGCACCCTGTCATTCGGCTTTGAGCGAATAAACAGCGATATGTTGGACATACTGTTCGTCCATTCTGTTCAATGAGGCATGAGCGACCTCGAGGCCATGCGTGTCTTTGTGAAGGTGGCCGAGCTCCGGAGCTTCGCGCGGACGGCAGAGGCTCTCGGACTGCCCCGCTCCTCCGTGTCGGCCGCCGTCCAGAGGCTGGAAGCGAAGCTCGATACCCAGCTCCTCCATCGAACCACTCGACAGGTCAGTCTCAGCCACGATGGGCAGGTCTGCTTGCAGCGCTGCCTGGACCTGCTGGGCGACTTCGATGAGCTGACGAATCTCTTCCGGCCTGGACCCGACCCCCTCGAGGGCCGAGTCCGGGTGGGTACCTCGGGGGGACTTGCCCGGATCGTCCTCCCTGCCCTGCCTCGTTTCCTCGCTGAGCACCCTCGCCTCGCGGTTGAAGTGAGCAGCACCGAACGACGAGTGGACCTCGTTCGAGAGGGTTTCGACTGCGTGGTCCGGGTGGGGGCGGCGGTCGACGAGTCGCTGATCGCCCGCAACTTGGGGGCGCTCGAGGTCGTGAGCTGCGCCAGCGCCAGCTACGTAGAGAGCTGCGGCCACCCTACCGAACCCGGGGAACTGCGCCCGGAGCGAGGACATCGGATGGTCCACTTCACGCCCCGTCTCGGGGGCTCACGAGACCGTTTTGAGTATCGAGACCGCGGCGGCCTGCACGAGATCGACCTCCCCGGCCCCCTCACCGTCAATAGCGGCGAAGCCTACGTCGAGGCGTGCCGTGCCGGGCTAGGGATCATCCAAGTCCCGCGCAACGCGGTCGCAGAGGATCTGGCCGCAGGCGCCCTTGTCGAGCTCCTCCCCGACCATCCTCCGGATCCCATGCCCGTCAACCTGCTCTTCGCGCAGAGGCGTCATCTGCCCCGAAGGGTGCAGGCGTTCATGCAATGGTTGAGGGAGGTTCTCGCGCCTCATCTCGTAGAGAGAGGGGAGCTTGAAGGAGGACCTGCCCCTTCCGCCTGAAAGCGAAAGGGGCAGACCTCAGGAGAGGGGCTCAGTCCGGATAGGCGTTGCCCGGGGCGAGGAAGAGGAGGGTCTCCGACTCGGGAGTGGCCGCACCTCGGTTACCCGCGCCGCGGTCGCCGTTGTTGATGAGCATGATACCCACGTCGGGGCCCGTGCCGCCCGCGTCGGTGACGGTCATGGTCTCGGTGGAGGCCGGCGCGATGTCCGCGATGGTCGCCTGGAGACCGCCTCCGACGGTGAAGGTGATGGGCGCGAGCTCATCGCCAGGACCGCCGAAGTAGAAGTCGTTGGCGCTGAGGGTCACGGTGATCTCCCTCGTGCCCAAGTCCGCCGCCGTCATCCCGAACTGCTCAGCGCAGTAGGTGATGACGGTGTTGGCGGTGTTGGTGGAGTGCGCGGCGAAGAAGAACGCCCCGTTGGTGCCCGCGGCCACGTCGGTCGCGATGCTCACGCTGCGGCCGTCGAGGCTGGTGCCCCCCTGGAACACGAAGTCGAAATCGCCGTTGAGGGCGATGAAGTCCGCCTCACCGTCGTTGTCGGTGTCGATCTCAGCCTGGAAGATGACTGGGATGACGTTGGTCTGGGGCCGCCAGCTGTTGAACGCGAACTCGATGAGGAACGAGGCGTCGGCCGAGCAGAAGCCCGCCGGCACCGGGATGGTGCGGTAACCCACGGCCTTGAGGTCCGGCGTGGGCTGCTGAGTTCCGAAGGCGCCCGGGGTCAGCTCATCGCTCACCGCAAGCAGGGTGAAGGCATCCGCGTTGGCGGTGCCCGCGCCGAAGTTGGTGACGGGCATGCTGTCGGTGCCGTTGGTGAGGGTGAGACCACGCTCACCGATCACGTCGGCGGACTTCCGGGGAAGGATGTGCCAGGGCACGCTCACGTCGTCGATGGCGTCCGCGATGCGGATGTAGCCGTCGAACTCCATGGCGGTCAGGGTCGCGGGGTTCGTAGCGTCGACGCCCGAGGTCATCGAGTTGTTGGGGAGGTTGGCCCCGTTGATCACGAACCGAATGTTGAAGTCCCCCACGCTGTTGCCCGCCACCGTGATCGATGCCGGAGCGGTCACGTCGACAGCGCCGCTGGCCGCATCGTCCGCAAAGCGGAAGCTGGGAGTGATCGAGAAGGTCCGCGTCGAGGCGGCGTCGTTGATGACGTGGATGGTCCGGTTGATCTCCACCTGGTCGGCGACGGGCACGAAGCCCATGGCCACGCCCATCATCCCGCCCTGGTCGACGTCGATACGCACCTGAGACTCGAAGCTGCGGAAGGCATCCACTTCGCCGGCACCGATACGGCTGACCTCGGCCGCCACGGCGGTGAAGTCACGAGCCACGTCGGGGTTGGCGCCGTTCATGAGGAAGAGCTTGAGCTCCCACGGGGTGGCCCAGGGCTTCGACTCCTTGAGGAGCGCAGCCGCGCCCGAAACCATCGGAGCGGCGCCGGAGGTGCCGCCGAAGGTGGTGCGGGTGGTGCCGGTGGTGGCCTCGGCGGAGAGCGACGCGCCGGGAGCGCCGATCTCCGGCTTGAGGAGGCTGTCCCGGTTACGCGGACCGCGCGACGACGAGCTCACCATCGAGCCAGCCAGGCTCTGGGCGTTGGCGGGGTCGAAGGTCACGGTGGCGCCCCCGCGGATGGCGTTGGCGGCCGCGAGAGAGATCATGAAGCCGGGGACGGTCGGGGTGCCGCCGCCGAAGGAGCCCGCGAAGGGAGTGCTTCCGTCGATGAGGCCGATGATGCCGAGAGCACCACCGCCGGCCGCGATGTTGCCGATCTTGACCGAGAAGGCGCAGGCGCCGCGGTCCACGAGCACGACGCTTCCGGCCGCAAAGGTGCCCGCGGGGAAGGCCGCGCAACCGTTGAGGTTGCCGCCGGCGCCGTCGCCATAGATCACGGCGCCGGTGATCGCCGCGGTGAGGGGCGTCGACCAGGGCTGGAAGACGGCCGGCACCGAGGCGCCGCCCACGATCTGCATGAAGTCCTGAAGCGCCGAAGGCACGCTGGTCTGAGCCACCGAGAGGGCGCTCTCGGCCGCCGCGGGAGTTCCCGTCACGTAGGGCTCGTCGCCGCCGTTGCCGGCGGAAGCGACGGTGAGGGAACCGATGCGGGTCGCGTTCTCGACCGCGAGGACGAGGTCGTCGTCGAAGGGCTGGCCGTAGCTGGAGCCGAGGGACATGTTGATGATGTCCACGTGGTCGCTGGTGTCGCCGTCGCCGTTGGGGTCGACCGCGAAGTCCATGCCCTGGATCAGCGCGATGCCGTTGCAGCTCGAGGAGATGGCCGAACACACCTTGACCGCGAGGATCGAGGCGCCAGGAGCCACACCGAGGTTGCCGGCGATGATGTCAGCCACGTGGGTGCCGTGACCCTCGAGGTCGAGGGGGTCAGGGTCGGGCTGGAGAGGTCCGTTGGTCGGCCACACTTCGCCGACGAAATCGAAGCCGCCCACGACCTTGGCGGTGGGGAAGCTGCCGGGCTCCACGACGTTGCGGTCGTTGGCCTCGTAGTCGGCCACGCTTCCGGAGCCGCCGAGGTCGGCGTGGAGGTAGTCTACGCCGGAATCGAGGACGGCCACGGTCACGCCGGTGCCGTCGATGCCCTCGTTCTGGACCGCCGTGCCCTGAATGTAGGGGACGGTCTCGCTGAGGTCCTTCTCGTAGTTGGCGACCGGGGTCACCCGAGCCGCGGCCGGGTCGGCGTCGAGCTCGGCGAGGGCGGCGGGGTTGGTGACCTGGAGAAACACGGCGTTCAGCACGTGCTGAGTACGTCCAATCACCTTGAAGCCCGCCGAAGCCGGGTGGCGAGCCAGGAAAGCATCCTGCTCAGCGCGGACGGCGGCGGCGTCGCTGGTGACGGGGTCGAGGCTCAGACGCACCGAGAACATCGAGCTCTCGGTGGCCTGCGTGTCCGACAAGTGACGGGTCCCGTTCGTCGGGACGGTGAGGGGGGCGCTGAGCTTTTCCGGCAGACCGGCGTAGGCCGGGGCGGCGCTCGCGCTAGCGAACAGTAGGGCAAGGCCCTTCGTTGGGTTGATTCTCAAGTTCCTCTCCTTGTTGACTCCTGGACTCCGCTGAAGCCTCGACGGACGTCGATCCTCGTTCGAAGTCTGGGTGCACAAAGTGCAGGTTACACCGGTACTCCGGACAGAACTGCATCGCCACCAAGAGTTGAAGGTTTCTCATCGCGAGGCCTCGGGAAGTCCCCGGTGAGTTGACGAGGAGCCGCGCTCGGGTACCTCTCCAGGCCGTGTTGGGAAGAAGTAACTTTTTAGTGTTGGGTCTGGCTGGACTTTCGGTCGTCGGCTGCGCCCGGGCCACAGGGTCCGGCGATCCATCCTCAACGCCGCTCGCCGAGGTCGATGGACACCCGATACTTAGGTCGGATCTCGAGCCGGACCTGAGTCGCGCCATCGACGCCCTAAAAGACGGAGAGACTAGCGATCATGAATACTTGGAGCGAAAGCTAGTCGAAGCCGAGGTGGAGCGGCGCCTCATCCTCCGACAGGCTCGGAAGATGGGCCTCGAGGTCCCAAAAGCAGAGTTGGACCGTCGGTGGGAGAGCTTTGTCGCGAGGTTTGGATCTCCTTCGGCGTTCGAAGATTATCTCAGGCGGAACGCGATCACCGCGGCGTCGCAGCGGTCGCGCATCGAGTTCGAACTCTATCGCGACAGGGTTGTGAGCCACATCACATCAACCGTAGATGTCTCCGACAAGGCCGTTCGCGCGTTCTACGACAACAACACGGAACTGTTCACGCGGCCCCGCCAGTATCGACTGCGTCATCTCCTTCTGCGCCTGCCCTCCGACGCAACCGAGAAGGATGTAAAAAAACGCCGAGCCGAGGCCGTTAAGTATCGCACGCAGGCACTGGGTAGTAAAAGCACCCTGGCCGAGCTGGCCCGTCGTTTTGGGGAAGACGACTCTCGACACCAAGATGGCGTGCTGGGCTGGGTTGGTCCCAGCCAGCTCGCGGGCGCTGAGGCTGAGCTCGAAAGCCTCGAAGTGGGTACGGTGGCGGTGGTGCGCTCCCGGGTCGGTTTTCACGTCGTGGAGAAACTCGCGGAGCGGGGCGGTACGCCCTTCGCTTTTGAACAGGTTCAGACCAGCATTCGCGCCCAGCTCGGGGCAGATCTGGAGAAGAAGGCTCTGGAGACCGCCCGCGCGCGCTGGCGGAAGGATGCGGGCGTGAAGTTCTTCGTGGAAGCCCCTCCCGCCGACGCTCCTCGACGCGACCGGCTCGCCCATCCCGCGAGCGCACCGGACGCTGCGAAGCCCCGAGTGGCGCCTGAGCCTCGCACCGGGCCCGCCAAGATGTGAGTCTGCGAACGGCACGGAAAAGACGATGGCAAAGGAAAAGATCCTCGAAGGTTTGACGCGCCGGACCTTTCTCGGCGCAGGCGTGGGGGCCGCGGGCATGGGGGCCGCGAGCCCGGCTTCGGCTGCGAAGGCCACGGCTTCTACCGCGGCGCCCGGTCCGTTCATCCTCACCACCTGGGACTTCGGCCCCGGAGCGAACGCGGTCGGCTTTCCCTTGCTGGCCCGGGGACGCTCTGCCCTGGACGCCGTGGAGGCGGCCATCAACCACGTTGAGCTCCTCCCGGATGAGTACTGGGTTGGCTACGGAGGGGTCCCCAATGAAGTCGGAGAGACCACCCTGGACGCGATGATCATGTGGGGACCGACGCACGACGCGGGGGGCGTAGGGTGTCTCAAGCGGGTCAAGCGAGCGATCTCGGTGGCTCGTCGGGTGATGGAGAAGACTCAGCATTCTCTCCTCGTCGGCGATGACGCGACGCGCTTCGCCGCCCGCATGGGCTTCTCCGAGACCTCTCTCACCAACGCGGTGTCGCAGGCCAAATGGGAGAAG
>JBCBRU010000307.1:0-10060 GCA_039819565.1 Myxococcota bacterium | reverse complement strand
GACCGAGTCGCCTCCACGACCGCTTCCGCGCGCGCCGGGCGGGCGAGGGGTGGCTCTGGGAGCGCTTGAGCCCCTGAAGGGCCGTGCGTCCCCGACAACGCTCTAGGTGCGGATGAATCCGCGCGGGCGCCAGACCGAGAAGGCGGTCACGATGAGGCTTGCGATGAGGGCCACCCACAGCTGCTCGGAATTGCCCTTCGCGAAAAAGACGATATCAGGGTGGGTGGCGAGCGACGCGTATAGGGCGGGGATGGTGAGGACCGCCTTCATCCAAACCCACTCCTTCACCAAGAAGCTGGGCCGAACGAAGATCGCGAGGATGCCGCTGGCCACGCAGAGGATGAAGGAGGGCATGACGAGCCATTTTCCGAGGAGGTAGACCTGCGCCTGGACCGCTTCGCCCCCCACGGAAAGAAAGGCGAGCTGCGCCGCAAAACCTCCCGCGAGTCCGTAGCTCCCCACCTCGTGCAGGTACTTCATCAGCTGCCGCATCGCCGTCGGGAGGCTGGACCGGCCGCTCGCCGGAACGCAACCCGCGGCCGCCTTCCTGTCAATGTCAGAGACGAGAAGGCCCTCTACGTAGAAGCGACCTTGTGGGCTCGGGGCTGACCGACCGGCGGAGGTTGGAGCCGCCGGGGGGGGGCTAGGCGGACTTCCACGAGGCGAGAGCTCCGTGGAGCGCCTCGAGCTCCAGGGGCTTCATCAGCACATCGTTCATTCCCGCCTCGAAGCAGGCCGCACGCTGCTCGGCCATCACGCTCGCGGTGAGGGCGAGGATGGGCACTTCGGCGCGTGGCGCGCCCATAGCTCGGATGTGGCGGGTGGCCTCGAGGCCGTCCATCTCCGGCATCTGAAGGTCCATCAAGACGGCGTCGAAGGCTTCGGTCTTGACGGCCTCAATGGCCTGGGCGCCGTCGCTCACGATGCGGACATCGGCCCCGATGCGCTCCAAGAAGTGGCGGATGACGAGCTGGTTCACCCGCGTGTCTTCGGCCACCAAAACCTTTATCCCGAGGGGTTGGAGGCTTGGGTCTCCCTGATGTCCTTGCTCCGGCGCGGGCTGAGGAGGTGCGTCGACTTCGAAGAAGAAGGTCGAGCCCACCCCGAGCTGGCTCCGTGCTCCCAGGTGTCCGCCCATGAGTTCGCAGAGCTTTCGACAGATAGCGAGGCCCAGCCCGGTGCCCCCGTGCCGGCGAGCTGTGCTCGCGTCGGCCTGCTCGAAGGGACGGAAGATGCGGCTGAGAGTCTCCTCGTCCATACCCATACCCGAGTCAGCCACCTCGGCGTGGACTCGTTGGTCGTAGTATGACAACTTAACCTGCACACCCCCTCCGGGCGTAAACTTGATGGCGTTGCTGAGGAGGTTGGTGACGATCTGACGGAGGCGGTGACCGTCGACGTGCACCCAAGCCGGGATATCCGGCGAGACGCTCGACTCCAGGGTTACGCCGGCCTCCTGGGCCTTGGCGGCCATCAGGCGGAGGACCTGCGATATGGTTTCACGGATGTCGACCGGTCCGGGGGCGATCAAGAGAGCGCCTGCGTCCATCTTCGATAGATCCAGGATGTCGTCCAGGATGTTGAGGAGAGACTTGCCGCTATCGAGAATGGTCCTGGCCAGCTGGTGCTGGGCCTCGGGCAGGGGTTGGTCCACGAGAATACGAGACAGTCCCAAGACTCCGTTCATGGGAGTTCGGATCTCGTGGCTCATGTTGGCGAGGAACAGGGTCCGAGACGTGGCCGCGTGCTCGGCCCGGGCCACCGCCTCCTTCAGCCCTTGCTCCCGCTGAGCGGCCAAACGGCGGGCGGCGAGGCGCTCCCTGTCGAAGGTGCCGACGAGGACGATGAGGGCTGCCCCAAAGCCGGTCTTCGCCACCACCGCGATGATCGCAGCGGCCGTGAGGTCGGTCTGCGCAGCGAGGAGGAAGGAGGCGTCTGCGGCCGCGAAGAGGAGAAAGAGGCCTCCGAGGATCTGATTGGCGAGCAGCGTCGCGATCATCGGGAACGAGAACAGAAAAAACTGCATCATCGTGATCTCGCCGTCCGACTTGCGCTCGAGGACAACGCTGAGCACGGCGCATACCCCGAGGCCCATCGCCGTGAGGGGGACCGTAGAGCGCAATCGAGGCTGCACAGCGAGAAGACCCCCGAAGATGGCGATGACGCCCACGCTCGAGAGCGTATTGGGATGAAACGGCCCACGCAGATACAGCTGGACGATGAGAAGAGCGGTCTGAATGACGGTCAGAGCCTGAGCGAATCGGCGAAAGACCTGGTGCTTGATCGCATCGTGGTGGGCGAGCTCCGCCATCGCTCGATGGTTCGGTCGATTCGTGGCTGGGTGGAGACCCCCGAGGGCGCGGGAGCTCTGTCTAGGGATCGTAGCGGTACCCGAGACCGAATACGGTACGGATGATTCGCGGGGTCTTCGGGTCCCTCTCGATCTTCTTGCGGAGCCGCATGATGTGGTTGTCGAGGGTGCGACTGCTCGGAACGAAGGTCTCGCCCCAGATCCGATCGTAGAGTTCGTCACGATCGATGGTCCGCCCCGCGTGGTCGTAAAATAGGCGAAGGATGTCGACCTCCCGCACGCTGAGCTCAATTCGGGTGCTGTCGCGGCAGGCTCGAAGCTCCTTTGGCTCTACCACCAGGTCGTCCATGTCGAAGCGCTCCCGTCCCGAGGGGCGCTGAGCGAGGGCGCGTCGCGCCACCGCGCGGATCCGGGCGACGAGCTCCCGGGTGCCAAAGGGCTTCATCAAGTAGTCGTCGGCCCCGAGCTCGAGCCCCAAGACCTTGTCGATCTCCTCCGATTTTGCGGAGAGGAACATGACCGGGGTGGCGCTGTCCGAGGCTCGAATGGCCCGGCAAACGTCGTAGCCGGTCAGCCTCGGCATCATGATGTCGAGAATGACGAAGTCCGGCGGGTCGCTCCGGTATCGCGCGAGCGCCTCCTCGCCGTCCCCGGTGGACAGGACCTCGAAACCCTCTCGTTCCAGGACCTCCGTCAGTCCCTCTCGCATCGCCCGGTCGTCCTCGGCCACCAGCACTTTCATCGTTCTCTCTCCTCCGCGCCCTCACGGCCGTCCGCGGACGCCGTCTTCAGGGTGATGACGAACCGCGCCCCGGTGCCGCCCCCGGGACGCTCATGCCCTAGTTGACCCTCCCAGCTCTCGACGAGGGTTCGCGCGATGGCGAGGCCGATGCCGGTGCCCGTGACGCCCTCGTCGAGACGGTCGCTGAGCCGGTAGAAAGGCTCGAAGATCCGGTCATCCTGGCGCCGAGGGATGCCCGGGCCTCGGTCCTCGACCGCAACTCTCGTCTGTGGGCCTTCCTGCTCGGTGGTGACGCGCATCCAGCGGCCCGAAGCGGCGTACTTCTCTACGTTCCCGATCAGGTTCGAGAGCACCTGCTCGAGACCGTCGGCGTCGGCGAAGGCGGGCTGGGGGGCGTTTAGGTCGATCTGCGGCTCAATCTGCTTGGCCTCGAGGGCTGGCGTGAATTGCTCCACCGTGCGACGCACCACGTCGTCTACGTGGACGGGTTCCGCGGCTCGACGGGGTTCGTCGCCGCGCTGCTGTTTGGTGAAGGTGAGGATGTTGCCGATCAGACGAGAGAGGCGCTGACTCTCCCCCACGATCACGCCCAAGCGCCGGCGAGGCCCGTCGTCCTCCAAGAGGTCGAGGTCGTCGTCGAGGAGCTCCGCGTAGAGGCGAATGTTGGCGAGCGGGGTCTTGAGCTCGTGGCTCACCTGGGTCACGAAGCTCACCCGCTCCCTTGCCTCGCGCATGGAGCGCGTGCTGCTCCGCCACAGCCATCCCGCGATGAGCACGAGCGCCAACGCCACCGCGGCTACGCCCAGGCCGGTGGCCAGAGTGGCGCTTCCGCCGAAGGGGTTGGCGGCCGATCGAGGATCCACGTGGTAGCGGAGCCGCCAAGCGTCCAGAGGGTAGGCCAGGTTGCGGACAGCGTCCGGTCGGCGCCCTTCTGGGGGGAGGTAGGCCCCCCAGCCGTGGATGACATCTCCTTTGGCGTCGACCAGACTCATTCGCCCGGGAACGGGGAGTCGCTCGGGTAGGGAGGCAAGCAAGCGAGACAGGAGCACCACGCGGTCCACTTCGGCGCCCACGACAGCGCCGTCGGCAGCTCGGCGCCAGAAGAGGAGGTGCAGCCCATCCTGCCAGTACCAGGACAGCCACCCCTCTCCGTGTCGCGCCGCCAAGCTCAAGAGGGAGTCTCCCACTGCGGCTGAGGGGAGATCGCGTGGCGGGCCCCGGCGCCGGCTCGACGAGACGGCGGTGCTCTCCCGCTGCGGGGGTTCGTAGAGGGTGGCGGCGCTCTCCCAGATTGCGGCTGTACGCTGACGGAAGGCCTGCTCCTCGGGGCTGGAGTCCGCCGCAGGAGGGAAGATCAGCTCCCCGCTCCGACTGAGGACGAACAGCTCGCGGGCGAGGGAGAGCCTTCCGCGCAGCTGGCGCAAGGCCGAGACCGAACGCTCGACGGCCACCAGCTCTCGGGCCAAGGACTGTCCGAGCTCTTGGGTACGAAGCTCGAGCCCGAGGCAGGCGTCGTCGAGGCGCGAGGAGAGCACTTCCTCGAATCGCATCCGCGCCGATCGGGTCTCATCTCCCGCGATACGTGCTGCGAGGAGCGAGAGGGCGCTCACCGGCACCACCACGAGAAGGACGAGGGCCACCACGGGAAGTGGCGAGCGACGATCGGTGCGAAACGGGCGAGGGGTCATCAGTAGGATTGCTGGGTCTCGATTTTGTGCTGCTTCGAGCGCATCCGCTTCCGGGTGCGGAGCCAGTCTTTACGGTTGAGCTTCTGAGCGTCGGCGGCGTTCTCCTGGGAGTACGCGCGAAGCTTGGAGCTTCGGTATCTATCCGCGTTTTCCTCCAAGTAGGTTGCGTTTTGTTGGAGAAGATCCTTCGCCTGATCGATGAGGCCTCGGTCGCGAAGGGAAACCGCGGCGCGGTTGGTCTGTAGAGCCGAGGCTTCGACCGCAGAGACGGCAACCTCTTGGTTTTCGTTGCGGTTGGCTTCCGCCAGGTCCGAGGTGTAGCGCACGAAGACCTGGGTTTGGGTACGTACGGGTTGGCCGTCCGAGGTCCGCCGAGCCGTCACTTCGACGGTGGCGACCGGCTGGCGCTGCCCCGATGCACTGGGGGTGGGACCCGCCATGGCCATCAGAAAGTACTTGGGAGCGTGGGCGGGGAGCTGCACGAGTTTAGCGGTCGCGTAGCTCGGATAGATCTCCACCGGTCGTCCCAAGGACGAAGTCACCTTCCATCCGGAGGCGGGGGTGATCTTGAGCTCGATGGCCTCGGCCACGACGGAGATCGCCTCCTGGAGCTCGGCATCGAACAAGGCGGCGAGGTCGGCTGCGGACTCTGCGAAACCGTGGTTTCCGTCGCTGGCTCCGGCCAGCCGCGCCATCAGATCCTCGTTGTAGCCGAGCCCGAGGCCAATCGTGGAAATAGAGATGCCTTCCTTGGCGGCCGCGGCGCCCAGGCGCCCAAGTTCACTCGGGGCAGAAGGACCGACGTTCGCCTGGCCATCCGAGAGGAGCACGACACGGTCGACCCGAGCCGGGTCGACGAACCTCCGGACCTCGGCCAAGCCGCGACTGACGCCCGAGAAGAGCGCCGTGGAGCCTCCGGCGCGGAGGCCCTCGAGGGCGTCGAGGAACACGCGCCGATCGTCGACCCGGGTGGCGGGGACCAGGACCTCGACGCTTCCGTCATAGGCTACCAGCGAAAGCACATCTTCGGGGCCGAGGCGCTCGACGAGCATGCGCGCCGCCTGCCGGGCGCGGAGGAGCTTTTGGCCTCGCATACTGCCGGAGCGATCGAGGACGAGCGCGAGATTCACGGGCGGGCGCCCGTTCGTAGGGCCGGCCAGGGCGCTCTCGAGGCCTTCGAGTGAGACCCGCAAGACGTTGGCGGCTTGTCCTGGCGCCGTCTCCGTTGAGAGCACGGGACGGGCCAGCTCGACGTCGAGAGCGAAAGGGGGCGCAGCTGAAGGGGCGCCAAGGGCGGCAAGAAGAAGAAGGGTCGTCATCCCCGCTATGGTCGTAGCATCCGGGGCCTTTAGGGTCTCCTCCGTCTCCGAAGTGGTCACCAGCTGTCACCGGGTGACAGCTGCGCAGAAGGTCGTTCAGGGGAGAGGGGCCGCCGGTCAGACGCGAGGCGTCGGCGTTTCGTCCAGCCACCCGTGCTCTTCGAAGAACCGCGGGATTTCGGTGTCCAGGATGGGGCTGTCGGCGCGGCTGAGGCTCATCATGATGCGCTGACTCAGCTCCGGCCGAAGCGCCCAGCGGATCGCGCCCAAAAGCCTGGGTTCAGCCAGCAAGACGAGACCTGAATAGCGTTCTAGAGTAGCGCTCGCCTTGCGAGCCACCACGCGACCAAAAGCTTCCACCTCGGCGCTCGAGGCGTCCGCCCCCGAGATCTCCAGGACCCTGCGCACTCGACCGGCTGCACGTTCGTACAGAATCGCCTCGTCACGACGTGCGACAAGGATCGCAAGTCGGTCCGGCCGAAAGCAGTCGGGGATCATGGTCTGCCAATCGGTCACAGTTTATTGTGCGTAGCACGGCGTGGACCACGAACGCAGCCTGCGTTATTGGCGAGCACCGACGCACTCTGTGCCCTCGAGTGGACCATAATTGTCCATTCACTCGGGCAGCCTGCGAAAAATGGTCAACCTCTCGCCATCCCTTATTTCTGAACTGAATCAGAAGCGGACATCTGAGAGATAAATGACGACCTTGGTCTTCCGAAAAAAAACGGCTCGCCCAGCCCGGGTAAACCCCGAATAGCAGGGCTTTCCGTTGGTCGGGACCCGGGGCGACCGTCCGCGGGGACGCGTCCGATCACGAAACTGCGATCTGCTACCCTTTCTCTATGCCGCATCGAGGCCGGGTCCTCTTCCTCAGCCTGATCGTCGCGGGCGCCTGGGCTTGTGACGAGTCGGAGCAGCTCGTGAGCGTCGCTCCGGTCCCGGTGGTCTCTCCGGAGCGCTTCGACTTCGGCGCGGTTCCTCTTGGGGCCACCAAACGCCTCAGCCTTCAGATCTCCAACGGCGGGACGGCCGCTCTGTCGATCGAGGACGTCATGGTCGACGCCCCCTGGTTCGTCGATCGGCTGGAGCTGCCCCTCGAGCTCGCTCCCGGAGCCCAGCAGCTCGTCGACGTGGGGTTTCGTCCCACGGTTCTGGATCCGGTGACGGCCACGCTGGGCCTCGTGACCAACGCCGCCGAGACCCCCTCTCTGTCCCTCCCCTTGTCCGGAGAGGGCGCCGACGGCGTGCTCGCGGTCAGCCCGGAGCAGCTCGATCTCCGCAATACCCCCGTCGGAGGAGCTCGTTTCGCGGAGCTCCTGGTCGAAAACCGCGGCTTGGCCGACCTCTCCGGTGAGATTCGTCTCGAGGGGGTGAGCTTCCCGGGATACTTCCAGAGAGGGAGCGCCACCCTCGAAGGGAGCTTCTCGGTGGGGGCTCGCGGTCAGCTGCCGCTGGATGTCGCCTACCAGCCTTTGGATCCGGGCGATCACAGCGGCGTCCTCCGCTTCGAGATCTGTACCGGGCGCTGCGGGGTCGAGGTCCAGCTCGACGCGACCGCCGTGGCTCCCACGGTGAGGCTGGAGCCTCCCGTGCTCGACTTTGGAGACGTGGGTATCGGGGAGCGCCGCGTACGCACTCTCACCGTACGCAACGAAGGCACGGAAGCCGTACAGCTTCTCGACCTGGGGCTCCGCGGGGGAACGGGGGTCAGCCTCACGCCCCCCGGAGCCTTCCCTCTGAACCTGTCCGCCGGCGGCGTTCTGGTGATCGACGTCGCTTTCGCCCCCGCGGAGGCGCTCGAGCTCTCGGGCGGGGTCCGCGTCCAGCTCGACGACTCGTCTTTTCCAGAGGTGCAGGCTGGATTGCGAGGACGGGGGGTTGGGCCGCTCTTCGTGGTGCAGCCCGAACGCATCGCCTTCGGGGTCGTGACCGCGGCCGGTGACGAGTCGAGGCGGGCCATGGTGGCCTTGAACGCCGGCAGCGCGGATGTCGAGGTCACAGAGGTGCGTCTGGATGGCAACTCTGCTTTCAGTTTGCAGGCGCTCCCGGGGCTGCCGGTGACGCTGAGAGGGGGAGAGACGCTCCCCATAGACGTGCGGTTTAGGCCGAGCGCCCTCGGCGTGGTGACGGCCACCGTGACCCTGAGATCCACGGATCCGCAGCGGGCGGAGGTTCGGGTGCCGCTCGAAGGAGGCCTTGCGGAGCGGGTGTGCGTGATCGACGTCGACCCTCCGACCGTGAACTTCGGGGCGGTGGTCCCCATGTTCCGCCGAGACCGCAAAGTTCTTCTGAGCAATCGCGGGACCGAAGACTGTCGCCTCCTTGGGGGGAGCTTCCGGTCGCCTTCGGACCCGGCCGTCACCCGACTAGGGCCGGACCCCTTCCCCGTTACCCTCACTCAGGGACAGTCCTTGGAGCTCGACTTTCGATACCTCCCCACTGCGGAGCAGGAGTCAAAAGTCATCTACACGGTCCGCACCGACGAGCCCCTATATCCCTTTCGCAATGTGGCTTTGGTGGGAACGGGGGCAGGGTATTTGGATCTCTTCACGCGGCCGCGGGTGGTCGACTTCGGTGAGGTCCGTCCGAACTGTCCTGAGGTCGTTCAGGAGGTCGAGCTCGTAAATGCGGGCTCCTCCCGCGTCGATGTTACCGGCTTCACGCTGACCTCCTCCACGCCGGAGTTCCGGCTCGACGCCCCGGCCAGCGCGACCCTCGCCCCTGGGACCGTCCAGGCTTTTCGGGTCGGGTATGACGCCGCCGACCTGGGCGATGACGTGGCCATCGTCCAGATCGATGTTCGCGATCTGGCCTTTCCCATCGTGGTACCCATCCAGGGCACCGGCCGCGACAACCCTGTGGTCGTGGATACTTTCGAGCAGCAGCCACGCCGGGACGTCGACGTGCTCTTCGTGATCGACGACTCCTGCTCGATGGGGGACGAGCAGCTCGCTATCGCGCGGAACTTCATGAGTTTCATCCGCCAAGCAAACTTGAGGCAGGTGGACTTCCGGCTTGGGGTCACGACCACCACCGTACTCGGCACGGGAGGGGGTCTCGTCGGTCCCCCTATCTCACCGAACACGGCGAACCTCGAGGGTGAGTTCTCCCGCCAAACGGCCGTCGGTACGAGAGGCTCCGGGCTGGAGCAAGGTCTGGAAGCCACCTTGGCCGCGGTGGTTCGCGCTGAGCGGGGCTTGCTTCCCAACGTCAACCTCTTCCGAGCCCAGACGCCCAAGGTCTTCGTGGTCATTTCTGACGAGGATGACTTCTCTCCCGCTCCCGAGCTGACCTATGCCGCCCAGCTTCGAAACCGCTTTGGGCAGATCGAGACCGCCGTCGTGTCGGGACAGAGCACCGGGTGTCAGTCCTCGGATGGCTCGGCCACGCCCTCTCCCCGCTACGAACGCTTCGTGCAGGACTTGTCCGGTCAGAGCTACTCGATCTGTGGGGACTGGGCCGGCAACTTGGCCAGCATCGGACAGACCGCCTTCGGCCTGGCCGTGAGTTTCGATCTTTCGCGGACGCCGGTCGCATCGACCGTCGAGGTCCGAATCAATGGAACGCGGCAGTCGAGTGGGTACACGGTGGACGTGAGCTTGCCGGCGGTCGTGTTCGCCTCGCCCCCCCCCGAGGGCGCCCGCATCGAGGTGCGCTACACGCCTGAGTGCGGCTCGTGACGCGGAGGGCCCTTTTCGTCGTGGCCCTCGCCGCGGCCGCGACGCTGTCCGAGGGATGCGGCGGCCCGCCCTGCCGGTCGCCCGACGACTGTCCCCTCGGTAGCTACTGCGTACTCCGGGTCGGAGAAGGGGCCTCCTCCGGCGAGTGTATCGAGGCGGCCGAAGCCGGCGCCGGACAGTCGGTGGCTTCGAAGCAGTCCTCGATACACTCGCCGGAGGAGGCCCCTTCTCCGACCCGGAGTACGCAGTAGCTACCGAGGGGACAGTCGTCGGGCGACCGGCAGGGCGGGCCGCCGCATCCCTCGGACAGCGTCGCG
>JBCBRU010000306.1:0-10087 GCA_039819565.1 Myxococcota bacterium | reverse complement strand
GCCACCGCGCTCGCCCGGGGCAACCAGGCCTTGGCCGAGGGCGATGTCGCGGGCGCCGCAGCCGCGTATGCAACGGCCGAGCGCGAGGCACCGACAAGCCCGGTGGTCCGATGGGCACGGGAGGCTAGACCGAGGAGTCGGGCCGCTTCCCCATCCGAACGCCGGTCTGCGGCGGCGTCGGCGGCAGAGAGCAACTTGTCCAGCCCTCGATGGGCCTCGGGGTCTTGCGGATTGCGCCCGAACAGCTGGGCAATGGCCTCAGCGCCGGCTTCGTTGTCTCCGCCGGCACTCGCCTTTAGGCTACCGACCACCCGGGCACGAGCAATGTCCTGGCCACGGGACGCCACGGGGTGCGTACCGGCCGCCGCGAAGGCGGACTCGGCCGCGTCGAATCGACCCGCTTCTACCAGATCGGCCCCCTCCTCGATTTTGGCTCGAGTCACCGGGTCCATCTCGGACAGCTGTGTGAGCCAGCCCAGCGTCGCTGCGATCTCGGCATCGCTCAGCCCCTGCTCTTCAAGGCGTGTCTCGAGGAGGGCCCGCCCCTCAGAAGCCGCCCCGTTGGCGGGGGAAAGCTCGAAGCTGGCAGCCAAGACCTCGATCGCCTGCTCTGACCGAGGGCTCTTCGATCGCAACGTGGCGAGCGCCTTACGCTCCGCCTCGGCCCGCCGTATCTGAGCGGCCCGAGCGCTCTCTTGAGCCCATCGACTCCGAGGCGCAGCCGCTAATCCCTCTTTGAAGGCCCGCTCCGCCTCAGCGTAGCGCCCAGCCCGAAGGCTCTCGAGGCCCCGTTCGGCGAGGGGACGCAGCGCCGCCGGAGCCTCTCCAGCCTGCAGTGCGGCCTGAAGAGCCCCAGCGGTCTCGAGGTCATCGCCTTTCCGGGCGGCGGCCAGAGCCTCCCGCAGAAGATCCTCGCGCGCATCGCTGCGAAGGCTGCGCCGTAGGCTTTGGATCTCTGGAATGTCGTCTTCGAACGGCGAGAGCTCGGAGAGCGCGGCCAGAGCCTTGGCTTTGTTTCGCCGGCTCAGTCGACGGGCTGAGCTCACCTGAGTTCGAGCTTCGGCGACCGCCAGACCTCTTAAGGCCCCCATGACGGGGGAGGTCTCCGGAAGACCGAGGCCCCGGGACGTCCGCAGCGCGCTGGCCGGCTGCCCCCCCTGGACCTGTCCGATGGCCGCCCGCAGCTGGTTTTGCCCATCGGACGTGAGATCGACGTGGGGAACAACTCCCGAGAGCGTTCGGGCCGCGCGATCCACGTCCCCGCGCTTCGCGGCGCGGAGGGCGCCATCGGCTTCGCTGCGCACGAGATCTTCCCGCACCGCAGCCGCCTCATCGACGACTGAGGATGGGGCCGAGTCCGACCGCAGAAGCTGGTCGTAGAGGTTGAGGGCAGCCCGGTAGCGACGCCGTTCAGCCAGTCCCCTCGCCTTCTCGAGCTTTCGAAGGGTGACGGCCGCCCGCTTCTTGACCGTCTTCATGGCCCTCGCTACGTCCGGAAGTGGCTTCTTCGCATACGCCGCCCGGTACGCTTCGTAGGCACCCACCGCGTCCCCGGCCGCAGCCTTCGCTTCGGCGTCCTCAGCCAGAGCGCGGGCCTGGGCTTCGTCATACTCGTCGAGGCTTAGACCCGGGGTCGTCGGGTCGAGGGCCCTCGCGGCGTCGAAGTGACGTAGAGCCTCGCTCCCCGCCGGCCGAGCCAAAGCCTCCCGACCGAGAACGAGGTGGTAGGCGTAGGCGTCGCGGCGGGCCGCCGACGCAGCTGCTTTGACCTCGGCGCTCCCCGGATGGGCAGCCTCGAGGTCCGTGGCCCTGGACGCCCAGGCATCCGGCTCGAGGTTGTCCGCTCGACCGGCCGCGAGGTCGGCCCGAGCCGCATACCTCGACTCCTGCGGGGCGAACTCCGAGGCCTTGCGCCAGGTTTGGGCGGCCGCGCGGTGCTCGCCGGACTGAGCTTGGGCCGTGGCCTCCTCTGCGAGCCGGGCCGCCAACACCGCGCCCGTCTCCCGTCGCGCCGCCGCCGCGGCGGCATCCTCCGGGTCAGCGTCGCTGGCTCTCACAAAAGCAGCGTGTGCCCCCTCGAGGTCCCCGCTCTCGCGGAGACTTCGACCGAGCTCGAAATCCCGCGCGCCGGCGGTCGCACAGGCGAAGAACGCTAGAGGAAGGGCAAAACGAAGGAAGGAGCTAGGCACGAAGGCGAGTGTTTACCGACACCCGCCCCGACTGACCACCCCTGCCTGACCGACCACGGGGCCTCATCGCTCTGCCCTTTGCATGAGCTGGACAGAAGGCTCCGCACCTTTCCTTGAACGTTGTCGGCAGGCCCGGTAGCACGTGAGCATGGCCCGGCCGAAGGACGACCCCGCGGTTCTCGCGGAGGCGTATCGCCGCGTGAGGGGGGCCACCGAAGCCCTTTGCGCACCCTTAACCACCGAAGACCACGTCGTCCAAGCGATGCCCGATGCGAGCCCACCAAAGTGGCATCTGGCGCATACGACTTGGTTTTTCGACACCTTCATCCTCGACGGAGCCACCGCTCCGGATCCTGCCTACGCCTACCTCTTTAACAGCTACTACCAAGGCGTAGGTCCCCAGTTCCCACGAGCCCATCGGGGGACCTTGTCGCGACCCACTGTGGCCGAGGTGAGGGCGTGGCGGGAGCGCGTCGACGCCGAGATCCTCGAGCGTATGGCATCCGGCCGATTCGAGGCCCGAGGTCTCGAGCTCATCGAGCTCGGGCTTCATCACGAGCAGCAGCACCAGGAGCTGCTCGTCGTGGATCTGAAGAGCGCCCTCCTCCTCAACCCGATGGACACCCCGATCGTGGCGTGTCCAGCCGCGCCGGATGCGTCGCCACCGGAGGGCTTCGTGGACGTCCAAGGCGGCCTGGTGGAGGTGGGACACGGTGGAAGCGGTTTCGCCTTCGACAACGAAGGCCCCCGACACCGAACGTTCTTAGAGGACTATAGGTTGGCGCGATCGCTGGTGACGAACCGCGAGTATGTCGCCTTCGTCGAGGACGGCGGCTACCGGCGGCCCGAGCTGTGGCTGTCCGACGGCTGGTACGAGGTGCAGGCTCAGGGCTGGGAGGCGCCCCTGTATTGGGAACGACAGGACGGCGGCGGCTGGATCGAGCGCACCCTCGGCGGGCGCCGCGCTCTGCCTCTTCACGCCCCCGTGACCCACGTCAGCACCTTCGAGGCAGACGCCTTCGCCCGATGGAGAGGGGCGCGGCTACCTACCGAGTTCGAGTGGGAGCACGCGGCGGCTCGAGCTCAGCCTGCGCGCGACGGCACCTTCCTCGAGGACGGGGCCCTTCATCCCGAGGGTCGGGCGACCGGAGCCCACGGTGAGTTTAATCACCTGCTCGGAGAGGTCTGGGAGCACACCGCAAGCGCGTACCGGCCTTATCCCGGCTTCGTCGCCCCTGAGGGCGCCGTAGGCGAGTACAACGGCAAATTCATGAACGCCCAGTATGTCCTCAGGGGGGGCTCCGCCGCCACGCCTCGAGACCACGTGCGCTTGACCTATCGGAACTTCTTCTACCCCGACAAGAGATGGGTGTTCACGGGCATCCGACTCGCGGAGACCGCATGACCAAAGCCGAGCAAAGTTACACTATCCTCGACCGCATCCCCACCGACGAGGACGAGGACGCAAGACTGTTTGCGGAGGAAATATTGGTGGGTCTTTCCGAGAGCCCCAAGCGCCTCGGCTCCAAATACTTCTACGACGACACCGGAAGTCGACTCTTCCAGCAGATCTGCACCCTGGACGAGTACTATCCTACGCGCATCGAGCGAGACATCCTTCGTTCCTCGGCCGCTGACATCCTCGGTCCGGTTGCCGAGCATCCGCTCAACATCGTAGATCTCGGTGCTGGCGACGGGCATAAGACAGCGGCACTTCTGGAGTGGCTCCTGGAGCGCGGCGCCGACGTTCGCTACGTCCCTATTGATATCTCCGAAGGCGCCATGAAGGAGGCCCTCTCGATCCTAGGGGCCCAGCTCCCGAACCTCGTGATCGAGGGCATCGTGAGCGACTACTTCGAAGGGTTGTCCTGGCTCGCGCGACAGACCGAGCGCATGAACTTCGTTCTCTTCCTGGGCTCCAACATCGGAAACTTCGACAAGCCCCGCGCTCGAGCCTTTCTGCGTCGGCTCTGGAACGCGCTCAATCCCAATGACCGCGCTCTCGTTGGCTTCGACCTCAAGAAGGACATCGAAGCTCTTCTCAGGGCCTACAACGACCGCGCGGGCGTGACCGCGCGCTTCAACCTGAACCTACTCGAGCGCATCAATCGGGAGCTTGGGGCGGACTTCGATCTCGATAAATGGCGGCATTACGGCACCTACAACGTGTTTACGGGCGCCATGGAGAGTTACCTCGTAAGCCTCGAGGCTCAAACCGTGCGCATCGACGCGGTGGCCCACGCCTTTCACTTCGCGCCGTGGGAGCCCATTTTCACTGAGTACTCCTACAAGTATCTCGAGTCGGACATTGACGCTCTGGCCGAGTCGGCCCACTTCGTGACCGAAAGAAAGTTCCATGACCCTAAGGGATGGTTCTGCGACGCGGTCTGGAAGGTCGAGAAACTATGACGAGAAAGAGCACGCTCCCCGTCGTCCTCGTTGTGGGTCTGCTCGGCTGTACGTCCGAGCCTCCCTCAACTTCTCCACCAACGTCGACCGCCGTCGAAGCGCCCTCTTTCGAAGGAGCCCTGACCGCTACGCCTCGATTCGACGCCGGATGGGTGGTTGTCGACCTTCAGCTCCGCCCCGGCTTTCACGTGTACACCACGGGGGAGACCACGGGGCGACCGATTCGCCTCGAGCTCGACGTGCACACGGATTGGACGTCTGATGGCGAGGCCGTTTACCCCGAGGGCAAGCGCAAGAAGACCGCGCTCGGGGAGTCGGTCGTCGTGGAGGGCTCGGCGGAAGCCCGACTCAAGATCCGCGCCACGAGCAAGGGCCCAGGTGAAGCCCGCGGGGTTTTCCACTACCAGGTCTGCACGGATCACGCCTGCGACCGCCCCCGTAAACTGCAGTTCGCGGTAGGGCCGCCCCCAACGTAGGGAGGCGAAGGCCGGCGCGAGCGCCGCTCTTGCGTCGGGAGTGCGCCTTCGTCATTCTCGTGTCGGGCAGCGCGCTGCCCGTGCACTTTAATGCGCGTGCGCCGCTTCCGGGGCCCTCCCGACGCGCCACGCAAGGCCCGCCCGGTGACCCCGGGTGCGTGATAGGAGGACGCCATGGCCTGGAACAAGCCCGTTGTCACCGAGATCAGCCTGGGCGCCGAGATCGGCTGCTACGTCTGCGCTGAGCTCTGATTACCCATCCCTCGTGACCGCCCCCCGCTGAGCGCCAACGGCTTGTCGGGGGGCGTTTTTATTTGTTCGTCCCCATGATTCGAATTCTCGTCCTCGGGTCCGCGGCCGGCGGCGGCGTCCCTCAGTGGAATTGCCATTGTCCCATCTGCCAAGCCGCGCGTACCGGAGAGGTCTCGCCCCGCACGCAGTCTTCCATCGCTGTCAGCAGCGACGGGGATACATGGTTTCTGCTGAACGCGTCTCCCGACCTTCGGCAACAGGTGACCGAACAAAGCGCCCTGCATCCACGGCGCGGGGTCAGACACTCGCCGATCGGGGGCGTCATTCTGACCAACGCCGATGTCGATCATATCGCAGGCCTCCTTACTACGCGTGAGTCCTCTCCGTTGAACCTTTGGGCTACGCCCCGGATCCTCGACACGCTGTCCCGAAACCGTATCTTCGATGTCCTCAAGCCCGAGTACGTGACGCGTTTGGAGATGGAGCTGGACGATCCCTTCCCCCTCGTGGCCCCCGACGGCACCGACTCGGGGCTGGTCGTGACCCCATTCGCAGTGCCAGGGAAGGTCGCCCTTTACCTCGAAGACGAAGGCTCGGGGAACTTTGGCACCGTCGAGGAGGACACGATTGGTCTCCATGTCGCGGAGCCCTCAAGCGGTAAGGCCTTCTTTCACATTCCTGGTTGCGCAGCGATGCCGGCGCCGCTCCAGGATAGACTTCGGGGGGCCCAGCTGGTGCTCTTCGACGGGACGGTGTGGTTCGACGACGAGATGGCCCGCGCACGGGCCGGCCAAAAGACGGGCACACGCATGGGTCACATGTTCATGTCCGGGCCTGGAGGCTCGATGGAGGCTTTCTCCAATCTCGGGGTGGCCCGAAAGGTCTACGTGCACATCAACAATACTAATCCGGTCCTGTTTCCCCGCTCCCAGGAGCGCGCCCGGGCCGAGAGCGCGGGCTGGGAGATCGCCCACGACGGGATGGAGCTCCTCGTATGACCCAACCTCTGAGCCCTTCTGACTTCGAAGCTCGCCTGCACGAGGTGGGCGCGGAGCGGTACCACGACAAGCACGTCTTTCATCAGCTCCTTCACGGAGGGAAGCTCAGTCGCGGACAAGTGCAGGCCTGGGTGCTGAATCGCTACTGCTATCAGAGCGCAATTCCGCGAAAAGACGCAGCCCTCCTCTCGCGTATCGACGACCACGAGCTGCGCCGCGAGTGGCGGCGGCGAATCATCGATCACGACGGAGCAAAGGACGACGAGGGAGGTATCGAGCGGTGGTTGGTGCTCGCCGAGGGCGTAGGCCTCGACACGGCCTATGTTCGCTCCAAGCAGGGCGCCCTGCCCGCCACCCAGTTCGCCGTCGAGGCCTACGTGCGCTTCGTTAGAGAGCAGACCCTCCTCGAGGCCATCGGCTCCTCCCTTACCGAGCTGTTCGCGCCGGCGATCCATCGAGAGCGAATCGCCGGGCTTTTGGAGCACTACGGCTTCGCGAATGATCGCACCCTCGCCTACTTCCGCCGCCGTCTGAGCCAAGCCTCTCGAGATGTGCACTTCGGGCTTCAGTACGTTCTCGAGCACGCCACCACCGTCGAGACACAGGATCTCGTGGTGGGGGCTTTGACCTTCAAGTGCAACGTACTGTGGGCTCAGTTGGACGCCCTTCATCATGCCTATGTGAGTCCCGGACTCGTACCGCCAGGGGCCTTTTGTCCGGAGGCAGACTGACATGACGCCTCTCAGGGTTACCGAGGACATCGTCCCCCGCTTGGCTCGCGGAATGCGGCTACGGCACGACCAAGCTCGCGATCAGTGGGCCATCATGGCCCCCGAGCGAATGTTCGTGCTGGACGATATCTCCAAGGTCATCGTCGAAGCCTGCGACGGCGAAACTTCCGTAGGAGACATCGTGACCGCCTTGGCCGCTCGCTACCAGGCGCCACGCGAAGTGATCTCGAAGGACGTCGTCGAGCTTCTCCAAGGCTTCGCCGACAAGGGAGTCATCATCGCATGAAGCCGCCGGCGCCCATGGCCGTCATTTGTGAGCTCACCCACCGCTGTCCACTATCCTGCCCCTATTGCTCCAACCCCCTCGAGCTCACCAAGAAGAGCGCCGAGCTCTCTACCGAGGACTGGCTCTCAGTGCTCGACCAAGCCGCCGACCTCGGCGTGCTGCAGGCGCACCTGACGGGAGGCGAGCCGACCGCTCGCGACGACCTAGAGACCTTGGTCGCCCGCGCCGAAGAGCGAGGACTCTATACGAACCTCATCACCGCCGCGGTCACGCTCACTCGGCCACGTCTCCAGCGACTCGTCGAGTCAGGACTCCAACACGTGCAGATCAGCTTTCAAGCGGTTGAGCCGGAACTGGCGGACCGCGTAGGCGGCTTCGCGGGGGGACACCTCCGCAAGATCGAAGCCGCAAGCTGGGTTAAGGCCCTCGATATCCCTCTCACCGTCAACGCGGTGATGCATCGTGGCAACATGGACCAGGCGGAGGACATGATCGCTTTCGCTTTGGAGCTCGGGGCCCAAAGGGTCGAGATCGCCAACGTCCAGTACTACGGTTGGGGGCTTCACAATCGGGGCCGTCTGCTCCCCACGCGCGCGCAGCTCGACCACGTGACGAAGGTGGTCGAGGCAGCCCGAGCTCGCCTCGCCGGCCGCATCGTCATAGACTATGTCGTCCCGGACTACTACGCACGCCGCCCCAAAGCCTGCATGGGAGGCTGGGGGCAGCGGGTGCTCAATGTCATGCCGGACGGCACGGTTCAGCCGTGCCATGCTGCGAGCTCCATCCCGGACCTGGTCTTCGAGAACGCTCGCGACCGCCCTTTGGCCGAGATCTGGAGCGACAGTCCGGCCTTTCGCCGCTTCCGAGGCACCGCGTGGATGCCCGAGCCCTGCGTAAGCTGCGATCGACGGGAGATCGACTGGGGGGGCTGCCGATGCCAGGCTCTAGCCGTGACCGGCGACGCCGACGTCACGGACCCAGCCTGCGAAAAGTCGCCTCACCACAATGACATGGTCCAGTTGACGGTCGACGAAGCCGCCCCGGAGCTCGGAGAGTTTACGCCCCGGCGCTACTCGAGCCTTCCCATCGCGAAGGCTTAGTGCACGGCCCTAGATGCGCCCGGCTCGAGTTCTGATACCCCTCGGCCGCCCCCCTCGCCGCGTGCTCGCTCGGCCGTTGCTTCGCGACGCTCATCGTCGCCTACCTCGGTAGGCTTCCTTTTCGCCGAACGACCACGCGGCGAGATCCATCACCAGCGGGGCGCCTCACAATTTACGCCGGGATACTAGCGCCGTCGCGGGGCCATGCCGCGAGCGGGGTCGTAGGCTTGGATAGCCGCCCAGGCGATCCCTCCGGTGCTGAGGAGCACGATGGGAAGAGACAACCCCCCGCCATCTCCGTACAGCGCCGCGCGGTTCAGCTCTACTGCATGAGTAAAGGGGTTCAACCAGGCGAGCCCATGAACAATCGGGGCGTCGGCCGCGAAACGGGCCAATGGGTAAAGAGCGGGCGAGAGAAAGAACATCGGGAAGATGACGAAGTTCATCACTCCGGCGAAGTTCTCGAGCTGCCGAATTCTCGCGGCCAGCAGCATGCCGAGGGCTCCCGTGAGCAAGCCACCGAGAATCAAGGCGGGCAGAAGTCTGAGCGCCCCCTCCGCTGAAACCGGCACCCCAAATACGGTCGCCGCAGCCAGGAAAATGTACACTTGCCCAATCGACACCACGCAGCTCGCGAAGAGCCGCGCCATCAAAAGAAACCCCCGAGGAAGCGGGCTGGTGAGGAGGATCCGCATACTTCCCATCTCTCGGTCGTAGACCATCGACAGGCTGCTCTGCATTCCGTGGAAAAGCTGTACCATCCCGCAAAGTCCGGGAAGGATGTAGCTGCGATAGTCTCCGCCGGAGTCGAGCACCGTGCGGAGTCCGGAGGCGAAGACGAGCAGCCAGACCAAGGGCCGCACCAAAGCGGCCACGAAGCGCTCCCTCTGCTGAACGAAGCGAAGGACCTCACGGTGGGTGATGGCTGCGGCCGCGCGCGCGCCGTGAGCAAGTTTCATCGTGGACCTCCCGGCCGGGGAGTGAGAGCAACAAAGGCTTCTTCGAGATCGGCAGCTCCGGTGGCAGAGACGATCTCTTCGGGCGTCCCCTCACACCGCAGACGTCCGTGGTGGAGCACGAGCACCCGATCCTCGGGCTGTACCTCGTCGATGAGATGAGTGGCCCAGAGAACGGCCAGCCCCTCGTTCGCGATGAGATGGGTGACATGGTCAATGAGAGCGCGCCGGCTCGCAAGGTCGAGACCTACGGTGGGCTCGTCGAGGAGGAGGAGCTGCGGACGATGGAGCAGCGCGCGCACGATTTCGACCCGTCGGCGATGCCCACCGTTGAGCAGTCTCACCTTTTCCGTGACGCGATGCTCGAGCTCCAAGGCCGGCAGCGTGTCCCGTACGCGATGGGCCACCTCCGCCGACGAGAGCCCGTGCAGGGCGCCGTGATACCGGAGGTTTTGTCCTACCGTGAGATCGAGATCCAAAGTGGGTTGCTGAAACACGACCCCGAGACGGGCGCGCGCCGCCGCGGTCCCCCACGCGTGGCCTCCCAACTCGATACGTCCCTTCGCAAGGACGAGAAGCTGGGTAAGGAGCCCAAACAGCGTGCTCTTTCCCGCCCCGTTGGGGCCGAGGAGAATGGCTCGCTCTCCCGCGGAGACGGTGAGGGACAAGTCCTCGAGAGCAACCTTGCTC
>JBCBRU010000305.1:0-10128 GCA_039819565.1 Myxococcota bacterium | reverse complement strand
GCCGAGGACGTCCGCTGGAGAAAGGAGAAGACCACGAGCAGCGCGGCCCCGAGGGTGAGGCTGCCGACGGTGCGCGGATCTGACCAGCCCCAGGCTTCGCTCTGAACGAAGCCCAGGGAGGCCACCGCCGCGCCGACGGCTACGAGCGCCACCCCGGACAACGCCGGCGCGGGGGTCTCAGGGTTGGCGGACTCCCGCAGGGTGCGGCGGCCGAGAACCCAGGTGGCGATGCCGACCGGCACGTTCAAGAAGAAGACGCCGCGCCAGCCTAGGGCGGCGATGATGCCCGCCCCCAACGTCGGTCCGATAGCCCCGGACACGGCCCCGAGCGCGCCCCACACCGCCACCGAAACGGGGAGGTCCCGCGGCGGGGTGGCGCGAATCACGAGCGCGAGGGAGGCCGGGATCAAGAGCGCTCCTCCCACCGCCTGAAGGGCCCGGAAGGCGATCAGCGTCCAGGCGTTGGGGGCCAGTCCGCAAAGGGCGGAGGTTGCGGTGAACGCGATGGAGCCGGCCAGGAAGGTGCGTTTGTGACCCCATCGATCCGAGAGCTTCCCGGCCGGCACGAGCAGCGCCGCGTACACGATGGTGTAGGCGTTCAGCACCCAGCTGAGCTCGGTGGCTTGGGTGCCCGGGAACGAGGCCACGATCCGGGGGAACGCGACGAACAGCACCGTGGTGTCCAAGAACACCGCGAAGACTCCGAGCGCGGCGATGACGAGCGTCGTACGCGCCGTCGGGGCCCCGGGCTCGGGCGCGTCCTCGTCCATCATGCTCCCCGGGGCATCGAGTCCGTGCCGGGGCGGGTCAAGGTGAATGGCCCATCGCGCACGCGGCGAGCGGACCGGTAAGGGCGCGTCGGCCCTATCGGTCGCGGCTTCGCTTCAGCCTCTCGAGCGCGGCCTCGCGGTCCGCAGCGGCCCGCGCTCGAATCGCCTCTCGAGCGCGTTCGCCTTCGATACGGATGCGTTCGAGCTCCTCATCGAGCTTCTTCTGCTGAGCCTTGAAGCCTTTGGTGAGATTCGGGGAGCGGCGCGGAATCTTGGGCGGGGGCACGTCTATGGTGACCACCCGGGCCAGCTCGGGGGCCGTGGGATGAATAAGGTTGGCGATGTCGACGGCGCGCTGCAGATCCCATTCGAACCCAGAGGTGGCGAGCGAGGGTACGGCCGCGTCCCCGCGTGAGCGTTTGGCCCAATACATCCAGGTCGCGCGGGGCGGAGGCCAAAAGAACACGACCCGATCTCCAGCTCCCGCAAAGAGGACGTCGGGCCACGCCTTGAGACGGGCAAGCGTCTCGGCGGAACGGAGACCGGGCACGTCGGAGCCGGCGGCGCTGAGCCCATCGACCGCAAGGGTGAGGGCAGGAAGGTCGCCGCGAACGGCCTTGGGTACGTGCGAGCCCGGGACGATCAACCAGGGGCCCTGGTCGACCTCCGCGCGCTCCACGACGATGACCGGCTGCAGCAACTCGACCTTCGCGGAATGTCGACGGCGAACCTCTCCGGAGCTCACCTCGAGCTCTCCGTCGAGGATCAGCTCGAAGGCCCACACGGTCCCGGCCGGCTCCGAGCGCCGAACCATGCGCTGGACCGCAGGGGACTTCGCTTCGAGGAAACCGGGGACATCCTCGAGGAGCCGGCGCGCCTCCTCGAGGCGCTCTTTCTCGGGGACCGAGGCGAAACCGTAGGTCTCCAGCTCTCCCTCGACGTCCACGACGGGGCGATTCGGCTGCACCACCCAGCGGTCCACGGCGAGGATGGCGCCGCCCACCACGAACACGAAAGCGAGGAGGCCGAAGAAGACCATCGGGTGGCCCGACATGGCCGGGACGCTAGCGAATCCTCGCGATGTCTCAAAGGGGGTCGCCGCGGTCGGCCGGGATGATACCGAGGGTTCCGTCTTCCTCGACCTTCGCGGCCAATCCCAGCTGGCCCGGTTGACGGTCCTCGACGCCCGACCTGAGGAGCAGCTGCTCGTCGGCGTGGGCTCGCCAGCGGTCAAAGAGATGTCTTCCCAGTCCGACGGCCATGGCGAAAGGCACGCAGAGAACACCGAGGATGAGTCCCCCAAAGGTGGCCTCCATGATGGGGAATCCCGAATTGAGAAAGCAAACGAGAACAAGGGCCCCGATCGGGAGGGCCACGCCGAGATCCAGTCCGTATCTCGCAGCCTGCCAGTCCTCGTCCCACGGAGATCCCACCGAGTGGTCGGCGGCGGGTAGCCCTTGACGCCGGCGGGTGGCAGCCTCCACGCGCTGCCTGAGAAGGACAGCTTGCGCCTCTGACTTCGCTCCCTGTACTCGATCGGGAAAGCGTCGGGTCAGGCTACGTTCGGCGCGTTTGGCGTCGTATCCCACCCGGTCCTCGGGCATGCGCAGATAGCTGGGCCGGTTGTCGAGGACTCGGGTGCGCCGGAGAACGACGAGCCGCTCGAGATCATCGGGTCCGCCCAACCACTCCAAAGAGCGATAGGCTCCGGCCCGGATCGAAGGCTCACCTCGATGAGTCAGGTCCCAGAGGGGCGCCGTGTCTCCCCCCGCGGCCAAACGTTCGGCGGCCGCTCGCGCCACCACAGGGTTCACGTGACGAGCGAGGGGTTGAAGCGCAGAGGCGTCGAGCGGGGCGTCTCGAACGCATCGCTCGAGAGCGTCGGGCGCGGCGGGAAGCCGCCCCCCGCGGCTCGGGGATGACGCGGGGAGCTTCGGCGGCCGAGCTCGTTCGCGCCGCCGCAGCCGCGCCGCCGTGAGGACCCGGTGGCCCAGGGAAAGAGCGGCGGAGGCGGCCACCATCCAGCCGAAGCGGGATGGGAAGAGGACGTTCGCTCCCACGATGAACAGCTCCCAGGGCATGAGCCAATCCACGGAGCTCGTGGTCGGCGCGAACCAAGAGGTGCGGGCGGGCAAGGCCGCCGGGCCCTCCGAGGAGACCAGGTAGCCAAGGACCTGTCCGGTCTCGACCTGGGCGCCGACTTCGATGGGAGCGTCTACCCGGCCTGCGGCCGGAACGAGCGTCCGCGCTCCGTCCGCGTCGAGGAGAAGAACACCGGCGTCCGACCACGCCTCGACCGTCCCGTCGATCGAGGCGAGGAGCGGCTCCGCGAGGCTCACGTCTCGAGGCACGTAGTCCGACTTGGTCAGCGCGCGCTCCGTCATCGCGTCGAACATCTCCTTCCGGTCGGTCAGAGATGTCAATCCGAGCAGCCCGGACTATGAGGGGCCCATGCTCGACGACGCGACGATCTGTAAGCTGCCGAAGACGCTTCTTCACGATCACCTCGACGGGGGCCTACGACCCGCGACGATCGTCGAGCTGGCGGACGCAGCGGACTTCGAGCTCCCTACTCGAGATCCCGAGGAGCTAGGGGATTGGTTTCATCGAGGGGCTCGTCGGGGCAGCCTCCCCCTCTATCTCGAGGGCTTCTGGGTCACCTGCGGAGTCATGCAGACGGAGGCGGCGCTGCGCCGGGTGGCGCGGGAGCGGGTGGAGGACCTCATCGCGGACGGCGTCGTCTACGCCGAGCTGCGCTTTGCTCCGTTTCTGCACACCGAGCGAGGTCTGAGCCTGGACGAGGTGATGGACGCCGTTTTCGATGGGTTGCGAGAGGGATCCGATGACGGTCGCAGGTGCGTGGTGCGCATGCTCATCTGTGGGCTGCGTAACTTGGAGCCGAAGAGCTCGCTCGAGATGGCCGCCTTGGCGGTGCGCTTCCGAGAGCGCGGCGTGGTGGGCTTCGACCTGGCCGGGGATGAGGCCGGCCATCCGCCGAAGAAGCACCTCGAGGCTTTCCAATACCTCCGCCGAGCGAACTTCAACATCACCATTCATGCGGGCGAGGGCTTCGGTCTTTCATCTATCTGGCAGGCGCTTCAGTACTGCGGCGCCCATCGCATCGGTCACGGGACGCGACTCTATGAAGACCTCGAGGAAGGGAGTCCTTCGGAGGGGACCCTTGCCGATTACGTTCGGGACCACCGCATCCTGCTCGAGATGTGTCTCTCCTCCAACGTGCACACCGCAGCCGTCGAGTCCTTCGCCGCGCACCCCTTCCAAAAATACTTTCAAGCAGGATTTCGCTGTACCTTGAATACCGACAACACGCTCATGAGCGCCACCACTCTGAGCCAGGAGTGGCAGATCGCTCGCGATCACTACGGCCTCGGCCTCGCCGACTTCGAGCGCCTCGCCGTCGACGGGGTCTTGGGAAGCTTTCTCCCCTATGCCGAGCGCCGGGCGCTCATCGACGAGAGGATCCGTCCCGCCTACCAAGCTTCTCCGCCCACGTGAGCGATGACCGCGATGGTCTCTCCGGTGCGCACCGGCGGAGTCCCGAGCATGATGAGGAGCATGCCGCTCCGAGGGGCGCGGACCTCTCGCTGGGGGACTCCGAAGGCCAACCTCCTGGTTCGCGTCATCAACGGCCTCTCGGTGTTCGCCAACTACGGGCGGAGATTCCAGAGCCCGTTCGGAGCCTCGCTCTACGCGGTCCCCGGCGCCTCCCGCAGCCCCGAGCTCTCCGTCGCATTCAGGTTCAGGTGAATAACGTCTTCGACGACTTTTACGAGTACGTCTTCGACTTCTCGGACGACGGAACGTTCACGATTCACTCGCCTGGAGCTGGCGTAAACGCCACCGTCTCCTATACACGGATCTTCTGAAAGGACTGTCCTTGGAAACCATCGCTCTCGAAGCCGATGAGCTCTCGGTCGCTCGGTCCGGTCGCCCCATTCTCGAACAGGTTTCTTTTCAAGTTCGAGAGGGTGAGGTCTTCGCCCTGCTCGGAGGCAACGGAGCGGGGAAGTCGACGACCCTCCTGACCTTCTTGGGTTTTCTGGAGCCCTCAGGCGGTCGGGTGGTGGTGCAGGGACGGGACGTGACCCTGCACGGCGCCGAGACACGGCGGGCGATGGCCTACCTCCCGGAGGCGGCTACGCTCTACCCTCATCTCTCTGCGTTCGAGAACCTCGACTATCTCGCTCAGCTGGCGGGGGAGCCCCTCGACGCGAGGGCTGCCGATGAGGTGCTTGACGTGGTGGGGCTCGCTCCCGACGCTCGGCCGCGACCCCTCGAGACCTATTCCAAAGGAATGCGCCAAAAGGTGGCGATCGCTTTGGCCCTGGTTCGCAACACGCCGATCCTACTTCTGGACGAGCCCACGTCGGGGCTCGACCCGATCGCCATCGATGAGCTCAACGGGCTGGTGCGCAGTCTTGCGGACCGCGGCCGCGCGATATTGATGGTCACCCACGATGTCTATGGCGCATGCCAGGTTGCAGACCGTCTCGCGCTTCTCCACGATGGCGCCATCGTGGGTACCTTCGCTCGGTCCGAGAGCGGGCAGATCGACACCGAAGCCGTGCACTCGACCTTTGCGGAGCTGCGGTGATGTTCAAAATCCCGGTCTCCAGCGTCTACCGCATCGCTCTCGAGGAGTGGCGGCTTTGGTACCGTTCCCAGCTGGCGGTGGCAGGTCTGGCGGTGTTCGTCCTGCTCCTGGTGGGCACCGCATGGATGACTGCGGACCGGATGGGGGCCGAGTCCCATCGTCGTCTCGAGCAACAGCACCACGCTGAGGAGCGTTTTCTTGCTCAGCCCGATCGTCACCCCCACCGCATGGTCCACTACGGTCACTACGCTTTCCGCGCGCCGACCCCGCTCGCTTTATTCGATCCCGGCGTGGACGCCTGGACCGGCGAGGCTCTCTTTCTCGAGGGCCACCGTCAGAACTCGGCCACCTTCGCGGACGCCGCGGACAGCGCCGGCGCGGGGGGCTTTGGACGGCTTACCCTCGCCCGTACCTACCAGCTCTTCGTCCCCCTCCTCCTTATTGCCCTCGGCCACGGTGTGCTGCTCCGCGAGCGCGAGACGCGCACCCTGCCCACTCTGCTTGCTCTTGGGGTCTCGGTCGGGGTCCTCTGGATCGGTAAGTTCCTAGCGCTCCTCGCTCTTGCCGTCGCCCTCCTGGTCCCCGCTGCGATCGTCGTGTCCTACGCGGTCGTCGCGGGCGGAGCGTCGGCGTGGGTGGGCGGCGCGGTGCTCGGGGTCTACGCCCTGTACTTCGTGCTTTGGAACGTCCTCATTCTGGGCACCTCCTTCGCCAGCCGACGACGCGGAGAGGCTTTGGCGCTGCTGATGGGGGTATGGTTGACCTGGGGGTTAGTGGTGCCGCGTCTCGCCGTCGCGGTGAGCCAGATCGGCTCCCCTACGGTGGGGAAGCTGGAGTGGGACTTCCGGATGCAGGAGGAGGCTCGTAAGGCCGGCGATAGCCACAACCCGAACGATCCGGCCTTCGTCGAGCTTCGTCGGAGCCTCCTCGCCAAGTATGGCGTGGATAAGGTGGAAGAGCTGCCCATTAACATTCGTGGCGTGGTGGCCGAGCGAGGAGAAGCCGCGCTCACCGATGTCATGAATCGCTTCGCCGATCTGAGGATGGAGCGCGAGGCGGACCAGGCCCGAGCTCTGGCTCATTTCGGCTGGCTGTCTCCCACCGTCGCGTTGGGGGCAGCCTCCCGGGTGCTGGCGGGGACGGACCTCGGTACCCACCACCGCTTTCTTCGCGAGGCCGAGAGCTTCCGCTTTGCGTTCGTCCAGGGCTTGAATCGTATCCACGCCAAGGAACTGCGCTACCAGGACGATGTTCGTCGCAGCGGGGACCCCGGCGCCGAGCGGCGCACTCGAGTCAGCGCCGACCACTGGGCGCTGCTCGGAGAATTCCGCTTCTCCAGAGGGGGCGTGGAGCCTCGGCTGTTTGCGGCGATGATGCCGGTCCTGATGCTCTCGGTGTGGCTCCTGGTGCTGCTCGCCTTCTTCCGATGGGGGATTCAAAGGTGGACCTGGTGAGCCCCTGGAGTCGGGAGTCGAGGCTCATGGGCCGCGACTCCGCGGTTCGGTCATGGCTGATCGTGGCCGGTCTGCTGAGCGCGTCTGCGGTAGGAGCGGGGCTGCTCGAGGTCCGATCGCAGCGACAGCAGCTCGAGCGTCTCCGGCAGGCAGATGCGGAGGACCGAGAGACGGTGAGCCAGGGGCAAAAAGACTGGGGCGGCCTCGCTTACTACTCTCTCCACCTCACCTATTCGGAGCCCTCGAGCTTCGCCTTCGCAGCCCTCGGAAGCCGCGGGACCCTACCGTGGAAGCATCGCGTACGGATGCTCGCCCTCGAGGGTCAAATCTATGAGTCTGATGTCGGCAATCCAGCCTTCGCTCTGGTGGGGCGCTTCGACTTCGCCTTCGTGGCGTCGACGATTCTGCCGCTGCTCGTGATCCTCCTGCTCCACGCTCTGCGGACGGAAGAGCGTGAGGCGGGGCGCTTCGAGCTTCTGGAATCCATGAGTTCCCATCCGCAGAGCTTGTGGTTGATCCGGGCCGCGGTTCGCTTGGGAGCGCTCGCCGTCTGTCTTCTGACGCCGCTATGGCTCGGAGCTCTCTGGGAAAGAAGTTCCACGGCGCTCGTCGCCGGGGCCAGCGGGGCGGTCGTGGTCCACCTGCTGTTTTGGGGCGTGGTCTGCGATGGGGTGGGCCGCAGGAGCCGAACCAGCGCGGTGAGCCTGACCATCCTCGTCGGCCTGTGGCTCGCCCTCGCCGTGATCGCTCCTGCCCTTCTGCGCGCGGGGGTCGAGGCGACCACGCCCTTGCCCGAGGGAGGCGAGATCCTCATGGCGCAGCGGGAGTCGGTCAACGGAGCCTGGGATCTCCCCAAGGAGGCGACCATGTCGGCCTTCGTCGCAACCCACCCCGAGTGGAGCGACCATACATCGATCGATCGACCCTTCGAGTGGAAGTGGTACTACGCTTTTCAGCAGGTGGGCGACCAAGCAGCATCGTCCCTCTCGACGAGACGGCGGGAGGGGCGCCGGGCCCGCGACGTACGCTTGGGCCGACTCTCTTGGTTGTCCCCGTCGCTCTCCGTCGAGCGAACTCTACAGCGCTTGGCCGGGACGGACCTCGACGCGGCCATGGCCTATGAGCGCTCGGTGCGCGAGTTCCACGCTGCGCTTCGGCGGTTCTACTATCCACTCCTTTTTGAGGGGCAAGCCTTCGATCCGTCCCGAGTTCGAGAGCGACCCGCGTTTCGACCCCTCTGAGACGTCTCGTACGGAAACGATCGCTGGGGCTTTCGGCCCGGTTTCCACCTCAGGACTACGGTTCGTGCTTCGGCGGCCCGATGGACGACGCGGTGGGGACCTCCGCAGAGCCTGAGACCAACCGGGCCGCGGGACTGGTCGGGGCCTTTCCCGACGGGGCCCTAGAGCTCCTCCAGGCTCTCGACCAGCAGGCTCTCATCTCGATCGCGGATCGCCGGGGCCGCATCGTTTACGTCAGCGATGGCTTTTGCCGCATCTCGGGCTACGAGCGAGGCGAGCTCCTTGGTCAGGACCATCGGATGCTCAACTCGGGCCACCACGACCGGACCTTCTGGGCGAACATGTGGAAGACCATCGCGGCCGGACAGACCTGGCGGGCCGAGGTATGTAATCGCGCCAAAGACGGCTCGCTCTACTGGGTCGACTCGACGAACATCCCCCAACTCGGATCCGACGGGGTCGTCGAACGATACCTGTCCCTGAGATTCGACATCACCTCTCGAAAGCGAGCGGAGTCTCGCTTCGAAGACGTGGCGAGCCGCAATCGGCGCCTGGCCGCCGCCGTCAATCAGACTCAGGACCCGACGGTGATCGTGGGGCTCGACGGAGAGGTGAAGTTCGAGAACTTGGCGGCTCGACAGCTCCGGGAGACCCACTGCGGAGCTGACGAGCCTGGCGAGCGGTCGTGGCTCTTCCGGCCGGAGCGCGTGGATCCCGCCACCTGCCAGGACCTGGTCGATCATGCCTGTCGCCTTGAAGTCTTCAAGCGGAGGATCCCCGTGGCGGCCCGCCCGGGAGCTCCCTTGTGGCTGGACGTCCACGCAAGCCCGCTTGTCAATGAGGCAGGAGCTCTCGAGGTCATCGTCATCACCGAGCGGGACATCACTGAGCAGGTCCGGGCCGAGACGGAGCGGCTGGCCGCATCTCAGGCTGTCGAGCAGCTTCAGAGCCGCTTCGAGCGCGCCGTGGAGGGATCCCTGGAGGGGGTTTGGGAGTACCAGGAAGGAACCGACTGTATCTGGATCTCGGGACGCTTAGCTGGCCTCTTGGGCTTTCAAGGCGTGAGTCGATCCGGCGTAGAGGTGCCTCGGAGCGCCTGGCTGGAACGCGTTCACCCGGAGGACCGCGAAGGCGTGGCGTCTATCTTCGATCTCGCTGCGGGTACGGAGGCGGTCGAGCTCGACCTTCGTATCGAAGAGCTCTCTGAGGGCTACCGATGGTTCCGGCTTCGCTGCCGAAGCTCCTCCGAAGACCGGGCCGTCTCCGGCTCACTGCAGGACGTCCACGCCCAGCGCACGGTGGAGAATCGACTCGCGGTGGCCATGCGAGCCGCCAACCTCGGGCTGTGGGATGTTGACGTCGCGACCGGAGAAGTCTTCCTCAGTGATACCTTCTTCACCATGCTGGGGTACGAGCCGGGGGCGTTTCCGATGACCCTCGAAGCCTGGCAGTCTCTCCTCCATCCCGAAGACTTTGGTGGGTTCATCGCGATGTGGGAAGCCTCCACCTGGGAGGGTGGAGAGCCCAAGGTGAGCGAGCACCGACTCCGGAGAAGTGACGGCTCTTGGGCGTGGGTTCGGAGTGTCGGGGAGGCTTTCGAGGGCTACGCCGGAGATGGTTCCCTGTGCATCCTCGGGGTCAACATCGATATCGACCACCTCAAAGAGGTTTCATTCCGGCTCGAGATGGCCCAGATGGCTGCTCAGTCCGGACTCTGGGACTGGTCGCTGAAGACGGGGCAAGTCCTGACCAACGCGGCCTATCACGAGATGATCGGCGAGCCTGCCCCGAACAACGCCATACCTGAGACCTATTTCTTCGAGCGGGTACACCCCGAAGACCAGCCGTCGGTCGAGGATACTCTGCGGCGGCTGGCGCGGGGAGAGGTGGCCACACTCGACGTGCATTTTCGTCTGCGCTGCCGGGACCAGTCCTATCGATGGATACGAAGCACCGGAGTGGCTACGGAGCGCGACGAGGCCGGCAATATCCTCCGCATGATCGGGCAGCATCTCGACGTGCACGACGAGGTGGAAGCCCGGGAGCGT
>JBCBRU010000304.1:0-10157 GCA_039819565.1 Myxococcota bacterium | reverse complement strand
GGTGGCCAGAAACAGCGTCCGGTTCATCCGGCGCTCTCCAAAGCTCGTCTCTGCGCCGCCACCAACCCCGGTAAGGCGCGCGAGGTGCGAGCCCTTCTTCCCGAGGTTGCGCTCGAGACCTTGGCGGAGCGGCCCCTCGAGATGCCCGAAGAAGTCGGCGAGTCCTTCGAGGTCATCGCCGTTGAAAAGGCTCGTTTCGCTTCCGAGGCTTTGGGTCTCCCCGTGATTGCGGATGACAGTGGACTCGAGGTTGATGCCCTCGGCGGGCGTCCCGGGGTCCGATCGGCACGGTATGTCGAAGGGACGGACGCCGATCGTTGGCGAAAGGTCCTCGATGAGATGACGGGTGTCGAAGACCGAAGGGCGCGGTTCGTGTGCGCCATGGCGCTCGTGATTCCAGGAGCGACGCCGGTGGTGATTCGGGGAACTTGCGAGGGGCGCATCGGCGCGGAGCCCGAAGGCGAGGGCGGGTTCGGCTACGATCCGATCTTTAGAGTCGAGGATCGGGGCCAGTGGCGGTCCATGGCGCTTCTCACTCAAGACGAGAAAAATGCTCGCTCACATCGCGGTCATGCTCTACGTCAGATCCGGCCGCACTTGGAGCAACTCTTCCCCTGAACGAGGGAGGTGGAGATTTGTACTTGAGCCCGCGGCCGGTTTCACGCAGCATCCCTCCGCCGAGGGCCGGCTCATGGCGGGGTGTGGCGCAGTCTGGCTAGCGCACCTGCTTTGGGAGCAGGGGGTCGAAGGTTCGAATCCTTTCGCCCCGAAGCCAACACCTTGAGGTGTGAAGAACTGGCCCTCGGCATCCTCCCTCTTGCGCCAGTAGCTCAGGTGGATAGAGCAGCGGCCTTCTAAGCCGACGGTCGGGGGTTCGAACCCTCCCTGGCGCGACCTTCGGGTTCAGCGAGCCGAGATCGGGATAGTCACGGCCGTGTCGGCCCAGGTGAGGACGAGTCCGGAGTCGCCGCCGGTGAAAGTCATGACTTCGGTGGCATCATGGGCCGTGGCCGCGACATCGGCCACCACGACGTCCTTGCTTCGGTCGATCTTATAGGCTCCCCACTGCTGAGCGACCGTGTTGAGGACGATCTTCCAACCATCCTTTCCGGGGATGGTAAACAGCGCGTAGGTGCCTGCGGCCACGGGCTCACCTGCGACGGTGGCGTCCTTGGCCAGGGAGAGCGTGGTGGCTTCGTCAGCGCCCGTGCGCCACACCTCGCCGTAAGGGATGAGCTCGCCGAAGACGGTGCGACCGTTGACGTGGGGGCGTCCGTACTGAACGCGCACCGGTACGCCGGACACCGTCGCTTCGAGGACGCCGTTCTTGGACTTACGATCCGTGTCGTCGCCTCGGGCGGGCGCTGCCGGCATCGTAGCCATCGGGGCCGAAGCCGGGGCGGAGGCCGGCGCAGCTGCGGTAGGGGCGGGCTCTGCCGGAGCCGGCGTCGTCGTCGAAGGGGTCTTGGAGCAGCCGGCAGCGGCGACCACGAGCGAAACAGCCAGGGTGGTACGGGTCATGGCGCGCGGCTTAGCGCGTTTGGCGGAGGTCGGCAATCAACCGAGGAGGCCGCCGAGCATCCCTCCGAGACCACCCCCATCCCCGCCCCCGGAGGTTGCACCGGAGAGAAGGGCAAGAATCGGTCGCAGCTGGCCAAGCATGTCAGGGTCGAGCCGGCTTTCGAGGAACTGAGCGACGATGCCCCCAGCCATGGTCGCCTTGTGACCATCGAGACCGAACTGCTCGACCAGGCCCCCCACTGCTCCTGCGAGGCCCGCGGTCTGGGCTGCGCCTCCGAGCATGCCTCCCAGCCCTCCAAGATTTCCTAGAACGGAACCGAGGTCTCCGAGCTCTCCCAGGTTGCCTCCCGCGAGACCGCCAAGAAGCTCATGCACGCCCGGCTGTCCTTCGGGTGTGTCGCCCTCGTCCTGCCAGCTCTTCATCTCGGGAACGGAAGCTTCGAGCTTGGCCGCGGCCTCGCTCCCCATTTGCTGTTCGACGCCGGCCTTGACGATACCGAGGAGTCCGCCGGCAAGGCCCTTGGCCTGCACTTCACCCATGCCTAGCTGACCCGCGAGGCTCGTGACCAAATCCATTTCGAGATGGTAGCAGGCCTGTCGAGGTGGCGGCCTCGCTCCTTCGTCCGTTCGGGGGACGAGGGGGGAGAAAAATCCCTGAGCGCCAAAGAAGGGGTGGACCTCGCCGAGGCGAGGCGCTAGAAGCACCCTCCCGTCGGGGCACTGGTGACTGTAGCTCAGTTGGTTAGAGCGACGGACTGTGACTCCGTAGGTCGCGGGTTCGATTCCCGTCAGTCACCTTGAGTTGGAGAACCAAACCACCCTCCGGGGGCGTAGCTCAATTGGCAGAGCAATGGACTCTTAATCCATAGGTTGTGGGTTCGATTCCCTCCGCCCTCATTCCTCCAACTCTCAGCTCAGGTGGCTCTCAGGTCTCCTCTGCAGGCTTGAGCGGCGTCGTTTCGGCGTCGCCCCTGCGACTCAAATAGGCTTCGCAGGCTCTCCATCCCTGCCCGTAGGCGTCGATTAAATGTCGCTCACGCTGCGGTCCCTGGGGCTCAGCGAAGAGGGTTCGGGCCACCCAGCCCACTACGACGCCGCCGGAAGTGGCGAAAAGAATGGTAGCGACCACACCGGACGGTTCGACGCTCCCCGCTTCGTCTTGACCGAACGAAGTCGAAGGCGAGGAGACGCGCCCCGAGTCGAGACGTCCGCGTCCGACGCGCTAGGGGGCAGCGGCCTTCGGCGCATCGAGCAACGTTTGGAGCTCGGCGAGGAGGCGGTGTGCGACCTCGGGGCGCGCCGAACCCGCGGTCAGCTCGATCAGCGCGGCGTTGGCCAGTTGCTCGGCCGCTCGTCGTGTCTCAGGTCGCTCACTCTCTCGGGCCAGGCTTCGGCCCCGCTGGAGAACGTTCTTGAGCACCATGGTCGGATTTCGAGGCTCCGGGGAGTTCGGGACGGTGGGCTCGAGCGCGGGCGGGGGCGCGCCCGGGCCGAACCGATCGACGTGCAGCCGATCTGCGGGCTGTCGAAGAAGCCAAAGGCCCACCGACGCCCCGACGAGAAGAGCCGCCGCCGTCGCCACTCCCCACCTAAATAGGCCGCCTCGGGAGCGCCGAGGAGCGTCTTCTTCAGGGGATTCGGACGACGGCGAAGGGCGAACCGGGGCCGACGGGGAACGCTCGGCGAAACCATGAGAACGACGCTCTTCAAAGGCCGCCAGGACCTCCGGATAAGGGGCGAGGCTCGCGTTTCCACTCGGTCTCTGCTCGAGCGCCCGGACCAGCCCTCCGACCTCCGACGTGCCGCCCCCCGGCCCCAGGAGATCCGACAGAGCGTCCGCAAGCACATCCGCGGTGCTGAAGCGTCCCGTCGGAGTCGGATCGAGTGCCCTGAGGCAGGCGATGTCGAGAGCAGGGGGGAGGCCGGGGCGAACCTTCGAAGGCGGGGGCACGTGAGGACGCTCCTGCGCTCGTATCAGCTTCGGGAGGGAGACCCGCGGGAACACGGGCTCCAAGGTCAGGAGCTCCCATAGGACCAGGCCCAATCCATACACGTCCGTGCGGGCATCCAGCGGCTCGCGGCGAACCAGTTCCGGGGCGGCGTATCCCGGGCGTCCCCCAAATTTGTCTGTGGCGCCACGAGGAAGCGCGCGGCCGGGGTCGGCCAGCTGTACCTGTCCGTCCTCGAGGATGAAGATGAGGTCAGGGCTCAGTTCGAGATGGAGAAGGCCGGCTTCGTGGAGGCTGTGCACGGCTCTTGCGGCCCCAGCCATCAGGACGATGGCCGCTTCGGGGCTGAGCTCGCTTCCGGCTTCGCGTCGGTCATGAACGGCCTGGCCAAAAGTCCACCCGAGGGGGAGAGGAAAGGCCCTGTAGACGTGATCCTCAACGTGTCCTTCGTCCAATAAACCCGGGACGGCCGGTCCGGGGGCTCGGACCGCGACGCCACCTGAACTCATGCGAATCTGAAGCAGGACCAGCGTGTTGGGAGGGCCGGCCGACGTTTTGGCCCGCGCCATCCAGCGTCCGCCCTGGGCTCCGCTGAGCCCAATCGGCTCGAGGAGTGTATAGGGCCCAAAGTCTCCAGGAGCGTGCACGTTCGCGATAGTACCGCTAGGGCGATAGGCGCTCCATCATCCTTGGGAAGGGGATCGTCTCGCGAACGTGGTGAAGGCCGCAGATCCAAGCCACCGTGCGCTCGATGCCCAAGCCGAAGCCGGCGTGGGGAACGCTTCCGTACCGTCGGAGGTCTGTAAACCACTCGAAAGCAGAACGAGGCAGGCCGTGGTCGTCGATACGGCTAAGGAGGACATCGAGGTCGTCTTCGCGCTGTCCCCCTCCCACGATCTCCCCATAGCCCTCCGGAGCCAGCACGTCGACGCAGAGAGCCCGACTCGCGTCCTCAGGGTCTCGCTTCATGTAGAAGGCTTTGACCGCGTAGGGATAGCGATGCACGAGCACTGGGCGGTCGTACATGCGGCTCAGAATCGTCTCATGCTCGGCTCCGAAGTCGTCGTTCGGGTCAGCGCGATGCTCCGAGGTTCGAAGGGTCTCCTGCGCTTCCTCCTCGGACTCGTCGTTCTTTTCGCTCTCCGCCCCGGCGGGTCTTCCGTCGGCGGTGCCCTCATCGATGGCCGCGTTGATCTTTGCCACGGCTTCGGCGTGGGTGAGGCGCGGGAAGGGCTTCTTGACGCTCTCGAGAGCTGCGACGTTGCGTCCGAGCGTCTCCAGATCGGCGCGATGCTTGTCCAGCACTCGTTCAACGATGAAGCACAGGAAGTCCTCGGCGAGGTCCATATCTCCTTCGAGGTCCATATACGCGACCTCCGGCTCGACCATCCAGAACTCCGTCAAATGCCGACGGGTCTTCGACTTCTCGGCTCGGAAGGTGGGGCCGAAGCAGTAGACCTTGCCGTGGGCCAGCGCTGCGGCCTCCATGTAGAGTTGTCCTGACTGAGTCAGGAAGGCCTGCTGATCAAAGTACTCGACCGGGAACAGGGTGCTCGTCCCCTCGCTCGCGTTCTCGGTGAAGACCGGGGCGTCCACCAGGGTGAAGCCATGGCCATCGAAGTAGTCACGGACCGCCTTGATGATGGTGTGGCGAATGCGCACGATGGTGTGCTGCCGGGTGGAGCGAAGCCACAGGTGGCGCTTGTCCATCAGGAAGGCGACACCGTGAGCCTTCTTGCTGATGGGGTACTCTTCGGCCTCATTTACGACCTCGAAGCCCGTCACGGAGAGCTCAAATCCAAGAGGGCTCCGTTCGTCGCGCTTCACGGTACCCTCGATGACCAGGCTGCTCTCCTGGGGCAACTTGCCCGCGGCCTTGAACTGCTCTTCGTCGACCGCCTTCTTGGGGAGCACACACTGCAGCGTTGCGGAGCCGTCTCGAATCTGAAGGAAGTGGAGTTTCCCCGAGGACCGCCGATTGTAGAGCCAGCCCTTGAGGGTGACGGCTGCGCCTTCGAGCTCATCCAGGCGCGCTCCGATCTCACGAATGCTCAGGTGCGGAGGCATGGCGCCGGACCATGGCGCGCGCAAGGTTAGGAGGCAAGAGCAGCTTCACGGCTTGGCTCTCTTGCCCTCTGCTGCGTCGGCCACGACTTTCGCGATGCGCGCGATGCGGGTGTCGTTCCGTTTCGCGCTTTTGACCCACCACAGCATCGCCTTTTTCGGGGAGCTCGGAAAAGCGTCCCACGCCTGTCGTGCCTTAGGTTGAGCGTCGAGCGCGGTCTTGAGGTCCGGTGGCTCTACGAGGTCCTCGATGTCGTCGAGGATCGTCCAAGTTCCGTCGTGGCGTGCTCGCTCGACGGCGGCTACGCCCGCGGGAGCGAGGTCACCCGACGCTTCCAGCCGTGCGATCCGGAGCTTGTTCGCTCGAGACCACGTGGAGCACTTCTTCCGAGGAGAAAGGAGGAGCTTCGAGCGTTCGTGGTCGAGCTTGCGAATCAGTCCGTCGACCCATCCAAAACAGAGGGCCTCCTCGACGACATCGTCGTAGGTCACGTGGCGGTCGGGCCTCACGGATTTCTTGTAGGTCACGAGCCAAATGGACCCCGAAACATGGTGGTGGGCTTGGAGCCAAGCTCGCCACTCCTCCCGGCTCGTGACCTGAACATGGGGAAGGTCGTCGCTCACCGCCACTGGGCGAGCTTGGCCGCGCTCGGGCTAACCGTCGAGATGGTTGATGAGGGCGGTGCTTGAATGGTCCTTGGGGTCCCCGCAGATCGCCACACGACCGCCGTAAGCGCGGACGATGTCGCGTTCCGGCACGGTCTCTGGGGTGTAGTCGGTGCCCTTGGCGTGAACCTCGGGTTTCAGCGCCTGCAGGATCCCCGAGACATCCGGTGCGTCGAAGATCAGCACGTGATCCACGCAGGTTAGGCTGCACAAGATCTCGGCCCGCTCCTGCTGCGGAATGACCGGTCGCTTCGGTCCCTTATACGCGCGGGTCGAAGCATCGCTGTTCACGGCCGCGACGAGGATGCTCGCCTCGCGCGCCGCCGCCTCCAGGTAGCGGAGGTGGCCCACATGGAAAAGGTCAAAGACGCCGTTGGCGAGGACGACGTTGCGGGCTCGAGGGAGGGCCGGCAGTTGGGCGGCGACCTCCTCCAGCGGGCGGAGCTTTGATATCGAAGAGGGGGAGGGCCTCACTGATTCGGCTCCGTGAGCAACGCCCTAAGCTCTGCGTCAGCGATAGGAGCGGTGCCCGTTTTCTGGACCACGATGGATGCGGCCTGGTTCGCGAGGAGGGCCGAGTCTCGTGGGCCCAAGCCGGCCGCCAAGCCGGTGGAGAACGTCGCCACCACCGTGTCCCCGGCCCCTGTGACGTCCACCGCATCGCCCCCCTCCGCCGGGACCACGAGCGGGGGCTTGCCGGCCGTGGCCAGCACCATCCCCTCCCGCCCGCGAGTGAGGAGGGCCGACTCGAGCTCGAGGCGCTCCCGCAGCTCGCAGGCGGCGCTCACGGCGTCGTCCGTCGAGCGAAGGCGCCGACCGAGGGCGGCTTCGGCCTCCGGTGCGTTTGGGGTGACGGCGGTCATGCCCGAGAACTCGAGGATCCCCCGCCGACTATCGACCACGACAGGCAAGCCCCTCGACTGGGCTTCCTGCCCGAGCGTCCGAAGAAGTGGCGTCAGGGTCCCGGCGCCGTAGTCAGACACGATCACGCCCCGCACGTGATCGAGTGTGTCCAGCGCGGCCCTCTCAAAGGCGCGAAGCGCGGCCCTCTCGAGCGGCGCCTCAGACTCTCGATCTATTCGCAACATCTGTTGACGGGTAGTATGAAGCCCGCCGGCGAGGATGCGTGTCTTGGTGGTGGTCGACGCGAGCGCACTCCGAATTAGACCGGTGTCTGGGATCCCGGTGTCGGCACAAAGACGGGCCAATCGGTCGGACTCGGGATCACGGCCGACGGGGCTGACGAGATAGGCTTGGGCCCCAAGGCCGACGAGATTGGCGGCGGTGTTGCCCGCTCCACCGAGAAAGCACGCCTCGGACTCCTCCTTCACGATGAGCACGGGGGCCTCGCGGGAGATGCGGTCCGTGACGCCGTACAGGTAGCGGTCGAGCACGGCGTGGCCCCAAACGGCCAGCGGTACGCCGTGCAGTCTATTCAACAAGGCGGGGTCGGGCGCGGTCACGAGCGTGAGCTTCCCGAAGGAGAGGGGACGCGTCGAGGCTCGACGGTGCCGATGAGTTCGACCTCGCAGAGCCTGCGGTCTCGGAGCCGCTAATACGCCAGATCTTCTTCAGAAGCAGGCGAGAGTCCCACGGTACGTTCCGCTAGCGCCTGCCAGTCTAGCTGGAAGTCTCGATAGTCGGCGTGGGCTCGCTGCGGCACCTCGAGGCCGCTCTGCCGATATCGAAACGAAATCTCGAATCCGCCGTCGACTTCTGCAGCCCCGAGTCGAGCCTCGAACCCGGGACCGCTCGCGCTTTGAGGGGTGGGAAGAAGCGTCATCTTCCAACCCGAGGGAAGGCGAAAGCGCACGGTGGCCTCCGTCTCCCTCGGGGCGCCGAGCGCCCGTGGGGAGCGCCGGACCTGCGAGGGCACGGTCGGAGGGGCCCCGAGCAGCCGACTCAACGGGATGTAGATGGTTCCGGCCTCGACGCCGAGCCAAGCGGGGAGCTCGAGGGTCGCGCGAACCTCGAGAGGCGCGGCCAAGGTCTTGAGTCCGTTAAACTGGACGGAAGAGAGACGGAGAGGACTTGCTCGGGACTGAAGGAAGTCCGCCAAGGCCTCGGCGTAGTGCTCCGGCGGGCTGTCTTTCAGTTTCGCGCGGAGAAGGCCTCCCTCCGCCCCCGTGAAGCGTCCGGTCAGTTGGCCGGACAGGTCGCCTCCGGACGTAAGGAGTAAAGCGTACTCAATTTCGGTACGGCTCGCGGACGGCGCCGAAATGGGGACGTGTATCGTGCGAGCGCCATTTTCATCGAGCACGACGGCGCGACCGCCCTGGAGATGAGGAGGGGGCACGCGCGCATCGGCCGTGAGGTGAGAGGGATCCAGAAACACCGGCCCCGACGGACCAGGGAGAGTCACGGCGAGGCCGTCCAAACTCCGAGCTGCAGGGAGGTCTGGAAGGAGGATGTCCTCACCCCGGTTTGCGTAGAGAACGAGCTGGGAGGAGACACCAATTCCGCGAAGTAGACTCGCTAGAAGAAGACCGCGGCTGGTCGGGTTGGCGCGCCCACTTTTCAGCACGGATGCGGGATGGGGAACGGGCGCGCGCCAGGCCGGAGGGGCGATGTCGGTTTCCGGCTCTAACCGGGTCGCGACGACGTTGAAGAGCGAGAGCGCCTTGTCGAGGTCAGAGCCTTCCCCAGCGACTCGGATAGCCTCCGCACGAGTCGCATCGTCCAGGGTCTCCCAGCCGGGCGCTCGGCCAAGAAGCCAGCCCCCGACGTCATCCCAGGTCTCGAATCCGTCCTGACGGATACCCTCTCCTCGGGCACGGATGAAGTGGACGTGCGCGCGCGGCGCGAGCGAGTCCGGCGCCGGCGTCTCTGGCTCGGGCCAGCGCGGCGGGAGTTCAGACAGCGACCACGCGAAACGAACACCCTCTTTGGTTTCGAATCGGTCGGGCGGGGCGTCAACGAAAGCGCCGTCTCGACTGAAACGCAGGTCGACCTCGATCCCGATGGGGACCACGGCGGCATACTCGGAGCGCTCGGTGGGCCATACGCTGTCGAAACGCCACGGGGGTAGAAAGCGAGGATCTTCGAACCAAGTATCGTAAATGGTCTCAATGACGGCCCCGGCGCTCAGCTCTGGAAGCGTCATCCGCAGCACGGGCTGTCCGGAACGGCTCACGGCGCGGGTCGCGCCTGCCATTGTACGGTGAACACCGTCGGCGCGGATCACTCTCACCCGAAGGCCTCGGATCAGTGTCGAAGGGTCTTCGGGAACCTCTACCAGCTTTAGCTCTGGGGTTTGCTCCCTGAGCACCTGGACTCGACGCCACCGGCGAAGGCGAGCCCACGCTCGATGACTCTCCGCGTCGAAGCCGAAGCGTAGTTCGCCCCGGTCGAGAAGGATGACCGCGGGCGATCCGGGATAGTCCCGAGCCGGTACCCGCGCGCTGAGGTCGAAGGCTTCGAACTGGGGGCGAGATCCGCCCGCTCCGCAGGAGGCGAGCGAGGCGATCAAGGGGGCCACCCAAGGAGACGTGCAGCGGCTCATGGGCGGGCGATTCTAGGCCGACGGGAAGGTCCGAGCCGGCCTCGCTGAAGCGAGGAGTAGCGAGATCGAGGGCACGGTGCGCACTTCGGGTCTCCGCACGACCTTCGAGCCCGCAACCGCGCGGCAGCGGGATGGGCGGTCACGGAGCTCCCTCCATCAGGGCGATCACCTCCTCGAGCTTCTCGCGGAAACGCTGATTGTCCGCTTCGAAGACGAGCCCGGTTCGCAGGTCTCGCTCTGCCGAAGCATAGTCACCCGAGCGAATCGCGGCTTGGGCTTTGGTCCATAGGCTGCGGCCCTGCGTAGTTCTCGCGATTGAGCTCTCTCTCTCTTTTCGTGCCTCGCGGTCGCTGTCTTCGGTGTAGCGAAGTCGCTGGGCGCGCTCGGGTGACTATGCTTCGGCAGAGCGAGACCTGCGAACCGGGCTCGTCTTCGAAGCGGACAATCAGCGTTTC
>JBCBRU010000303.1:0-10204 GCA_039819565.1 Myxococcota bacterium | reverse complement strand
TGCTGGTGATGAAGCCGTGGAGCAGGAGCATCAGCGCCATGCCCACCCAGGTCAGGGGCCCGCCCCCGCCGAGGCCCAAAAACAAGGGGACCAACAGTTCCAGCGCGGTTCCGAAATGCGCGAGTCGTTCGGCGAGCGGAGAGGGGCGGAGATCGTTGGGATAGTCTCGGTAGAGCCGCTGGCGAAAAGCCGGCGTCGTGAAGGGCGAGTTGCTCTGCATCACGCACACGACCGTCGGGAAGTGATGGTTCAGTTTCGAGACCCCCGCCCACGCCCACAGGGCGAGCTGAACCGCCTTCGCCCCCGCGAGAGCGTCCCCGGGGAACAGGAAGCAAAAGCTGGTGACGAGATAGTGCTCACTGCGCGCCGCGAGGGCCACGGTGCGGTCCAGAACCAGGAAGGCAGCGAGGAGCACGACCACCGGGAGAAAGTGGGAAGGGGTAGGATCCGCGGCCACCAAGCCGCGAAAGCACGCGATCAGCAGCGCCGCGTACACGGCTACGTCGAGCCAGCTCCGCTGGGTGCCTCCCACCACGGGGAGCTCTGGCCAGCGAGCCATCTTCGTCGTCCCCGGTCGGAGGAAGTGAAGGAGGCCTCCGAAGGGCGGGAAGTAGCGCCCGGTGAGGGGACCACTCCCGCACCCGAAACCCATGACTTCGAAAGTGAGACTCCAGAGGATGGCCTTCTGGAAGGCGAGCGTGGTGAGCCACCAGCTCCCGAGATCCGACCAGCCCTGGATGTCGGGATGAAAGGCGCAGAAGAAGACCCAAGCCGCTACGTAGAAGAGAATCTTCACGCCGTAGACTGAAAAGGCCCCGAGCGGAGTTCCGTAGCCTTGGGTGGCCCACGCCTGACAGACCTGACGGGTCCGTTCCGCGAAAGGCAGCATGCGCCACTCGAGCGGGTCGTAGGGGGGAGGCTGGGGATCGAGAAGGCCCATGGTCAAAAGTCGAGGGCCTCAGCGTCGGCGTCCTCGGCTCTCTCCATGATGAACTGGTACCTGGGCTGAGGGTCCTTACCCATCAGGGACTGCATCACGATGGCGCTGTCCTCGTCCAAAGTAACTCGCAACGCTCGACGCGTCTTGGGACTCAAGGTCGTGGTCTTGAGCTGCTCAGCGTTCATCTCGCCGAGCCCCTTGAAGCGCATGATGCTGGGCTTCACGTTCTTGGGGAGTCCGCGAAGGATCCGCTCTTTATCCGCGTCGTCGAGAGCCCAATGCACCTCTTTCCCCGCTTCGATCTTGTACAGCGGAGGCTGAGCCAGGAACACGTGCCCCTGCTCCACCAGCTCTGGCATATGCTTCATGAAGAAGGTGAGGACCAGGGTGGCGATGTGGTGGCCGTCCGGGTCCGCATCCATGAGCAGAAACACGCGATCGTAGCGTAGTTTGCTGAGGTCGAGCTTGGGCCCGATGCCACACCCGAGCGCAGACACGATGTTCCCGATCTCCTTATTGTCCAAGACCTTGGACAGACTGGCCTGCATCGTGTTCACGATCTTACCTCGGAGCGGCAATATGGCTTGCGTCTTTCGATCGCGGCCCTGTTTGGCGGTTCCTCCGGCGCTGTCGCCCTCGACGATGAACAGCTCCGAGTTCGCGGGGTTGGTGCTAGCGCAGTCGGCGAGTTTGCCGGGAAGGTTCAGTCGGTGGCTCACCGCCGACTTTCGCTGTACGTGCGCGGCTGCGGCTCGGGAGGCTTCACGGGCTCGCGCCGCGGTTTCGACGCGGTCCGCGATATGGTCCGCGGACGTGGGGTTCTGCAGGAGCCATTGCTCGAGGGCAGTGAAGACGCTGCCCTCGACCAAACCCTGAGCTTCGGGGTTGTTGAGGCGCCCCTTGGTCTGGCCCTGAAACTGCGGCTCCCGGATGTAGATCGAGAGGATGGCCACGATACCTTCGCGGATGTCCTCCGCGGTGATGGTGACGCCTTTGGGGTTTCTTTTTTTGGCCTTCATATAGGCCCGCACGGCTTTGACGATGGCTTGCTTGAGTCCTGACTCGTGCGAGCCGCCGTCCCCGGTGCGAACCCCGTTGGCGTAGCTGAGGAGGGTCTCGGTGGTGCCGTCCGTCCAGGTCAGGATCAGCTCGGTACGAGGGTACTCCTGGTGCGAGAAGGCGAAGGGCTCGGGGTGAGTCGGCGTCCGCTTCGCCGCTGCGATGACCTTGGGCAGGTATTCGTGGAGGCCCTGAGGGTGGTGAAACACGAGGCTCTCCCCCGCCGCGGGATCCTCATAGTGAATCGTGACTTCCGGATGGAGGTAGGCCTTCGCATCGAGAAGATCTTTGACCTTGGTGGCGTCGAGCTTGAGCTTGCCCCCGAAGATCTTGGGGTCCGGCCGAAAGTGAACCGAGGTGCCGTGCTGCCGGGACGGCGACCGCTTCTTGAGCGGCGTCGTGGCTTTGCCTCGAGCGTAGCTTTGGGCCCACGCGTAGCCGTCTCGCCGAATGAGGACGTTCATCTCCTCGGAGAGCGCGTTGACGACGGAGGATCCTACCCCGTGCAGCCCGCCCGAGACCTCGTAGGAGCTGTCGTCGAACTTACCGCCGGCATGGAGGGTGGTGAGGATCACCTCGACCGCAGGCTTTTTGAACTTCTTCATCCGGGCCACGGGGATGCCGCGGCCATCGTCTTCGATGGTGACGCCTCTGTAGTCCGAGTCGAGCGTGACGGTGATGGTCTCGGCGAAGCCGTTGATCACCTCGTCCACGGAGTTGTCGAGGATCTCGCGGACGAGATGGTGGTAGCCGTGGGTGTCGGTCCCGCCGATGTACATGCCGGGGCGCACCCGCACCGGCTCGAGGCCCTCGAGAACCTTGATATCGGCGGAGTCGTACGACTGCTTCTTCTTCGGACTGCTGGTGGCCATCAGGCTTCCTCTTCGAGACTCGGAACTTCGGCCTCCACCGGCTCGTACTCGGCAAAGCCGGTGCGCTTCACGACCGCCTTACCTCGCCCCCCGCGTGGACCGGCAATGGCATCTACGAACAGGTCGTAGCGTCGACCTTTGTCGGTATAGACCACGAGAGGGTGGGTACGGGTCGAGGAGGTGGTGCGGGCGGCGAGCACCTCGACGTCCCGAGCGAGCTTGATGAGGATGGTGCCCTTGCCCGGCCCCGAGAGCACCGCGAGTTCGTCGAGGCCCACCGAGAGCGCGTGCCCGTCGGTAGCGGCGGCGATAAGCCATCCCGCCTCGTCGAAGCCGGTGTTCTCGTCGAGCCCCTGGATGAAGACGTGAGCGATCCCATCGTCGGGGTTGAGCCGCGCGAACTTGCGGCCGTTCTTGTTCGAGGGTTCGCGGTGGCCAAACAGAGGAAAGCGCAGGGCGTTGCCGAGCCGGGTGACCGCCACCCCGTACGGAGGACAAGGGGTCCCATCGTCGTAGACCATCTCCTGCTCCGGCAGGCCTAGCTGCCGGGCGTCGAAGCTGACGGCGCCGACCACTTGCTCTCCGTCTCCGAAGTTGAAGAGCTTCTGGATGGGATCTCCATAGCCCGTCGAGGGAGGGACGTCGGCAATCCGGCACACGTAGCAGTGGCCCTTGCTCGAGAAGAAGCCGACGGTGCTCCGCGTACTTCCGGCCAAGCAGGCCAGAACCCGGTCGCCCTGCTTGAGGCGGGTGGTGCCGAGGTCCTTTACGTTCTGCTGCCGCTTCACCCAGCCTTGCTCCGTGATGATGACGAAGGCGTCCTCGTCGACGATGAAGTCCTCTTCCGAGAACTCGGCGGAGGCCGCCTCGGCGGCATCGGCGGAGAGGATGCGGGTGCGGCGGCGATCCCCATGCACCTCCACCACCTCCTCCAGCTCCCGATCCACGAGATCCCAGAGTCGCTTGGGGCTCTTGAGGAGGGCGGCGATACGTTTGGCCTCCTTCCGCTTGTCGGTGGCTTCCTTCTCGATGACCAAGATCTCGAGCTTGGCCAAGCGATAGAGGCGCAGCTCGAGGATGGCTTGGGTTTGGTCCTCGTCGAGGCCGAAGCGGGCGATGATCTTCTCAGCGGCGTCCTTACGTCCTTCGCTTCCCCGGATGATAGCGATGATCTCGTCGAGAGCGTCGAAGACGGCCAGGAAGCCATCCAGGATGTGGAGGCGCTTCTGGAGCTCATCCAGCTGATACGTGAGGCGCCGCGTGACCACCTCGAGCCGAAAGTCTAGGAAGTGACGGAGCAGGCTGACGACGTCGAGGCGGCAGGGGGCGGGAACGTCGGGGTTGTCCGAGGGGACGAGGCAAGTCAGATTGACGCTGATGTTGGTTTGGAAAGGGGTGTGCTTGGCCAGGTAGGCCATGACGAGGTCGGGGCTTTGGGCCTTCTTGGTTTCGAGGACGACCCGAACGTCGTCCGTGGACTCGTCCCGTACGTCGACCAGTCCAGGCAGCTTTCGGCCCACGATGACTTCGGCGATCTTCTCGACGAGCGTGCTCTTCTCGACCCCATAGGGAACGGAGGTAATGACGATGCGCTCGCCCGAGCGGTCCTCCTCGAGCTTCCAAGTGCCGCGAAGTTTGAGCGAGCCATGGCCGGAGGCATAGACCTGTTTGATCTCGGCCTTGGTGCTCATCAACTCGCCGCCGGTGGGAAAGTCGGGACCCTTGAGCTTCCCCATCACCTTGGCGAGGGAGGCGTCCGGATCCATGATGAGGAGCCGGCATGCGCCGATCGTCTCCGCCAGGTTGTGGGGAGGAATGCTGGTGGCCATGCCCACCGCGATGCCCTGGGCGCCGTTGACCAGGAGGTTCGGAAACCTCGCCGGGAGGACCACCGGCTCGAAGTTTTGGCCGTCGAAGGTGGGCCGAAAGTCGACCGTCTTTTGGCCGAGCTCGTCGAGGAGGAGAGGGGCGATGCGACCGAGCCGTGCTTCGGTGTAGCGGTAGGCCGCGGGGGGGTCTCCATCCAACGAGCCGAAGTTTCCCTGGCCGTCGACGAGGGGGGCGCGCATCACCCAGGACTGCGCAAGGCGCACCAGGGCGTCGTAGACCGCGGAGTCTCCGTGAGGATGAAACTTCCCGATGACCTCTCCGACGATCCGCGCGCACTTCGCCGGCTTCGCGTCGGGTCCGACCCGGAGCGCGTTGTGCATCACGTACAGGATGCGTCGCTGGACCGGCTTGAGGCCGTCCCGCACGTCGGGGAGCGCCCGACTGGTGATCACGCTGAGGGCGTAATTCATGTAGAGGCGCTGAGCCTCTTCGCTGAGGGGCACCTCGGTGATGCTTTCGGTCATGCGTCTTGGGGCCTCGCGGGCATCTGTCCGTATCGAGCCCTCGGATCCGCGTCAACGCGACCGGGGAAGCGACGCGAGAGGCGCAGGCGTTGGCATCGACGGGACGAAAGCTGCACCCGAGCGTGCTTTTCTCGGTATGAATCTCCCGGTACCGTGCTTACGTCGGTTGAGAATTTGTCCGACCGGCGAGTCTGTTCGCTGCCCACGGGTTTTCTGACAAGGAGCGCGACCTTGAATTCTACTTCTCGAGGCCCTGGCCCGAAACCACGGCGGGTAACGCGGGCGCTGTCGTTCATCGTCGCCGCCTCGGCGACCCTGCCCGCCGAGGCGCACGACATCGGGCTCGAGCTGAGCGACGTGGAGAAGGAGGTCCGGCGGCTCAAAACCACGATCGCCGGAGTAGAGAGCCGTCCGGCGCTGCCGGTCGCCCCTAATACCCCCGTGCAGCAGCGCCGGGCGCTGGGCGAAGCCGAGGTCGAACAGGCCCTCGGGCACAGCGAACGGGCGCTGCGCATCCTCCTCGGGCGCTTGGCGGATCCTTCGTTTCGGGCGCTGCCCGAGTACGTCAACGCGCTCTTGCTCACCGCAGAGGTTCTGGAGCGAGAGGGCGAGGTCGCAGGGGCTTTGGCTCTCTCCCGTGAGGCGCTGGACCGCGGACGGACGCCCCAGCAGGCGTGCGAGGCGGCGGCCCGATGGCTACGACTGTCCCGGTTGACCCATCAAAGCGAGGATCGAGCCCGGATGCTCCAGCTTTGGATGGAGCGGGGCGGCCCCCAGGCCGAGGGCACGGAGGAGGCGGCTCGAGCGCGTTACGAGGCCAGCTTCGTGCTGCGAGAGCTTGGCCGTACCTCTGAGGCCCGAGAGCTGCTGGCCGAAGTTCCCTCGGAAAGCCCGGTCGGATCTCGAGCGGCGTTCCTGGCCGGCACCTTGTTCGTTCAGGACGGCGACCTGGCCAACGCCGAGCGATGGTTTGCCGCCATCAAAGACTGGCCTCTGCCGGATCTGCCCGAAGATCATCCGCAGACCGCCATCGAGCGTGAGCTTCGCGATCTCGCGGCGCTTTCGGCGGCGCGTCTTCGCTACGACCGAGGCGATGTGCACGAGGCTCGAGAGGCCTACCTCGCGGTCGGCGAAACCTCCGTGCACCGCAGGGAAGCCTGCTGGGAGCTCGCGTTTTTGGAGTCCGAGTCGGATCGAGAACGCGCTGCCCTCAAGCACGTTGCGTGCGTCAAACGCCAGGGTGCCCCCGGTGTTCGGCGGATCGAGCTTCGCCTTCTCGAGTCGTCGCTGATGGCTCACCTCAGTCGCTACGGGGCGTCGATCGAAGCCTACGAGGGCCTCTACGCGGACGTCGTGGCGGAGCGGGAGCTGGTGGCGGAGTCCTTCGACCGAATTCAGGCTCCGGCCGAGACCCTCTTCGCGGGAATGGAGCGCATGGCCGTTCAGCACGGTCGGGGCGCGACCCCCGGCGCCGCAACCCTTTTTGGGGGCGCTTGGACGCCCTCTCTCGATCAAGCCTATCGCGTGGATCGGGGCCTGAACCTCACTGGCGAGGACCTGCTCGCGCTGCGGGCCGAGGTGCGGGACACCCGCGAAAAGCTCGAGGCCTCCCAGCTGGATCCCCTCGAGCTCAGGCGCCAGAGCCTCGAGCGGCTCCTCCGCGAGATCGACCATCTGGCCGGGCACGCGGGCGACACCGCCTTCAAGGTCCGGGGTGGTCATGCGGCCGCGGACGGTGGGGCTCACGATCATCGGGCCGATCGCGCTCTGATCGACAACCTTCGCGGGGAGCTCTCTACCCTGCGGGAGCGGGTGACGGGGCGCATGCAGGATCTCGAGCGCGAAGGTCGCGATCGACGCGCGCAGGCCTTCGAGGCTCTCGACGCGCTCGAACGCGACATCGACGCGCTTCTCGCGGAGACCGCGGGCGTCGACGCCGAGGCGCGTTCACCGGTGGACGCCGCGGCCCGCGCGGCCCTCGATACCGTGGTGGCGCAGCTCGATGACGCCGCCCGGCGCGCCGAGGTCGGCGTCCTCGATACCTACTGGCTGAAGAAGGAGCACCGCACCCGCGCCATCGAGTCGATTCTGGCGGAGCAAAAGGAGACCGAGCGACAGCTCGATGAGGCGCTGGGGGGCGGTCCGGACGAGGACTGACCCCAGGGAGAGGGCTGGTCCGAGGGCCCGCTGAGGAGGCGGGCCGACGGGGCTTAGACGCTCGCGACCTTGGCCCGCACGTAGTCCCGGTTCATGCGAGCGATGTTCGCCACCGAGATCTCCTTGGGGCAGGCCGCTTCGCATTCGTTTTCGTTGGTGCAGTTGCCGAATCCGAGGCGGTCCATCTCCTCGACCATGTTCAGTACACGCTCGAAGCGCTCGACCTGGCCTTGAGGCAGCTGCCCGAGATGGCTCACCTTGGCCGAGGTGAAGAGCATGGCCGAGGCGTTCTTGCAGGTGGCGACGCAGGCGCCACAGCCGATGCACTGGGCCGCGTCCATGGCGGCGTCCGAGGCCGACTTCGGGACGGGGAGGGCATTTCCGTCCGGGGCCGAGCCCGTGTTGACGGAGATGTAGCCGCCAGCGTGCTGGATGCTGTCGAAAGCCGTCCGGTCGACCACCAGGTCCTTGATGATGGGGAAGGCGCGCGCGCGGAAAGGCTCCAGGGTGAGGGTGTCACCATCCTGGAACTCGCGGCAGTAGACTTGGCAGGTGGCGACGGCCCCCTTGGGCCCGTGGGCCTTGCCGTCGATCATCATGCCGCAGGTCCCGCAGATGCCCTCGCGGCAATCCGAGTCGAAAGCGATGGGCTCCTTGCCCTTGCCCTCGAGGATGTCGTTCACCTGATCGAGCATTTCGAGGAACGAGCAGTCGCCGTTCACTTCGGGCGATTCCAGGGTCTCGAACCAACCTTCGTTTTGTGGTCCCGGCTGCCGCCAGATACGGAGAGTAAACTTCATCTGTTCCCTCTTACTTGTAGCTGCGCTGAGTGAGCTTCACGTACTCGAACTCAAGCGATTCCTTGTGAAGGTTGGGCTTGTTCCCGACCCCGGTGAACTCCCAGGCCCCGACGAACGCGAAGTTCTCGTCGTCGCGGCGGGCCTCGCCCTCTTCGGTCTGATGCTCCTCGCGGAAGTGACCGCCGCAGGACTCGTCCCGCATGAGCGCGTCCTCCGCCATCATCTCCGCGAACTCGAGGAAGTCGGCCACTCGACCGGCGCGCTCGAGCGCCTGGTTGTAGGTCTCCTGGGTGCCGGTCACGTTGACGTCGGACCAGAACTCCTCACGGAGGCTACGCACGTCGTTGATCAGCTTGGTCAGGCCCTCGGCGTTCCGCGCCATGCCGCACTGGTCCCACATCATGCGGCCGAGGCGGCGGTGGAAATCGTTGGCGGGCTTGGAGCCCCCCACGGATAGGAGCTTATCGAGGCGTTCGGTCACCTCGCGCTCGGCGTCCGCGAACGCGGCGTGGCCGGTGTCGCCGGGCTTCTCGCCGTGGTGCTTCGAGAGGTAGCCGCCGATCGTATAGGGGATGACGAAGTAGCCATCCGCTAGGCCCTGCATGAGCGCGGAAGCGCCGAGCCGGTTGGCTCCGTGATCCGAGAAGTTCGCCTCGCCGAGTACGAACAGCCCGGGGATGTTGCTCATGAGGTTGTAGTCCACCCACAAGCCACCCATCGTGTAGTGCGGTGCGGGATAGATACGCATCGGGACTTCGTAGGCATCCTCCGCGGTGATCTCGTTATAGATATCGAAGAGGTTCCCGTACTTCGCCGCGATAACGTCGCGGCCGTCCCGTTTGATGGCATCTCGGAAGTCGAGATACACGGCCTCCTTGCCCCCGATGCCGCGCCCTGCGTCGACTTGAAGCTTGGAGTTGCGAGAGGCCACGTCCCGCGGGACGAGGTTTCCGAAGGAGGGGTACTTCTCTTCGAGATAATAGGACCGCTCCGAGTCCGGGATCTGTCCGGGAGCACGGGTGTCACCGGCCTTCCTCGGGACCCAAACCCGCCCGTCGTTGCGGAGCGACTCTGACATGAGGGTGAGCTTCGACTGGTACTCGCCACTGACGGGAATACAGGTCGGATGGATCTGCGTGTAGCAGGGGTTCGCGAAGAGAGCGCCCCGCTTGTACGCGCGGTGGGTGGCCGTGACGTTGCAGCCCATGGCGTTCGTCGACAGGTAGAAGACGTTGGAGTAGCCGCCGGTGGCGAGGACCACGGCGTGCCCGCCGAAGCGCTCGACCTTACCGGTGCGGAGATTCCGGCAGATGATGCCCTTTGCCTCGCCGTCGATCAGCACCACGTCCAGCATCTCGTGCTGCGTGTAGAGCTTGACCTTGCCCGCGGCCACCTGGCGGTTCATGGCGCTGTAGGCGCCGAGGAGCAGCTGCTGTCCGGTCTGTCCGCGGGCGTAGAAGGTGCGAGAGACCTGAGCCCCTCCGAAGGACCGATTGGCCAGCACACCGCCGTATTCCCGGGCAAAGGGGACGCCCAGGGCCACCGAGTGGTCGATGATGTCGACGCTGCACTGGGCGAGTCGGTAGACGTTGGCCTCCCGGCTTCGGTAGTCGCCGCCCTTTACGGTGTCGTAGAACAGGCGGAAGATCGAGTCGCCATCGTTCTGATAGTTCTTCGCCGCGTTGATGCCGCCCTGAGCGGCGATCGAGTGGGCACGGCGGGGGCTGTCGTGAAAGCAGAAGGTGTGGACGTTGTAGCCGAGCTCGGCGAGCGAAGCCGACGCCGAAGCGCCGGCGAGGCCGGAGCCCACGACGATAATGTCGTACTTTCGCTTGTTCGCGGGGTTGACGAGCTTAAGGTTGAACTTGTGCTCGTCCCACTTCTTTTCGATCGGTCCGGCCGGGACCTGCGAGTCCAAAGTCGTCATGCGTGCTCCTAAAGATAGTTATGGGGGGCTTCATGAGCCTGCCCATTTGGGCCTTCGTGGCGGGCTGAGGGTTCCCCCCAAAGCCTCCCGTCGGT
>JBCBRU010000302.1:0-10209 GCA_039819565.1 Myxococcota bacterium | reverse complement strand
GGCTTCGAGTCCGAACCTTTCGGTGACTTCGTATTGGCTCCTGCGGTAGGTTTGGAGCCGACCGCCGACCTGACCAAAGAACGACCAAGATTGGGTATCGGTGGTGTAGGGTACATCAAAGCCGGTCAGGTCGGCGGTCGGCTCCAAACCTACCGCAGGAGCCAATACGAAGTCACCGAAAGGTTCGGACTCGAAGCCGTTGGCGTCTCCTACCTGCAGGTCGAGGTAGTAAAACCCAGCCACCCAGTTGAGCCAGTCCATGTTTCCCGCCACCCGCAGCTCCTGCGAGAACTGTTGGGCGTCGGTGTTGAGGAAGAAGTTGAAAAAGGGCTCCGGGGAAGCGTCCGAGTCCTCGATGTAGTCGCGCTTGACGGTTTGATAGTCCGTAATCGACGTCACCGTGATGCTCTCGAAGCTCCAGTTCAGCGTCGCCGTGGCCCCGAGCGTGTCCAGCTTGTTGAATCCCGGGTCGTTGTAGGCCCCTTCGAAGACATTTCCCGGGACGTCGACGTACCCGTTCAGCACCGGGTTGGGCTCGCCGGGCGTGAGCTCACCGGGACGCACGGACGAGACGTACTCGAAGAACCCAGTGCGGATGTTCTGGGTCGCCGCGCGCACGTTCACGAGCAGCGAGAGGTCGTCGAGCGGCGTGAAGAGTAGCTGGAACCGACCGGCTTGATCGTTCGCGTTGTTCAGATTGTTGTCGAGGTCGAGACGGTTGACCACGTAGCCGTTGTTCCAGTGGCCCGCCCCCGAAGCTCGGACCGAGAGGAGTCCGGGAATGACCGCCCCTCCGACCGCGGCTTCGGCTTTGAACTGATCGAAGCGACCATAGGTCAGCCGCACATACCCCTCGAGCTCTTCAGAAGGCTTGCGGGTGATGAAGTGGGCCAAGCCGCCGGTGGCGTTGCGCCCGAAGAGCGTACCCTGAGGGCCGCGCAGGAACTCGACCCGCTCCATGTCGAAGAGCTGAAAGCCCGCGCCCGACATTTGCGAGATGTAGACCTCGTCCATGTAGATCGCCACGGGACTCTCCACGTTGGTGGTGAAGTCACTGTTGGCCACGCCGCGGATCGCGATCGCGTAGTTGGCTTCGCCGTTCGGCTGGATGGTGCTGATGCCGGCCGCGAGGGAAGTGATCTCCTGGGCGTTTCCGAAGTTTCCGTCGGATATTTGGTCGCCGGACACCGCGGTCACGGAGATGGCTACGTCTTGGGAGCGCTGGGCTCTCTTCTGCGCGGTGATGGTAATGGACTCGATCGACGTATTCTCGGCGTCCGGATCGGGCGTGTCTCCGCCCTCGGGAGTCTCCTCCGAGGAAGGGTCCTGAGCTTGGGCTAGGCTTGGATTCATGCCCAGCACGAGCGCAAAGGCCGCAGCGGTCCATCCGATTTGGCTTCGGTTCATTCTCAACCTCCTGTGTTGTGCGCCTCAGCGCGAGCTACGTTGCGGCTTTCGCTCGATCGCGGCCATGAGCTGCGACCGTCGCCCGAGGGCCTCGGGCCCGAGAGGCTTCTCCCTCGCCTCTCGAATCTCCCGCGCCGCATAGGGCCGAAACCCCTCGGGGAGATGAGTTGGGTCGAACGTGGACAACATCCAATTGACGAGCGACGCGAGCGCCTCGTCATCAAGGGGAGCGCCAGTCACTCCGGGCACCCGGATGAGGTAGCTGCGTCCGCCTGGGACGCTCAGGAACCGAGCGACCTGGTCGGCCAAGGCCGGAACGTCGGAACCCATCCCGCTTCCGTGGGCTCCGTGGCAGCCTTGACAATGGAGCATCCAGCGGACGTGATTGGGCGCGGGGGCGGAGTAGGCAGGTGGGTTCTGACCGGTCGTCGCCGCCAAGAAGGCCAGGGTGATCCATCCCCCGGAGGTGATCACTCCAAGACTCCGATGATGACGCCGGTCGAGCACGTATAGATCGGGCTCTTGGTTCCGAGACACCAGTTGAGGTCGTTGTTTTTGGCGGGGCGATACGCGGGCTTGTCGCCCTCGTTTCGATTGCAGAGACATCGGCCGCAGCTCGTCTTCCCGCAGCAGTCGTTATAGGAGATAAGATAGTCGCGTCCGTCGGCTGGATTTCGGCAGGTACCGATCCAGGTCATGGGGGACATCTCCGTTCCCGGTGGGCACGCGTTCTGTGTGCCTCCGCAGCAGCTACACAGGAAGCCATCAATGGCGCAGTAGCGCCAGTAGCTGCACTGGCTGGGGTCCCCGGGGTCCTGGGGGTTGCCGGTCGTCTGAGGGGGTTCGACGCCCTCTGAAGCCTCTCCCGCCTGAGCGCGGGCGACGGGCAGGAGAGGCAGGGTTGCGCTGCCTGCGGCGAGCCCGCCGAGGCGAGCCAAAAATCCCCGCCGAGACGAGCGCTGGGCGAGGCCCCGCGTCGCCGATTCGATCCAGCGATCCAAAGTCGTCATGTCACGTTCCTCCTCTGCGGCTCCGCGCGGGTCTCCAGCTCGACCACCTCTGGGCCGGGCGGAGGGGCGATGTAGTCTTGAAGGGTGGCAGCGCCGAGCTCGCGGGCTCGAAAGAGGCTTTCGAGTTGCTCCCTCGAGTTGACCAAGCCGAAGGCGGTCACGACGCCGGTTTCGTCGATGAGGACAGCGAAGGGGAGTTTGCCCACCCCGTAGCGGAGACCAAGCTCCGTAGAGACGACGTAGGGATAGCTGTCGAGAGCGTGCTGAGCCACGAAGCTTTCGTGTCCCTCGCCGTCGCTGGCGAGTACGAGATCGCACCAGCCCCGCTCTCTCCACGCCAAGCTCCTCAGCGCCGGAAGGAGAGCTTTACAGACCGGGCAGGTCGGCGAGAGAAAAAAGAGCAAAGTCCCTCTTCCGGTGGCAGAGGGGGCGCCGATGGTGAGACTCTCGCTTCTGAGGGTGGGGGCGACCACCAAGGGCGCCTTCTCGCCGGCGCGGAGGCGGTCGTTCGAGGCCAAGGCTCCAAAGTTCGGGAGTCTCTCGTGAAGCACCCCGACCTGCCGCGCGAGGGCGAGGACCATAGCTCCAAGTATCAGGACGAGGATCCAAAGAAGAACCACGGCCACGACAAGAGCGGTCATGGGATAGCCTCCGTCATCTTGATGCGAGCGTGGTTGGCGAGGAGCTGTTCGGCCGCGAAGTATAGGAGCAGCCCGGTGACGGTGGTGGCGGCGATGACCGCAGCATCGACGAGGCCCAGGGCCCGAGGGGTGGGGGTTGAGGTGCTCAGGAGGCCGAGACCGACGAGCCCCGCATTTCGGAGCAGGAGCCACCCCGAGAGCGGTTGTCCTTCCGCGTTCCAGCTGCACCCGCAGTCGATATGGGTGCGTCCGCGGGCGAGATTGATGCCGATGGCGAAGCCGTACACAGCAAGGAGGCTCGCCGTGAGGGTCCCGGCGAGGGTTCGCGTCTGGGCGAGGAGCAGGAGACCGGCGAGGGTCACCTCAAAGATAGGAACGACCCTGATCAGAGTTTCGGTCAGCGCCTCCGGGAAGAGGCGGTAGTCGCGCATCACCCCTCGAAAGGCATCGACGTGGAGGAGCTTGTGGATTCCGGCGCTCCCCACCACGACCGCGAGGAGCCAAGCCGCGGCGGCAATGACCGCGGGGTCGAGCTCGCTGCCGAAGATCATGGGGCGTGCACCACGAAGGGATGAGCGCCCATGTTGACGTGGACGGTTCGCTTCCAGCCGCCGGTGTCGGCCGCGTAGACGTCGAGGTCCATGGCGGCGTTGGTCATCACCACCCACGGGGACGTGCCTTTGGTGACCGCGACCGAGAGGGCCGGAGTCTTGAGCTTGATGCGTCGAAGCCGCTTCCGAGCCCCGGGGTCGAAAACCCAGACTTCGGTACCCCCTCCCTTGTGGCTGCCCTCCTTCGCCCCGGCATGCATCAAGATGTACAAACGCCCGCGGGCGTCCGCGTCGATGACTTGCCATCCCCCCGGAGCCCAGCTCGCCTTGGCGTCCTCACCCTCTACGAGATCCCAAGCCTCCCCCACCACCGGAGTCTCGCTACGAAAGTCGATGGGTTGGATTCGACCCTTGAAGGTCGGAAAGTAGTGAACGCCGCCCGAGGGGGCGTTCTTTATGAACATGGGATCTGTATCGATATCGATGAAGGGCTCGGTGCGCGTCGACTTCGCGAGCGCTCCCGAGGCATCGAGGCTGAGGGTGACGAGGGCGCCGTCGCTACATAACGATGAGAAGCTTCGCTGGCCGGTGGGGAAGATGAAGTTACATCCTGGCGTGGGGATCTCTCCGAGCACGGTTCTTTGCACCAAGTCCACGAGAGTGACCGAGGTGGCGGGAGTGAAGTTCATAACGAAGGCCCATCTCTCGTCGGGGGTCATCTGAAAGGCGTTCTTCTGAGGGACCACCTGCATGCGCCGGGGAGGGAGCAAGATCTCCTCGATGGGGAGCAACGTCCGCTTGTCGATGATGGTGAGCACGTCGATGCGCTCGCCGTAGGTTCGGCGAGACATGAAGGTCTCCGCCGAGTAGAGCTCGGGTCGAGTCTTGGCGCTCAGGAAGCCGGCCATCATTCCCGCGCCGATATGACCCTTGTAGGGGCGCGTCTCCGCCGCGACGTCGACAATCGCGACCCGACCGTCCAGGAGCGCGTTGAACTCGAGGTCGTGCGCGTAGACCCAGGACGCGGGATAGGTGGCGGGGAGCTTCAGAACATGGGGGATAGGCTCCGGTTTGAGTGGCTCCGCGGCTTGGGCTGGATTTAGATAGAAGAGGATGAACGCTGTCACGCAGGCGGCGCTCGTGAGTAAGGTCCCTCCGGGAGGGCGTGGCCTAGATGAGGCGCTGACTATCGACATAGAACATCCCCTTCAATGGCCGTCCGCGCTGTACGAAGCGCTAGGACGGTCGTCTAGGACGACTGTCTTAGGACAACCGTCCTAATCCATCTGTGGGAGGACTGGACGCGTGTCAATGTGACGGCGGCCAAAAAGTGAGATGACGTGCGTTTTTATGGGGACAAGACCGAGATGAGCGAAAACCAAGGCGGCCTCCCCACCCCCGACGAGCCCGATCGAGGTTCCGAGCCCGGCGAAGACCGGATCGACGGCATCCTCGCCGCCACCGAAGAGATCCTTCTTCGCGACGGCTATGCCCGCCTCTCGATGCGCGCGATCGCGCAGGAGTGCGGCATTTCGGTCGGAAACCTCAACTACTACTTTCGGCGCAAGGTGGACCTGCTGCGCGCGATGACCGACCGGGTCTGGCGGCGCTACCGAGACGAGATCGTCCGGGTGCGTCAGGGCCCTTTCGAGTCGCCGCGAGGCGAGCTCGAGGCGGTCCTGAGGCTCATCTTCAAGGACCTCTACACCCGACGGACGACGGTGTTCTTTCCCGAGCTTTGGGCCCTCGCCAATCACGCGGATTACGCGGCGGAGGTGATGGACCGACTCTACGGGTTCGAGCGCGGGGTGTTTTGCGAGTTGATCTCGGGGGTGCGACCGGATCTCGGGGCTGCCGACCAGGAGCGCGTGGCCCTACACATCTCCGCGAGCATTGAAGGTCACACCCTTTTCGTCGGGGCCGGAAAACGCTTCGAGGCGGATCGGGACGTCGAGGACCTCGCGATCGATGCGTACCTGCAGCTGGTGGACGGCTATCGCCGGGGGTGAGGCCTTGACGGGAGGGATAGGGTTTGTTTATCCGAGCCCGTTCATGGAGGACCTCCGCAAGCTCGACACCCGCACCGTCGAGCGCTACATCGCCAAGGGCCGCGTCTCCCGCGAGCAGTACGACCAGTATCTCGCGGCGCTCCCGGACCTCTCCGAGGAAGCCGAAGAGGTGGACTACGACGGCCTCCTGGAAAAGGAAGAGCAGCTGCCGGTGCTGCCCAAAGCCGCCCCCGGCGGCGGCACCCCGATCCTCACCGGCGGCAGCGCAGCCGGCCCGCTTCCCCCGCTGCCTGTGACCCGGTACTGAGAGGGCCATGTCGGGGGACACAAAGCCGGATGCTCCCGCCGGGTCCGGGGCTTCGATGCCCGCGGCTCCGGTAGGCTTCAGCGACCTCATTTTGAGCATCGCCGCCAACGCGGTGGCCCATCTCGGCGGCGAGAGTCCGAGCCCCGATACCGTCCCGAGCCGTGCCGATCTGCAGCTCGCCGCCCATCACGTGGACATGCTCGCCATGCTCAAGGTGAAGACCCGCGGCAACCTTGAGCCCGAGGAGGAGAACCTCCTCGGAACGCTCCTCTACGAGCTCCGGATGAAGTACCTCGAAGCCGCCCAGCGGTCCTGAAGCCCGCTGACGTCAGCCGGCCTCGGTGCTGGTGGCGCTGGGCTCCAGGGCATCCAGGAGCCCGAGCTTCCAGACGCCGGTGGGCTGCTTGTCCATCCGAAAGGTCGCGCTCTCCCCTTCTTTCAGGGTGACCCGTACCTCCACGGAATCGCCGGGGCGCGAGGCCACCGTGACCCCGTCTACTCGGCCGAGCTGCCGGATCCCGAAGTCCCTTAAAATCCTCGACGGATCCTCCGACGGCGCCCGGCCCTCGGCGGCCGCGAGTTGGGCCTGGTGGGCGCGGAGGCGGGTCTGATCCGAGGGAATCAACAGCCCCCAGACCGCGTCGGCTTCACCCCGCTCGAGGTGGTCGAAGAAGAGCCGGGCGGCGGCGCGGGGGTCGGTCGGGGCGTCCACACACCCCGGGAGAAGGGCGAGAACCATGACCCCGAAGAGGCGGAGGAAAAGCGAGGGCGTCACAAGCTGGCCGTTCCTGGAAGCCCGAAGCTACACGTTGACACCAGGCCCGGGAATCTTTTCTATCGGGCGCCGCTGGGGTGTCGCCAAGCGGTAAGGCACCGGGTTTTGGTCCCGGTATTCGTGGGTTCGAATCCTACCACCCCAAAAACCGGACGGCCGCCGCAAGGGGAGGCGGCCGACCTCCCCAGGAGCGTAGGTGGTCGGAAACGTACTGAAGATTTTCTCTGGCAACAGCAACTCGACCCTCGCGCAGGAAGTCGTGAGCAAGCTCGACGTCCCGCTGGGGCGGGCGACGGTGGGGCGATTCCAGGACGGCGAAATCAACGTCACCATTGGCGAGAACGTCCGGGCTTCCGACGTCTTCGTGATTCAGTCCACCTGTAACCCAGCCAACGAGCACATCATGGAGCTGCTCGTGATCATCGACGCGCTCCGCCGGGCCTCGGCCCAGCAGATCACGGCCGTCATCCCGTACTTCGGCTACGCGCGTCAGGATCGGAAGGTGGCCCCCCGGACGCCGATCAGCGCCAAGCTGGTGGCCGACCTCATCGACGTCGCCGGGGCCACCCGGGTGCTGTCGATCGACATGCACGCGGGACAGATCCAGGGCTTCTTCAACGTCCCCTTCGATCATCTCTACGCGATGAAGGTTCTGCTCGAGCACATGCGAGAGAACTTCGGAGAGGGGGTCGTGATCGTGTCTCCCGACGCGGGAGGCGTGGAGCGGGCCCGCGCCTTTGGTAAGCGCCTCAATGCCAACATCGGCATGATCGATAAGCGCCGTCCTAAGGCCAACGAGGCCAAGGTCATGCAGGTCATCGGCGAGGTCGACGGTCACGATGTGATCATCATCGACGACATGATCGACACCGGCGGGACGCTGTGCGCGGCCGCCGACGCGCTGAGGGACCGCGGCGCTAAGAAGATCTACGCCTACGCCACCCACCCCGTGTTTTCGGGGCCGGCCATCGACCGCATCAACGCCAGCGTCATCGAGAAAGTCGTGGTGACGAACACCATTCCTCTCAGCGAGCAGGCCAGCGCCTCCCCCAAGATCGAGGCCGTCAGCGTGGCCTCCCTCATCGCCGAAGCCATTCGCCGCATTCACCACGGCGACTCGGTTTCGAGCCTGTTCGTTTAGACCCGACTCAGGCCGCGGCCGATGCCTCGGTTCGGGCCGGTCGCGCGCTGAGGGTGGCTCCGGCGCTCGCCGAGACCACCATGGCGATGCCCACCGCGGCGGGCCAAGCGACCCCTTGCCCGAGGAGCGCCCACCCCACGACCGCGGCCACCGCTGGTTCGAGGCTCATCAGGATTCCAAAGGTCCGGGGAGGGAGACGGCGAATGGCTCCCAGCTCCAGTGAGTAGGGGATGATCGAGGCGAGCAGGGCCGTGCCCATGGCGAGGCCGATGAGCTCGGGGTGGGTGAGGAGCACGCTCGCTCCGGGCAGCCCGAACGGAAGCGCCACGGCGGCGGCGGCGGCGGTAGCCACGGCCAAGCCGCCCAGCCCTGGCGTGGTGGCACCTACCCGCGACGCGGCGAGGATGTAGAGGGCCCAAAACACGCCGGCCAGGAGCGCGAGGGCGACCCCGACCGGATCCAACCCGCCTCCGGTGGCGCTCGGAAGCCCGCCGAGGAGGATGACCCCGCCCAGAGCCCAGACGACCCAGCCGAGATCCCGCCGGCGGGTCGACATCACCGCCGACAGCGTCAGCGGGCCCAAGAACTCGAGGGTGACCGCAGCGCCCAACGGAATGCGGGCCAGGGCGAGGTAGAAGCTGCCGTTCATCCCGGCCAGGCACAGCCCCAGGGCGAGGGCCGCGGTCCACTGGGCGTGGGTCCACCCCCTTACGCGGGGCCGAGTCAGCGCGAGCAAGGCCAGCGCCGCCAGGCCGAGGCGAAGCGCCGTCGCCCCCTCGCTGCCCGTGGACGTCATGAGACGAGCCGCGAGGGCGGAGCCCACCTGAACCGAGGCACATGAGGCGAGGACATAGCTGGTGGCGAGGGAGGTCGAGCCACGCGCGAACAGGACCATGGGGGGCACTCTGCGAGCACTCATTCATTCCGTCTAGCGACTCTTTCTTGTGGGTAATCTTTAGGAGATCTAATCATTAGGGGTGCTCGAGGTCCGCCGGCTCCGCCTCCTCTTCGAGCTCGACCGCCGTGGCACCATGGCCGCCGTGGCTCGGGCAGTGGGTGCGAGTCCGTCGGCCGTGTCCCAGCAGCTCGCCCTCTTCGAGGCCGAGACGGGGGTCGCGCTCCTGGAGGCGGTCGGGCGTGGGGTCCGACTGACGTCCGCGGGGCGGGGCCTCATGCCCCACGCGGCCGCGATCTTCGAGCGACTCGAGCGCGCCGAAGCCGAGCTTGCGGCGTCCTCGGAGGAGGTATCGGGGACGATTCGAGCCGCGTGTTTCCCGTCCGTGCTCACGACCCTCATGCCGGCCGCCCTGGCTCGCCTGGGAGAGCTTCATCCGGGGCTTCGGGTGGAAGTGGTGGAGCGGCAGCCAGAAGCCGCGCTCGATGGTCTGCACGCCTGGGACTTCGATCTGGTTCTTGGAGATGAGTTTCCGGGGTTTCCTCAAGCTAAGGACGCCGCGGTCCACGAGGAGGACCTGGCGGTCGACGAGCTTCTCTTGGTGCTTCCCCGCCAGGGGCCTTGGGCCAGCCTGGAGCCGCAGCTCACGGCCTCGGCGCGCGCCCCCTGGGCCATGGACCCGCCCTACTCCGCCACCACCCACTGGGCGAAGGCGCAGTGTCGAAGGGCGGGCTTCGAGCCCGACGTGCTGTTCGAAACGCCCGACTCCGGCCTTCAGCTCCAGCTCGTCGAGGCCGGACAGGCCGTGGCACTCATTCCCGGCATGCTGCGGCGCCTGGGGCGAAAGCGGGTGCGCTGGGTGCGGCTTCCCGGTCGGCCGTCCCGCCGGGTCTTCACCGCGGTACGGCGCGGGACGGCGCTGCATCCGGGGCTCGTCGCCTTGCGGGCAAGCCTTCGCTACGCCGCCGATACCTGACCGATGCTTGACGACCCCAGGGGTGCGTGCTATCCCCGCGCGCCCCGTCCGGCCGGCGTCTTGCGCCCCGCGCGGCACTTCAGAACGAGGGGGTTCGCCTCCGAAAGGCGATCCCAAAGAGACTGCGATGGAAGCTGTACAGATCGAACTCGAGAAGCGCACCGAAACCGGAAAGGGGAGCGCACGAAAGACGCGGGATGGGGGCAAGATCCCGGGCATCCTCTACGGGCACAAGAACGAGCCGGTCATGTTCTCGGCCGATAGCCACGGATTCGGCCAGCTCCTCAACAAGAGCGACTTCGGCCGCAACCAGCTGCTGGACGTGCGGGGCGTGGATCGGGACGTCACGGTGTTGATTAAAGACATCCAGGTCCATCCCGTCTCTCGCCGCATCCTCCACCTGGACCTCATCGAGGTGAAGGATGCGCCGAGAGACGGGATGGACCTGGATGTCTTTAATCAACACCGTGACGTCCCGATCCACGCCCCGCACGTCC
>JBCBRU010000301.1:0-10229 GCA_039819565.1 Myxococcota bacterium | reverse complement strand
GTTGCTCGAGGGGTACGTCGAGCACACTGCGCAGGCCTGGCGGCATGGTCACTACGACCCCCACTGCGGAGAGGACGGTGGCGACGGTGGAGGGGTCTCCGTGGAGCTCGCCTTCGAAGTGGATCGGGGGCTCGCCCACGATATCGATCGTGTCTCGAGGCCGCGGCTCATCGAGAGCCATGGTGAGCTCGAGGGTGACGACCTCTCGTCCGCCCCGGTAGCCGCGCGCAATCTGGTAGATGCCCCGCACGGCCCCTGCCGAAACGGGGCCGAGGGTGGAGGTCGTATCGCGGGCCGCGATCACGGGAGAGAAGGCTTCCGAGGTCTTGTCGAGGGAGAAACCGAGCCCCTTCGCGACCAGGCGAAGGCTCGCGGAGAGCCCGGCGTGGCCGATGGTCCCGTCTCGAATGGCATCCGAAAACTCCGCCGGATCTCGCCCCACGCCGATCTTGGCCTGCAGCTGAGCTCGACGCGTCGAGGCGTCGACGGTCCGCTGCACCCTCAGCCTCCGGATGTTGCGCGTCGCTTGGGCGAGCATCACCGGGAGGCGGTCCATAGCGAAGCCTGGATTGACACCTGTGGAGAGGACGACGACTCCCGCCGCTCGAGCGCGCTCGTGAAAGCCTGGCTCGAGTTGAGCCAGCGCAAGCTCTCCGTCAGCGAGATTCTCGCAGGTGGTGACGACGTGAGCCCCGTGGGCGATGCAGGCTTCCAAGGTCGGTCCGCACTCCTCGACGTCCGAGGTGGTGGCCACGACGGCCACCTCCGGGCGAGCGCGCGCCAGCATCGAGTCCACGTCCGTGTCGATCGGGACTCCGAGTCGGCCTTCCCCGATAATCTCCCCGAGGTCTCGGCCGGCCTTGACCGGGTCGACATCCGCCACGCCCACCAGGGTCACCCGGGCGTCCTCCAGAGCCGCACGAGCCACCTCCTGGCCCACCCACCCGAGGCCGACGATACCGATCCGGATGCGCTCTGCGAGTCTGCTCACCGCAGGGGAAGGTAGCAGAAGGCGAGGCGAGGACAGGGAAGCATTGACCCCGAGCTCGCGGGCGGAGACTTTCGGATTCGATGTCGCGGCGCAACGTGACGGAGCGTGTCGGGGTCCCCTTCTCCGTCGTCCCTTTCGGCCGTGCATGGGTGGCGGTGCTCCTCGGCGCGTCCGGCGTGGCTCTCGCGGTAGGTTTTGGATTCACCCTCGCGGAGCGGGCCCGGGCCCAACAAGCCGGCTTCGTCGCCCAGGCTCTGAGCGCCCACGAAGTCCCCGAGGCCCGCTGAACCGAGCTCATGTTTGAGGCCGTGCTCGATCTCATCACCGGTGCCCCCGGGGGCCCGCGGGTGGTTGGCTGGACGGTCTTCGGAGTGGCCTGGCAGCTGCTAACTGTTCTCTTGGTCCGTCGCGCCGCGCTCGCCACGTCCCGGGAGGCGGGCGAGATCGCAACCATGGCGCGCTCTGGACTTCGCGATCGAGCGCGGATTCGGGCCCGCGAGAGCGCGCACGCCCGGCCCCTCCTCGAGCTTCTATCCGGAGAAATGGAGGCTCGGGCAGGGGGGACGATATCGAGCGGAGCCCACTACGCGGCGCTCGTGCTCCCTCTGGTGGGGGTCTTGGCGTGGCTTCAGACTGAAGACTCGCCGTACACCTTCTTTGCGTGGTCTCTGGGGCTGGCCATCTTATTGCCCTCGACGATGATCACGGCTCGGGCCGTGACCACTCTCCACGGCGCTGCGGAGCGCGACTTCCGGCAGGCTGCCTTGCCGCTTCTGGAGACCAACGCTCGGCGGAGCCGAGAGCGTGCCTCTGAGGATCGATGATGGCCATCCTCATTCTGATTGGATGGCTGGTCATCACCGGCCTTCTCAGCCTCCGGGACTTCTTCAGAACGCAGCGGCTCACGGAGTCGCTCGATGTTTTCGACCTTCGGCATGCCGCCCAAAGCGAGCCGTCGAAGCGCCGAGCCTTGCTCGAGACTTTGGCGGACCGACTCGAAGAGAGGCCCGAGAACCTCGACGACGTTCTTCTCGTCGCCTACCGGAGTATGTCGGAGATTTCCTTCGGCCCCCCTTCTCTCGTGGCCCTCGTACGGGATCTCATCGTGGGTTCGGCGGTGGCGGTTCCTTTCGCCAGGACGGCGTTCGAAGCCCTCTCGTCCCTCGCTTCGGCCCAGGAGAAGCTCACGAGCCTCGATGCCCGGGGCGCCCTGATTCAGTCCACGGACATCTTCGCGGAGCCGACCCAGCTCCTCTCGGCCGGATACCGTGAGCTCGGCATCGCCGCGGCGCTGCTCACGGTCGGCGTGGCCGTCCATCACCTCTTGCAGGCGGCCCGAGTGCGAGAAGCTCGATTCGCCGCTGCCACCACCCGGGCGGCCGTGCGAATCGCCGGAGACGTTCCGGCCGCCGCGGTCATCCGCGTGTTTCCCCACTTCGCGTCCCCGACGGATCTCGCGCGTCCGACCCTGGCCACCTTTGCCGGCGTCCTCGCCGTGACCGCAGCTTGGGGAGCGCTCGTGACCGCCGCCCCCATTCGGAACCAGCGCAACCAACCTTTACACGTAGATCTATGGCCCAAAGGTGAAGCGAGACCGGTCGAGCTTCCGCCCGGTCTCGACCTCGCCCGTACCTCAGGGGGCGCGCCCGTGGGTGCGGTCACCGGTACCTTCTTCGTCACCCCGACGGAGATCAAAGTCGGCAGCGTATTGCTGGGGCCCATCGAGGAGGGGCGCCTGCCGCCAGAGTGGGAGCGAACCGCGGTGGCCCGTATCGAGCTTGCCGAGGGACTGCCCGATCTCGGAAGGTCCGTGGTTCTCGCTGCGGATGAGGGGAGCCGGGCCGTCGATATCCGGGCCCTGATCGTCTTCGCAGAGCGGCGAGTCCGTGGCGCTGAACTCAGCTTGCTCGTAGCTCGAGAGCTTGGAGACGACGATCGACAAGCAAGCCTGCGAACCCGAACCATCCTCGCCCAAGCGAGCACCGAGCCGCCGCTCGTCTTTTTGGGCACCGGACGGGTGAGCTATGACGAAGAGGAGCTCCGCCGCCCCCGCGCCTTTCTCAGAGACCGCATCCTTGAAGCCGCACGTCGCGGCCAGTCGCTCGAGGTCCCGATAGACATTCGAAGCGACGACGTGACTTTTGCCGAGGTGATTTCGATCGTGGGCTCCGCCGACGTCAGCTGTGCCTCCGGAGCCCCCTGCTGGCTCCCCGGAATGGGCATAGAGCTGAGGTGGGTCCGGCCGCCGCGCCGGACCGGTCCCCGCTGAGCGTCGCCCCTTACCTTTCCCTAATCCAACTTGGCCCAGTCGGTGAGGACGTCGACGCCCTTTTCGGTGACCAGAATCGTGTGCTCGAACTGAGCCGACAGCGATCCGTCGGCGGTCCGCACCGTCCATCGATCCACAGGGTCGAGAACCGTCTCCCGACCTCCCAGGTTGATCATGGGTTCGACGGTGAAGGTCATGCCGGTGCGAAGGCGCGGGTTTGGGCCGCGCGACCGATAGTGCGGAATCTGGGGAGGCTCATGGAAGTTCCGGCCAATTCCGTGGCCCACGTACTCTTCGACGACCCCGTATCCGTGTTTCTTGGCGTGGGCTTCGATGGCTGTCCCGATGTCGCGCACGCGCGAGCCGGGCTTCACGGTGCGGATGCCGAGCATCATGCACTCGTGGGTGGTGTCGACGAGCTTGCGGATGTCGGGGCTCACTTCGCCGACGAGGAACGTCCGACTGGTGTCGCCGTGAAAACCATCGAGGATACACGTGACGTCGATGTTGATGATGTCCCCATCGGCCAGGACCTCATTGCGCGAGGGGATGCCATGGCAGATCACATCATTCACCGACGTACAGACGGACTTGGGAAAGGGCGGGATGCCTCGACTCGCGTCCGCCCCGTAGTTGAGAGGGGCCGGGACCGCGCCCGCTTCGAGCGTATGAGTATGGACCGCCTCGTTGATTTCTTCGGTGGTCACCCCGGGCCGAACAAGACCGCTGGCCATCTTCAGAGTTTGGGCGGCCAGCCGGCAGGCAGCCCGCATCGCGTCGACCTCGGCGGGCGTCTTGATTGTGATATGCCCCGTCACCGCGCCCATTTTGAGCACACCACCCCTTCTGGCAACGACATTCGGCCAGCCTTGCTCAGCGCGATGAAATCGCACCGCGCGCAGCCCCGGCCCAGGCCGCCACCGGAGCCCCAAGGAGCCTCCAGAGACCGATCGCGGTGATCTCGGCTACGAACAGGGCGGACTCTGGTCGATCGAGGACCTCAGCACGGGACCACGTCCCGGTCAGCCCGGTGGCCGTGGCGCCCACCGCGGCCTCCATCGCGACGACCACGATCTGGATCACCAGGAGGGTTCGAAACGGCGTCCCGGAAGCGGGTGTCGACCCGTGCGGCATCTGTCGAAGGGATAGGGCCGCAGCCGCGGCCACCCCCGCGGCCAAAGACAAGAGGTTGAGAAGAAGAAGAGCCAGGCCCCATCGAACCCGTGCTTCATCCGAAACGTCGAGCGCCAGGAAGAGCACCCCCGGTCCCAAAACGAGAGAACCTACGACGAACCACCGCCCCATACCCCAAAGAAGCAAACGAAGGCGTGCGCGCGTGGAAGCCCCCGGGGGCACCAGGGCCGGCTGGATGGTCACACAGATGAAGAGAAGCACCCCGGCGAGGAGCCAGTCCGGCGCGTCCACCACCGCGGCCCAGACCCCCCAGAGAGCCGCCTCTACCCCACGAAGGCCCCACCAACGCGCCAAGTCCGCCCGGCCGGCCCGGACTTTTCGGAAGCCCTCCTCAAGAGGGTAAAAGATGTGGCTCACCCGCGGTCTCCTCGGCCGGCGTACATTTCGAGCGCAGATTAGCTCTTTCGCGCCTCAGACGTACCTCGAAGGCTCGACCCTTTTAGAGGGTTGAACGATTGTGGGGACGGTGACCCGAAGAACCTACGGCCGTCCGCGGACTCCGGTACGCGTCGTGCTGGGAGCGACCCTGTGGGTCACTGCGTCGGCCGCCTGCGGCCATGGGCGCCGGGCCACGACTTGGGAAGACGACGAGGCCGAAGGCATTACGACCTCACTCTCGGTTCGGACCTCGACCCGCGCCCTGGAGTTGGCCCCAGAGGTGTTCACTCTGGACCCGGCCGAGGTCGCGAGCCGACTCGAGCGGGCGCTGCTCGTCTTCGGAGCCCGGCAACGCGCCCGCGGTCGGTCCGGGCGGGCGTGGACGGATTCGATGCGGGCCGAGTGGTCGGGGATCCTCAACGAAGTGGAGCTCGCCTTTACCCAACCCTTGGGCGTCCTCCCACGAAATCTCCTTCTCCAGGTCCGGGTCGTCCTGGAGACAGAGATGGAGACCTTCACCCGCAAAGGGGGACCCGCCCCCGAAAAGCTGGAGCGCCGCCTCGCCGTGGCCTTCTCTAATGTCGCACGAAGACTTCGTGCCCGGAGGGCGACGGCTCCGGAGGAGCCCCTCCCGAGCGGATCCGTAGCCATGGGGTGGCCGGTGAGCCCCATCATACTCACCAGTGGATTTGGATACCGAAGAGATCCCGTGATCCGCGACGGGCGGGTCAACTTTCACGCCGGCATTGATCTGGCCGGCCGACGGGGAGACCCGGTGCTGGCCGCACGAGAAGGTGAGGTCATCGGAGCCGGCTGGAAGGGCGGCTACGGGCGAGCGGTCTTCATCCAGCACGCGGGGGGATACGTGACGGTATATGCCCATCTCTCCGACGTCCTCGCCAAACTCGGAACCTTCGTGGACGAAGGAAGCCCGGTGGGCCTGATGGGAAGGAGTGGCCGCGCGACGGGAAGCCATCTCCACTTCGAGGTACGTCGCGGCGGCACACCGGTGGATCCCCTCGAGTTCCTTCGTCGCCGGTCGCGACCTTCCCCGCTCGTGAGCAAGCGACGCATGAGATCTCGCTAGGCGGCGTCGGTTTCCGGAGCCGGCAGCGAAACTCGTTCGAAGCGGGCCGCGTCTCCGCGGCTGAGCATTTGGCCTCGCTCTTGCGAATGAGATGTGCATGCTGGCCACCGCCCTAGGCGCCACTGCCCTCGGCATCGAGGCTCGACCGATCGACGTCGAAGTCGAGCTCACTCAAGGACTCCCATACTTCTCAATCATCGGCCTGGTGGGCACCGCGGTTCAGGAGGCGCGCTATCGCATCCAGTCGGCCCTGAGAGCCTCTGAGCTTGCGCTTCCTCACAAGCGGGTCACGATCAACCTTGCCCCCGCCGGCCTAAGAAAAGACGGAGCCGCCCTCGACCTTCCCATGGCTCTGGGCTTGCTCGTTGCGGCCGGCCTTCTGGAGTCCAGCGCCCTCGACGGAACCCTCGCGCTCGGGGAACTGGCGCTGTCCGGCCAGTTGCGTCCCGTGCGGGGCGTGCTGCCCGCCACCGCTCTGGCGGCGAGGCGGGGCTGTAGGCGCATCATCGTCCCCCGATGTAACGGGCCCGAGGCCCTTGCTCTGGGATCCATCCCGGTGGTGGCCCCGGACAGTCTCAGCCAGCTCGTGAGTCATCTCCGTGGCCGCTCGGAGGTGCCTGCAGCCCCCCAAGCCGAAGCGCAGCGAGAGATCTCGGACCTCGACCTATCTGAGGTTCGAGGGCAAGGGGACGCACGTCGAGCGCTCGAGATCTGTGCGGCCGGGGGTCACAATCTCCTGTTCCTCGGTCACCCTGGAAGTGGAAAGACGATGCTCGCCCGCCGTCTACCAACCATCCTGCCCCCCTTAGAGAGAAATGACCGCATCCTGGTCACCCAGATTCGCAGCGTGGCTGGCCTCACCCTGGAGTTCGACGGCCTGGCCCAGCGCCGTCCCTTCCGGGCCCCGCATTCGAGCATCAGTCAGGCCGGCCTCGTGGGCGGCGGAAACCCCGTTCGCCCCGGCGAAGTCAGCCTTGCTCACGAGGGCATCCTGTTTCTCGACGAGATGCCGGAGCTGCCCCGACGGGTGCTGGAGAGCCTTCGCCAACCCCTGGAGGATGGCTTCGTCACCATCGTCCGAGCTCGGCAAGCCATCCGGCTCCCCGCGAACTTCCAACTCCTCGGCTCGGCCAATCCTTGCCCCTGCGGCTGGCTGGGGCATTCGAGCGGTCGGTGCATGTGCCGTCCTGAAGAGATTCGGCGCTACGCCGGGCGCATCTCCGGAGCTCTCCTCGATCGTATGGACATGGTCGTCGATGTGCCCACGCTGGGCGCCGAGGAGCTGCTCGTGGCCCAAGGCGGAGAATGTTCCCGAACCGTTAGGGAGCGCGTGCTCGGCGCCCGAGCGTTTTGGGCAAGTCTCGAGCCCTCGCCCCCGCGACCCCAAACCTCAACATCCCCCTTACGCGGGAACCCGAGCCTCGAGCGCATCCGAACCTCGCTGGGCCCGAAATGCCGGAATCTGGTCAAGGATGCGTCAGAGAAGCTCGGATTGTCGGCTCGCGGCGTCGACCGAATTCTCAAAGTCGGACGCACGATTGCTAACTTGGAGCAGAGCGAGACGATTCGGCAAGTTCACTTGATGGAGGCGCTACGATTTCGGCGCCCTGCGAGCTGGGGGACTCGCTGAGGGAGGGATGTGGGGTCTCAGCCGCCCTTGGCCTTCTTGCGCTCAGCCCAATACTTCCGCATGCGCTCGGCCGCAGCCTTCTTCTTCTCGGGCGTCCAGGAAGCGGCTCGCTTGTTGGCGGCCTCCTTCAGCTTATCGCCCTTCGAAGACTCTTTGGGCGTCGAGGTCTTCTTTGCCGTCGTCTTCTTCTTACGGCGTCCGCCCGTCGAGCTCGTTGCTGCTTTCCTTGCAACCGGGGCGGGTGCGGGAGCGCTTGCACCGAGCGCGCCCTCGAGAGCCGCGATCTTCCCCTGAATCTCGTCGGCCTCGGCCCGTAGTGCCGCGATGGCGGACTCGATAATCGCGTTGGCTTTATCAGTCATATTTGTGCGCTCTCACAAACTGACCACAACGCGCAAGAAAATATATGCCGGGTCGGCCAGGTTGACTCACTTTTAGTGGGTGAGGAGAGAACTCCGGCTGAGTTTCGATGGGTCCGAGCCCGATGAGATCGTTTCGACCGAGAGAGGACCCGCTTCCGGCTCGACGTGGAGCCAGGCAAAGACGACAATCTCCACGTGGTCGCCATCCTCACCGACGAGCTGGTGTTTCCCAACCCGTCCACCGCGACCGCCGACGGATTGGTGGCGGTGGGCGGCGACCTGTCCGTAGAACGCCTTCTCCTCGCCTATGAGTCCGGGATCTTTCCTTGGCCGATATTCGCAGACGACCTGATGACGTGGTTCTCGCCCGACCCTCGAGCCATCTTGGAGCTCGATCGTTTCCGAGTTTCGAGGTCTCTCGCGAAGAGGATTCGTAAAGGAGGCTACGAAATCCGCTTCAATACCCGCTTCGAGGAGGTCATTCGAGCTTGCGGGGCACCCGCCCCCGATCGTCCCTCGACGTGGATTACCCGAGATATCGAGCGGGCATACCTTGCTCTGCATCGGGCCGGATACGCCCATTCCGTGGAGTGTTGGATGGATGGGAGTCTCGCCGGGGGTCTCTATGGAGTGGCCATCGGAGGCTTCTTCGCGGGGGAATCCATGTTCACACGACGTAGCGATGCGTCGAAACTCGCACTGGGTGGGCTGGTTGAACGCCTACATTCACGTGGGTTTGTCCTTCTCGACATTCAGCAGGCCACCCGTCACCTCGTGTCTCTCGGCGCCGAGGAGATTCCGCGGGTGGAGTACCTGAGCCGGCTGAAAACCGCCCTCTCCGTCCCCACGCGCTTCGCCTAACCCAGGTCTGACTTCCTTCATTCACGTCAATGACGCCTTCGTCGAGAAAAGGCCGAGCACCGGTCGGTAGGCGGGCGTCTCGCCCCGTGGGGTTCGGATTTCGCTGCCTGCCCCGCATCTCGAACGCGGTTTAGGGCGACGCCTCTTCGGCGAGGACGGCATGCCCCTTGCGTTGTCCTCCTCCGTGGCAGCCCGGAGCTGCCCGGAGACGTAATGAATATTAAGAACAAGCTCGAAAACGTCCGTCAGGCCATGTCCGAGGTAGAGAAGCGCTTCGGCCGCGGGGCCATCATGATGCTCGGCGCCGAAACCCAGCTCGACGAGCCCGTGCAGACGATCGCCAGCGGGTCGATCGGACTCGACAAAGCCCTGGGAGTGGGAGGCCTGCCCAAGGGCCGTATCATCGAAATCTATGGTCCCGAGGCTTCGGGAAAGACCACTATGGCTCTTTCGGCGCTGGCCGAGGTTCAGCGGGCGGGTGGGGTGGGGGCCATCGTAGACGCTGAGCACGCCCTGGATCCGCGGTACGCAAAGGCCCTCGGTCTCGATCTGGACCGACTCCTCATCTCTCAGCCGGACAACGGCGAGCAGGCCCTAGAAATCGTCGAAACCCTCGTGCGAAGCGGTGTCATCGATCTGGTGGTGGTGGACTCCGTCGCCGCCCTCGTACCGCGCGCGGAAATCGAGGGCGAGATGGGGGACGCGCACGTGGGTTTGCAGGCAAGACTCATGTCCCAAGCAATGCGCAAGCTCACAGGGCTAACGGCCAAGACCAAGGCAAGCCTCATTTTCATCAACCAGACCCGCCACAAGATTGGAGTGACCTTCGGTTCACCCGAGACGACCACCGGAGGGAACGCCCTGAAGTTCTACTGCTCGGTCCGAGTGGATATTCGCCGCATCGGGGCCGTCAAAGATGGCGAACAGGTGATCGGCAACCGGGTTCGAGCCAAGGTGGTCAAGAACAAGCTCGCCCCCCCCTTCCGCGACGCGGAGTTCGAGATTCTGTACGGGCAAGGCGTCTCAACCGGGGGTGAGATCCTGGACATGGGCGTCGAGAAAGGAATTGTTAAGAAGAGTGGAGCTTGGCTCGCGCTCGGGGATCTCAAACTCGGCCAAGGTCGCGAGCGTGGACGCGCCTTCTTGGAAGAGCGTCCGAGTCTGATGGGTACGCTTCGCGAATTGTTCCTGTCCGAGGTCGACGGGACCACTTTGGCTAAGCAGCTCGGAGATCTCTCCAGATGGGAGCACCCAGAAGGAAGCGAGAAGCCCAGCGAGCCCCCCTCGAAGGCCGAAGCCTCAGCACGGAAGCCGCAGCCCGCCTCCGATAAGAAGGCCACCGACAAGAAGGGCATCGGTAAGGCCGCCTAGATGCGCCCGCCGTGAATTGTGAGCCGCTCCTCCGGGTGATGGATCTCGCCGCGTGGTCGTTCGGCGAAGAGGAAGCCTACCGAGGT
>JBCBRU010000300.1:0-10235 GCA_039819565.1 Myxococcota bacterium | reverse complement strand
TGTCGAAGTCTATCTTGCGCTTTTCGCCGCCCGTGGTGACCTCGAGAGTATTGGGCCCGACGAGCTTCGCGTCGCCTTCGAGGTGATCGCACTTGTTGGACTTCAGGAGACTACCGACCCCGCCCCGCTGCTTGCGGATGACCCCCTCTTTCCAGGTCTGGAGCTTGGTGGCATCGACGGTAGGTACATCGCCGACATAGACATCCCCCATGGTCTCCATCTCGTGCAGGAGATTTCCGGCGTGAATCAGGGCCTTCGAAGGGATACAGCCCCAGTTCAGGCAGACCCCACCGAGGTGCTCGCGCTCGACGACGAGAGCCTTCTTTCCGTGCTGGCCCAGGCGAATGCCGGCGACGTAACCCCCTGGGCCACCGCCGACGACCACCGCTTCGTACCGGTCATTGGACATGGGCGCGACCTAGCACGCGCCCACCACGTAGTCATCCGAGCGCTTCGGCTTACACCGTCAGCGAGGCAGCAGGCGCGAGATGGTCCACCGCCACAGACCCACCGCCGCGACGAAGACGAAACCGACGGGGGCGTGCCCCTTCAAGAGATGCTCGATGGAGTCGTTGTCGCAGGCCATGGCCAGAGCTGCGTTGCCGGACAGACCCGCAGCAGCCGCGGCGAGGAAAGAGGACATCCGTCGGCCCCCTCGATCGAGCCAGCGGATCAGCCAGTAGGCCGGAAGGCTGAAGATGAGACCGCTGTAGAGGCACTTCCAGGCGTACATCCACTCCCCGGAGTCCCCCTTGGGCATGGGCGCGAGAGGCAGGAAGGCCAGGAGCAGCATGCCCACCAGGGCCACCACCACGATCCCGGGCTCCACCCAGTAGGGCACCGGGGGCCGATGGAGGGGCCGAAGGCCGAACCACACGCTGGCCCCGAAGAGGGCCGCAGACGAGAGCATCACCACCGCCACTCGCCATAGCGCCACCATGTGCATGTCGCTCCGGGGGTTGAAGGTCGCGATGCCGCCCACCACCAAGAGCGAGAGCGCGAGCCCGAAAGCCATGCGCACCCACGTCGGCCGGCTGCGGAGCCAAGCCGTCGGGCCGCGTTCACGGTCGAGCTGCGACTCCACGGCGCCGAGCATCTCGTCCAGCGCGGGGTCGTCGAGCTCGTCGAAGAAGTCGGGAGCGACGCCGTCGAATTCCATGTCCTCGGAACGGCTCATCAGTACTGACTCCCGACCTCATATGTCGCGCACGCGGGACGGTCACGCCCCGGTTTCGCGCGCGATGCTCCAAAGACCAGCGAAACGTCTGTTTCCGGCACGCAGGCGCGGCACGGTGAGATCCGGATCACGTGAGATCCTCCTGACGGGCGGCGTCCACCAAGGTCCGGAGCTTCTGATAACCCCGATGGGCTCGCACCTTTACCGCGGAGGTGCTCGCTCCTACCATTTTTGCCACCTCGGGAAAGGGATGACCCTGTATCCAGTGGAGCTCGATGACCAGGCGCTGGCTCTCGGGGAGCGAGAGCATGGCGTCACGGAGCCGCTTGACGTCGAGGCGGGCCGCCTGGAGCTCGGCGAGATCCGGGGGCTCGACCGACGGCTCGACCGAGGGAGCCTCCTCCCGCATGGCCTCGTAGGAGGTCTCGGGTCGCCGCCCGGTGCGGCGAAAGTGCTCTCGAACCAGGTTCGTGGCGATGGTGAACACCCAGGGCTTCAGCCGGGCGCCCTGACGAAAGTCGTTTCGAGCCCGATGCACGTGTAGGAAGGTCTGCTGAACCACGTCCCGGGCGTGCTCTTCGGAGCGCATCTGGCGCCGGGCCATACCGTGGAGAATCGGCGCGTAGCGCTTGAACAGCTCGGCGAAAGCCCGCTTGTCGCCCGAGACGTACGCCGCCATGAGCTCTTCGTCGCTTCGGGCCACGCCCTTTGTCGACCGCGACTCGGGGGTGGCGTCAAGCCCTGACCCAGCCTCGATCCTCCAGTCGTCCGATCCGAGCGACCCCCACCGCGGCCGCCCACCGCGATATCCCGTCGGGTCCCAGCTCGCCGAGACCCGGCGGAGTGGGGGCTCGAGACCACCCCTTACCGTTGGTGAGCTGGTTCACCGCGTTGGCGGCCCAACCCGAGGGTGCCACCCACCAGGGCGGGTCCGCCAGGCTCTCGGCCCGGGCCATCACCTCGTCGGGGGCCTGGCCCTCGATGCGGACCCGATACACATCGAGGCGGTCTTCGCCCACGCGCGCTCGCAGGACGACCGGCACCACGCGGGTCCCGCCCGCGCCCTCGTGGATCACCACGCAGAGGGTCCGCCGGGAGGGCGCCACCTCGGCGAAGACGCCGGCTGCGACCGCGAGAGACCTCGGCGCCGTAAGGAGAGGGTCGGGCCACTCCCGAAGCGCGTCCTCGAGGGTCCGCGCGGCCTGGCCCCCCAGGCCGTCGGGGAGCACCACGGCGCGGCGCACGTGGGACCATTCGGGGGGAAGTCCAGCTTCCACCGCCGCCAGCGCCCGAATCCAGGCGGCCGGCTGACCTGCCTCCAGGTCGGCGAGGCGGGGTCGGGCCGCATCCGAAGCCAAGGACACGGGGTGGACCGCGCCCTCGACCTGCAGGCAGACCTGCAGGGAGGAGCTCGCGAGATCGAGGCCTAGGACCGCGTCCTCTCCGGCCGGCGGGAGATCCTCGGGAGGAAGGACCTCCTCCGGGGGAAGGATCTCCACCGCAATCTCAGTATCGATGGAGGAGCTGAGCTGGCTCTCGAAGGACGAGTCCTCGTCGAAGCTGTCGAGCGGGGTCCCGTTGGAGAGGGTCTCGATCTCGTCGTCCAGCTCCTCTCCGGAAAAGGACAGAATCGCCTCCGCCCGCTCGAGGGCCTCGAGCTCCCGCACCGAGGTCACGATCCCGAGCGAGCCCGCCGCCATGGCCCGCTCGCGCAGGCTGCGAAGAAGCGCTGCCGCGACCTCCGGCTTCACCCCGCCATCTCACTGACCTGTGGGGGTCAGGGCAACCGTCTCCACGTACAGAGTCGAAGGTTTCTGCGCGCGAAGGCTGGACCTCAGGAGCCGAGATAACTCTTCGTGCCGTCGAGGAACATCTGGACGGCAAGTGCCACCAGGATCATGCCCATGAGTCGCTCGATCGCGATCAACCCTCGGCGCCCGATCAGCTGCCGAAGCGGCATGGCGAGGGCGAGGATCGCGGAGGATACCCCCCAGGCGAGGATCAGCGCGGCGATCAGCGAGCCCTTGTCCATGCCGTCCGCCCCCTCCCCGAGCAGCAGCAGCGTAGCGAAGGCACTGGGACCGGCCACCAGAGGGACGGCAAGGGGCACGACCAGGGGCTCCCCCTCGAGGTCGGTGTCGCTCGGTCCGTGCTTGGCCCCGGGAAAGATCATGCGGAGAGCGATGAGGAAGATGATGATGCCTCCGGCGATACTCACGGACTCCGGACGAATGTGGAGCACTCCGAGCAGGGGCCCTCCGAAGAAGGTGAACAGCACCAGGAAGCCTAGAGCGAGCAACAGCTCCCGCGTGAGCACGGGCCGACGCCGGCGAGGCTCCACGCGTTCGAGGACGCTGGCGAAGAGGGGGATGTTTCCCAGGGGATCCATCACCAAGAAGAGCACGATGGCGGCAGACAGGATGCGGTCCCAGGACATGCGCGCGCATCAGCGCTCGGCGCGCCCCATAGTCAACACCGAGGTCAGGAAAGCCGACGCGAGGCGGCTGGTCGTGGTCACGGACCGACGCCATTGCTAGGGACGAGCGCATGACAGCTCCCACCGTCCGATCTGCCGGCGTGCTCGCCGCCGCCGTTGCCGTGACCCTGATGGCCCACCCCGCCTCGGCGACCGAGCCCCGCAGCTGGAACCCCGAGCACTTCGGGCCCGGCCACGTCTTTGACCTGGAGTGGGTCCAGGACCCGCAGATCGCCCCGGACGGACGGCGCATCGTGTACCTCAGGACGGGCTTCGACGTCATGAAGGACGGGGCCCGCACCCAGCTCTGGACGGTCCGGTCCGACGGGCGGGACCATCGTCCGCTGGTCGACGGCTTCGGCCACGCCACCCCTCGCTGGTCGCCGGACGGGAAACGCCTCGTGTTCTCCGGGGCGGGACCGGACGGGCGCCCCCAGCTCTTCGTGCACTGGCTGGACAGCGGGCGCACCGCTCCCATCACTCGGGTCCCCGAGGCGCCGCGCGATGCCCAGTGGTCGCCGGACGGGCGCTGGCTGGCCCTGGTGATGAAAGTCCCGGCGGAAACGAAACCCATGGTCAAGATGCCCGCCAAACCGGAGGGCGCCGAGTGGGCACCCCCGGCCAAAGTGGTGGACCGCGTCTACTATCGTTTCGACGGCCAGGGCTTCGTCGATCCGGGCTTCAGCCATGTTTTCGTGGTCCCCAGCGACGGCGGCACCCCTCGACAGCTGACCACCGGGGACTTCAATCACTCCCACCCGCGATGGACGCCGGACGGAAAGGCCCTCCTCATCGACGGCGACCGCAGCGACGACTGGGAGATGGATCCGGTCGAGGCCGAGATCTATCGTATCGAGGTCGCGGACGGAAAGATCACTCAGCTCACGGATCGAGACGGCCCGGACGCCAGCCCCGAAGTATCTCCCGACGGCCGTCGCGTGGCCTACGTGGGTTTCACGGATCGCCGCCAAGGATACCAAGTCGCCGCCCTGCACGTCATGGACATCGACGGCAAGAACGCGCGCGTACTCACGGGGTCTCTAGATAGAACGGTGGAGGGGGTACGCTGGAACGCGAAGGGAGATCGGCTGACCTTCCTCTACGATGACCGCGGCAACACCAAGCTCGGGCAGGTCGATCTCAAAGGGAAAGTGACGGTTCTCGCCGGGGACGTCGGCGGCACGAGCCTCGGACGGCCCTACGCCTCAGGCAGCTACTCCGCGGCCCGAGACGGCAGCTTCGTCTTCACCCGCAGTCGCCCGGAGCACCCCGGGGACCTCGCGCTCGTGAAGGGAAAGAAGCTGCGCACCCTGGTCCGTCTCAACGAGGACCTGCTGGGGCCGCGTGCTCTTGCTCCGGTGGAGGAGCTCATCGCCAAGGCGCCCGACGGCAAAGAGATTCAGGCGTGGATGGCCAAGCCGCCGGGATTCGATCCGAACAAGAAGTATCCCATGATCCTCGAGATTCACGGGGGTCCCTTCGCGAACTATGGCGACCGTTTCTCCGCCGAGGTACAGCTCTACGCTTCCGCCGGCTTCGTGGTCGTCTACGCCAACCCACGCGGCAGTACGAGCTATGGAGAAGCGTTCGGTAACGCCATCCATCACGCGTATCCCGGCGAGGACTACGGAGACCTCATGGCCTGCGTGGACGCCGCCATCGCCAAGGGTTTCGTCGACGAGGAGCGGCTCTTCGTCACCGGAGGCTCCGGCGGAGGCGTCCTGACCGCCTGGATCGTGGGGAAGACGAAGCGCTTCCGGGCCGCGGTGGTGGCCAAGCCCGTGATCAACTGGGCGAGCTTCGCGCTCTACGCCGATGTCGCGCCCTTCTTTGTTCGCTACTGGTTCCCCGCGATGCCCTGGGAGGCCCCGGATCACTACTGGAAGCGCTCTCCGCTCTCCCTGGTGGGGAACGTAGAGACCCCGACCATGCTCCTCACCGGAGAGGCCGACTATCGGACCCCGATCGCAGAGTCCGAACAGTACTATCAAGCCCTCAAGATCCGCGGCGTCGACACCGCCCTCGTGCGCATTCCGCAGGCCTCGCACGGGATCGCGCGCCGGCCGAGTCACCTGATCTCCAAGGTCCTTCACATTCTCGCCTGGTTCGACGGGCACGACCGGACCGGGAACAACGAGAAGGCCAAGATGGCCGAGAAGACCCCTTGAAGCCCACGCTCGCCGCCGCCGTGCAGTGGGGAGCGCCGCTCTTCGACGTGCCGGCGGCGCTGTCCCGGGTCGAGGCGGGCATCGCCGAAGCCGCCGCCCGTGGGGCCAGCTTCATCGTGTTCCCGGAAGCCTTCGTGGGTGGGTATCCCAAGGGCGTGGACTTCGGCACCCGCGTGGGCTCTCGAAGCCCCGCCGGCCGAGAGTGGTTTCGCCGCTACCACGCTGCCGCCATCGAGGTCCCGGGCCCCGAGACCGCGCGCCTGGGAAACGCCGCCGCCGCGGCGCGGGCCACGGTCGCGGTGGGGGTGGTGGAGCGGTCCTCGAGGGAGGAGGGTTCGGGAACCCTCTTCTGCACCTCTCTCGTCTTCGCCGAGGATGGACGCCTGGCCCACCGACACCGAAAGCTCATGCCCACCGCCCACGAGCGGGTGATATGGGGCGCGGGCGATGGCTCCGGCCTGCGGGTCGCCGAGACGGAGGCGGGACGGGTGGGGACCCTCATCTGCTGGGAGCACTTCATGCCCGCGGCGCGCCTCGCCCTCTACGGGCAAGGGGTAGAGCTCTGGGCCGCGCCCACGGTGGACGATCGGACGACGTGGGCCCCCGCCATGCAGATGGTGGCCATGGAAGGGCGCTGCTTCGTGGTGAGCGCCTGCCCGTTCCTCCTTCGGCGCCACGCCCCCGCCGACTTCGACCCCATTCAGGGCAACTCCCCCGACACCCCCCTGGTGCGAGGCGGCTCCGTGATCGTGAGCCCCCTCGGGGAGATTCTCGCAGGACCGGTGAGGGACGAGGAGACCATCCTCTACGCCGAGCTTGACCCGGGAGACATCCCCCGGGGCAAGTTCGATTTCGATGTGGTCGGGCACTACGGCCGGCCCGACCTCTTCGAGCTCACCGTCCGCACCGCCCCCCGAAAGGTCGTCCGCGCTATCAGCGACTGAACCTCCGGACTATCTGAGGGCGGTGGGCGTGGCGTTGATCTCGGGGGGGATGGGCTTACGCATCTCCACCTTGGCCACCGTCTCGAGGTGGACGATGTCGGGCCCGTCTGCGAGCCGCAGGCAGCGTTGCCAGGCCCAAGCCTGAGCGAGGATGAAGTCCTGGCACACGCCAGCTCCGCCGAAGGTCTGAATGGCGCGGTCGATGACGTTGAGGGCGACGTTGGGGGCCACCACCTTGATCATCGCGATCTCCGCCCGGGCGGCCTTGTTGCCGACGGTGTCCATCATGTGGGCCGCCTTCAGGGTGAGGAGGCGGGCCTGGTCGATCTCGAGGCGCGACTGGGCGATCTGCTCCCGCACCGTGCCGTGGCCCACCAGGGGCTTTCCGAACGCCACCCGCTCCGCCGCGCGCGCCCGCATCAGCTCCAGAGCACGCTCGGCCATGCCGATGCTCCGCATACAGTGATGGATACGTCCCGGTCCGAGGCGGCCCTGGGCGATCTCGAAGCCCCGCCCTTCGCCGAGGAGCATGTTGTCCTTCGGCACCCGAACGTTGTCGAACACCACTTCGGCGTGCCCGTGGGGCGCGTCGTCGTACCCGAACACGGTGAGGGGCCGGAGGATCTTGATGCCGGGGGTGTCCATGGGCACGAGGATCATCGACTGCTGCTCGTGGGGCGCGCCGTCGGGGTTCGTCTTGCCCATGAAGATGGAGATCTTGCAGCGAGGATCCATCGCTCCCGAGGTCCACCACTTGCGGCCGTTGATGACGTACTCGTCGCCGTCGGCTTCGATGGAGCTCGTGATGTTGGTCGCGTCGCTGGAGGCCACCTTCGGCTCGGTCATCGCGAAGCAGGAGCGAATCTCTCCGGCGAGGAGGGGCTTGAGCCACTTCTCCTGGTGCTCGGGGGTGCCGTAGCGCACCAGCACCTCCATGTTGCCGGTGTCGGGAGCGCTGCAGTTGAAGACCTCGGGAGCGAACGCGGAACGCCCCATCTCCTCGCAGACGTTCGCGTACTCGAGGTTGGAGAGCCCAGCCCCGTGGTCGGACTCGGGCAGGAAGAGGTTCCATAGCCCGGCCGCTTTCGCTTCCTTCTTCAGGTTTTCAAGGAAGGGGAAGGGCTGCCATCGGTCCGAGGTCGAGGCGAGGAAAGCCTCGGCTTCGGCCTCGACCGGATAGACCCGCTCTTCCATGAACGCGCGCACGCGGGCGCGCAGGCTGGCTGAGCGCTCGGAGACTTCGAACATCGACATGGCCCTAGAAGGGCACCGGAAGGGAGCCCGCGCAAGACGGGCCGGCCCGGCCCCGGAAAGAATGAGGGCTCAGCGCCCGATGCGCTCGAGAGCCGCTTCGGCGCACCACTCGAGATCCTTCGGCCGCAAGAGGGCCCCGCACGCCGGCTCCACCGCAACCAACGCCTCCCGCAGGGCCTCCAGGGCGCCTGGTCGAGAGGGATCGGACTCGAACTCTGCGATGCGCTGGCGCAGCAGATCTACCGGGGAGGGCGCTGACGCCCAGAACACCGCGGAGAGCGCGAGGAGGCTCAGGACGGCGCCAGCGACGGCCAAGCCCATCATCCCCGGCGAAGGGAGACGCTCGCGCGCCGACGCGGGCTCGGCGGAGACCTGCAGGGTGCCTTCGACCTCGGACCGAGGCAGGGCCCGGGTGGGCGGCAGATCCGCGGCCCCGATCATCTGGGTGGACTCCGGCTCCGGCCCCCCCGCCTTCGGGGACGCCGCCTCCGGAGACCGGCCCGCGGAGGCAGCCACGTAGGCCATGGTCTCAGGGATGTTCGAAGCCTTGACGCCCTCCACGAAAGCGACGGTGGCGTCGGGATCCGCCGAGGCCCCGAAAGCCGGCGCGAGGTCGATTCGGGTGGCGTCCGGAGCCAGCGCCTCGAGCAGCGCCGCGTGAAGCTCGTGAGGTCCCGCGTAGCGATCCCCCGGATCCACCGCCAACCCTCGCGCCAGCACCGCATCGACGCTCGGCGGGGTCATGGGGTCGACCTCGGAGGGGCGAGGACGCGGACCGTGGCAGATGCGCTCGAACACCGCGTAGGCCACGTTGGCGCCGTCTCGGGGAAGGGCGGCGGCGAAGGCGGCGGGGTGTCCCGCGACCCAGCAGCGGCGGAGCGTGACGAGTTCGAAGAGCACGCTCGAGAGCGAGAACACGTCGCTGGTGGGCGCCGCCGGAGCCCCCTCGATCTGCTCCGGAGACATATAGAAGACGCTGCCTAGCTTGCGGCCCCAGGTCGTACGATCAAAGACGCTGTTTTCGAGCAGGCGCGCGATGCCAAAGTCCAGCAGCCGGGCTTGCAGACCGGACGGCGTCCGCTCGAGGGCGATGTTTTGAGGCTTGAGATCCCGATGGACGACGCCCCGCGCGTGCGCGTGCTCGAGGGCGGACGCGAGCTCATCCGACCAGCGCTCGATCTCGTGCGGAGCGAAACGCGCCCCGGTGCTCGCCCGGGCCCCCATGGCCACGTGAAGCATCTCTCCCTCGATCAGCTCGAGAACGAGAAAGATCTGATCTCCGTCCTGCTCGAGACCAAAGCACTGAGCGAGATGGGGGTGGTCGAGCTGAAGCAGCGCCTCGTGCTCGCGGGCCAGAGGATCCCGGCTGCCCCCGTCTTCGAGGAGGTGCGCGTGGAGAAGCTTGAGGGCGACCCGGCGCCCCCCCTCTTCGTCGCGGGCCGACCACACCGCGCCCGAGGCCCCCGTGCCCAAGGGCTGCTCGAGCACGTAGCGTCCGGACAGCCGCCGGCCAGGCTCGAGGCGGTCACTCCTCACCTCCCAGACTCTAACAGGTTGCCGAAGAACGCGGCTGAGTGCCGAACGTCCTCGTCCGAGCCGACCGGACCGATGAGTGCGAAGCGGGGGGGTGAGATAGACGGAGAAGGACAGGTTTCGGGGCCGGACCGACCTCTCTCGCGGCCGGCCGCGTCACTCTTCGAGCGGCACGATGGTAAAGCGCTCGGTCCCGAAGCGCCGCCGACCCCGCTTGACCTCCACGACCCGGGCGGCGTTTCGAACTCCGGCCGCCGACAGCTGCTGCCGCGCGCGATGCACCGCGAGATTGAGAGCGTTGGCGTCGATGCCGAGCATCCGCTCGAGCTCGTCTCGGTCGCGCCATCCTCGCTGATCCGGAGCGCGCGTATCGCGGTCCGCCTGTCGCGCGCGGGCCAGAGTGAGGAGCACGTAGGAGTGCTCTCGAGGCTCGAGGGCGATCTCCACGTTGTCGTTGAAGATCGTGATCTCGACCCGTTCCTCGTCGCGTCGGACCGCGAAACGCATGGACATGCGCTCCAGGTCGAGCTTGAGCCGCATGAGCGGCGTACCCTCGTCGATGAAGGGGACCCGGATCGGGTCTTCGAGCTGCTGGACGACGAGCCGCCGTCGGCCACCGCGGTAGCTCAACTGTCGGGCGCGGTCCGGGCGGCGCGGAGCGGCTTGCTGACCCTTCCCGACGA
>JBCBRU010000299.1:0-10314 GCA_039819565.1 Myxococcota bacterium | reverse complement strand
GACAAGACGATGACCTTCCTCTACAACGACGGCGACACCTACCATTTCATGGACGGAAAGACCTACGAGCAGGTCGAGATCAACGGCGAGTTGCTCGGCCCCAAGAAGGGATTCGTCTTGTCCTCGACGTCGGCTTCCTCCACCTTCTCCCCTGAGCGGTAAGTGACCTCGAGAACCGCGCCCGAAACCAGATTCTTGATCTTGGTTCGGGTGAACTGGTTCCCCTTCCCAGGCTTCACGTGCTGGAACTCGGTGATGGTGAAGGGTTGCCCATTGTGGAGCAGCTTGGTGCCCTTCTTGAAATCACTGGTCTCGATGGTGCCCACGGACGGCTCCGATAGCGTCGATCGAGGTGTGGGGGCAAGGAAATCTACGTACGCGTAAGGAGACAACGGAGGGCCTCGAGGCCCACGAGGTAGCTCTCCGCGCCGAGCCCGCTGACCCGGGCCGAGACCACGCCCGCTACGTAGCTCTGGTGTCGAAAGGGCTCCCGCGCCTCGGGGATGCTGAGGTGAACCTCCACCACCGGCACCTTGTCGATCACCGCCGCGACCGTGTCGCGAAGAGACACCGACGTATGGGTGAGGCCCGCTGGGTTGAGGAGGACCCCCCCGGTGCCGTCGTCGAGGCAGGCCTGAAGGCGGTCGATCAGGACCCCCTCATGGTTGGACTGAAGACTCTCGTACGTCCATCCCCACTGCTCAGCCCGGGCGCGGGTGGCGGCGTCCACCGCGTCGAGCCCGGCGGTGCCGTAGATGTGGGGCTCTCGATGCCCGAGAAGGTTGAGGTTTGGGCCGTGGAGAGCCAGCACCCTGATCGCGGTAGGCGGGGTTGCGCTCGATGCCATACGAGATCAGGAGAGCGCCGAGCGAAGCTGGGGGGCTTCGACCCGGAGGAGGAACCGGGAGTGACCGAGAGACGCCTCGGGGGGAAGGACCAAGGCGAGGAAGAACTCCTCGTTGATGGGGCGCATCAGACAGGTCAGCCGCTCGGAGCGCACCGAGAGCTCCTCGAGGGGGCCCGCCGAGAACATTTGCGCGGTCTTTCGGACCTGCTCGAGCAGGGCTCCGTACTCGACGAGGAGGCCGGAGGCGTCGAGGTTTTCGATGTCCTCGGCTTGGACCAGATCGATGGGGATGCCGTCCGCGCCCATGATGGTCGCGGCGAAAGCTCCCGGGACTGCTTCTTTAAGGCGAGCCAGGCGAGCGCGAAAGTCCATCACCGAATCAGTCGGTGCAGGCGCTGGTGAACCCGCAGCCGCGGCAGATGCCGATGTCGTGCAGGAGCTCATTACTGACCACGTTGCTGCCGGAGGCGGTGATGAACTCGAACTCGCCGCGGATCCGCATCGTGTAGTAGGCCCCGGCGACGATGGGCGCGGTGTTGGCGGTGTAGATCGAGAAGGGCTGCCAGCGGTTCAGGTCGGAGGCCTGCTGGGGGTTGCCGCTATCCACGCGAAGGCCCTCCCCGAAGGTGTCGAAGGTCGCCTGGAGCTGCGCACATGCGTTGGTGCCCCCGGGCGTGACGTTGGCCCCAACCCCGGAAAAGCAGTTGGCCCCGAGCTCGTCACAGCACGCGTTGGCGAGCTCGGCGAGCTGAAAGACCTCGTCGAAGGCGAGGCCGAGCTCGGGAGGGATGGGGCGGAAGGTGGCGAGCCCGTTCCCCTGGGGCTCGGTGACCGGGCCCGAAGCCGAGACCTGGTCGAACCCGATGAAGTCCCCCGTATCGTCCCGCTGATCGAAGCAGAAAGGTCGGGTCACGCTGAACTGAGGGAGGACGAGCGGACCTGCCCCTCCGTTGAAGCCGTTCGAGTCACACTCCCACTGAAAGTCGAAGCGCACCGGGGTGACCTGATTGGGTATGGAGAAGGTCTCCATCGGGTCGGACTCGACCTCGATGGCATCGGCCGCCATGGCGTTGAAGAACTTGGCGCGCAGGGCCAGGCTCTTGCGCGCGTTCGGGTTACCGCCGCTTTGGAGGTCGAGGATGGTCCGTGAGTAGAACGTTTCCGATTCCGAGTCGAAACCACACATGATGGGGTCAATGGGGGCGAGGATGCCCTCCACGAACACCGAGGTGCTCACGTTGTTGCAGCCGGCGCCGACCGCCGCCGTCGCCGCGAGGGCGAGGATCAGCGGACGAATACGAGTGGGGGACGAATCAATAGGTGAATCAGGCATCACGTTCTCCATACTCGACGAGGGTCGCTCTCACGTCGTCCAGGCTCATTCTCTCGATGGACACTTCGCCGACCTGGCGAATGGCCACCCAGTCGATTGCATGCGCGTCGCTCTTCTTGTCGGCACCGAAGTGACGTCCGGCCTCCGCGAGGAGGGTCCGGCTTGGTCGCGTCGGGAGCTGCCAACGTTCTACTGCGGCTTCCACCCGTTCGGCGACCTCCGGCGCGGCGTAGCCCGCCCGGACCGATGCTCGGGCGGAGGCGACCAGTCCCATGCCCACCGCTTCACCGTGGCGGAGCGAGAAGCCCGAGGCCGCCTCGAGTGCGTGGCCGAGGGTGTGACCGAGGTTGAGGACCTTCCGAAGACCGTACTCTCGGGGGTCTTCAGCGACCACCTGGGCCTTGAGCTCCACGGCCCGGGCGACCATCCCCACCGACGGCCGGTCGCCGCGTTCGAGGGCGGCGAAGAGGGTCTCGTCTCCGATGAGGCCCATCTTGAGGACCTCGGCGATGCCGGCGCGGTAGTCCTCGGGGGCGAGGCTCTCGAGGAGTTCGAGGTCCGTAATGACGTCCCGGGGCGCGTGAAAGGCTCCGATGGAGTTGCGCTGCTCGGCGTGGTTCACGGCGCACTTCCCCCCCACCGAGGCGTCGACCTGTGAGAGGAGGGTCGTGGGGACCAGCACGGACGCGGCTCCGCGGCCCAGGAGGTGCGCCACGAGGTTGGCGAGGTCGCACACGGCCCCGCCGCCCAGCCCAACCACCACGCTTTGGCGTCCGCAGCCGGCCTTGAGCGCCCGATCGAGGATGCCCCCGAGGACGGACCAGTCCTTCACGGCCTCGCCTCCCGGGACGGACTCGACGTGAAGAGGGTGCGCCGAGGCGAGCTTGGTGGCGAGGGACGCGCGTCGCTCTCGGGGCACGCCGGCGTCGGCCACCAGGAGAACCGGACGGCCCGGACGCAGGTGCTGGACGGCACCGGCGACGGCATCTTCGAGACCTCGACCGACCAGGATGCGGGTCTCGTCATCCAGGAAGCGGGACGTGACGGTCCGCAGATTGGCGCTCCGGGCGTCGACCCGGGAGGCCACCTCGTCAGGGGCGCCGTGGCCGTCCACGAAGACGTCGACCGCCGCGTAGCTGCGGGCTCGGTCCTGGAGGAGCTTCTCGAAGCCGCCCTCCAGGAGAGGTCGAGCCTGGCCTTGGGCGTCCACCCGACGCTGAAGCTCAGCCACCTCGACGTCGAGACGAACGACCGGGCCCAAGCGCCGAGCCAACTCTCGGCCCCGCTCGGTGGTGAGCGCACCTCCGCCGAGGGCAATCACCGCCGGCGCCTCGATGGCCTCGAGGGCTTCGGCTTCGAGGGCCCTGAAGCGCGCTTCGCCCTGGCCCTCGAGAATCTCCGCGGGCGGCGAGCCCGCTCGAGCCTCGATGAGGTCGTCGAGGTCGACGAAGGGCGCGTCTCGGCGCTCAGCGACGGCGCGCCCCACGGTGCTCTTTCCGGATCCGGGGGGGCCTGCAAGAAGGACGGTGCCGCCGTTCACGATGCTCTCCGTCAGGCCCCGTTCACTCGGGCGCGATCAGCGCCGCGGAACGGTTCACGATGCGGGGAGAGATAAAGATCAGCGTCTCATCCCGGGCGTCGTTGCGGGAGGTGGTCTTGAACAACCAGCCCAGGACCGGGATCTTCCCGATCCACGGAACGTAGCTCTCGTTTTCCTGGCTGGTGCGACGGTAGAGGCCACCGAGCACGGCGGTGTCGCCGTCGCGGACGATCATCTGGGTCTCGGCCTCCTTGGTGAGAACGCCGGGCACGCCCAGGAAGTCGATACGGTCCGAGAGCTCGTTCTTCTTAGCCTTGATCTGCATGAGGATGGAGCCGTCCTGAGTGACGTGAGGCAGCACCTTCAGCTCGATGTTGGCGTCGATGAAGCGAGTGGTGGGGCCATTGGCGGTGATCACGGTGATCGGCACGCGCTCGCCCGAGAGGATCTTCGCTTCTTTGTTGTCGAGAGTGACGACCTTCGGAGCGCTGACGATCTTGACCTTGCCGGTGGTCTCGGCCGCCGAGAGGCGAAGGTTTACGAGGGTTCCGCCGTTGAGGGAGCCGAACACGAAGCCGAGGGCACCACCGCCACCGGCGCCGACGGCGGCCGGGAGGTTGACCGCGTAGTTGGCGTTGGGAAGCACACCTTCCGTGACCTGGTTCTGAGCGTCATCAGCGCCGCCCGCGATGCGAATGTTGGACGGAAAACTGAGGCCGGTTTGGTTGCCGAAGTTCTGGGTGAAACTCGCGTTGCCGCCCCACTGGATACCGAGCTCGCGGGAGAAGTTCGAGCGAGCTTCCACGATGCGCGCCTCGATCAGAACCTGCGGGGTCTGAGTGTCGAGGGTGCGCACGAGCCGTTCCACCTTGGTCAAAACGTCGGCGATGTCCTCCACGATGAGGACGTTGGTGCGCTTGTCGATGTTGACGTCGCCCCGGTTCGTCAAGAGGGCCTTCACCTGGGGAGCCACGTCCGAGGCGACCGCGTAGCTCACGGGGATGAGTCGGACGGTGAGAGGCTCGAGCTGGACCTGAGCTTGGAGTCTCGCGAGTCGGAGCTCCTCTTCCTTGCGCAGGACGGAGAGCGGCGCCACCCGGATGATATTGCCGTTGCGGGTCTTATCCAGCTGCTTGGCCCGGAGAATGATGTCCAGCGCCTGGTCCCAGGGGACGTTTCGGAGCTTGATGGTGATGCGCCCGGTGACGTCGTCGGCAGCCACGATGTTGAGCTTCGAGACGTCCGCGAGGAGGCGAAGCACGTTCTGGATGTCCGCGTCCTTGAGGTCCAAAGAGATGCGGCGGCCGGTGTAGCGCTGGCGGCCGGGCGCGAGGCGGCCTGCGGTCCGAGCGGCTTCGGAGGAGAAGCTCGCCGCGCTCTCCTGCTCGTAGTCGAGCACTCGAGGCTTCGCGGATCGGAAGTCCCACATCAGACGCTGGCCCTTTCGCCAGTGGCGATGCTCGGTGGCGTCGAGGATGCTCGCGGCCACCACGAGGTCGCTTCCGTCCATGTAGGTCGAGACGGAGTTCAGAGCGTCGCCGGCCACCGCCGTGACGTCCATGGTGCGCTCCAGAGCAGAAGGGAGCGCCGCCCCGCTCAAACGAAGCTCGGGCGAGGCCTCGGTGCCCGCGCGGGACACGGCCAGCGACGAGGCCGGCCCCGCGAGCTGCACGGTCAGGCGGTAAAAGCCGTCTTTGGGCTCGAAGCGGACGTTCTCTACTCGATGGAGGGCTTCCGGCGGAGCCGCGGAGGGCGTCGGCTCCGCCGCGCGGCGCTTCGGTGCCGCTGGGCGCGAAGGGGCGGGGGCCGCAGGCGCTTCGGCCGCGGCGGCGGTGAGCGTGACCGGAGCTGCCGTCGGTGCCGGCTCCGCGGCGGGGGCGGGCGGCGCTGGCTCGCTGGCGGCCGTGGGGGCCGGGGCGTCGGTGATGACGATCTGTAGCTCGCGACCGACGACGTCGACCGCCACCTGCGGGAAATCGGCCCCGGGTTCGAGGTCGAGGACCACGCGGGCGCCGTCGTCTCGGGCGCCCGCGCGGGCGCGCCGAATGCCATGACGACCCACTCGGATCCGCTGCCACTTGGGTTGCAGCGTGACGGAATCGAGGTCCACCACGAGACGCGACGGAGAGGCCAAGGTCTCGAGGTGGACGCCGTCGCTCGAGAGGGGAGCACCGCCGAGAGGGGCGCGCAGGAGCGTACGCTTGCCGTCTCGCTGGGCCCGGAGGCGGCCGACGCGGGCCGCCTTCCCGCGGCTGAGCTCGACGACCACGCTGCGGCCGGTGGCCCGCGCCCGATGGGTGACGTCTTCGGCCAGCTCGATCTCGACTCGGGCGACCGGCTCGGCACCGGCGACGAAACGAGAGGGACGGACGCCCGCGACCAGGCCGCGACCGACCACGTCGCCGAGACCGGAGTCGAGTTCGGCCCCGCGGATGTCCACCAGGAGTCGACGGGGGGAGGTCATCTCGAACACCGAGAACTCCGGAGCCGCCGAGGTGCGGATGAGCACCTTTCGACCCCCGTTCGTCACCTGAATGGCCTCAACGCGCGTCTTCGCCGCGGGGGCCTCGGGGTTGGCTCGCGCGGGGGAGGGGGCCTGGGTGAGGCCGGCGCCGGCCAGCGCGAGGGTCAGAATCGACGGCCAGCGGCGGCGGTCGGTGCTTCGGGTCCTCATGGGGGGCAGTCCTTGTCGAACGAGAGGTCGCATGGTCGGTCGGCTCACTCGGCCTCCAGGTCCGCGGGCTTGGGGATGCACATGTCGGTCGTGTTGGTGACCTTGCGGCCCGTGTAGTCGCGGTACTCTTCCTTGATGGTCACGCAGTCCGAGGTGATCTGACTGACGCGGCCCCAGTTCTTTCCGATGAGCTTTCCGCGGGTGAGGGTGTGACCTTTGCCGTTGGGGTCTTCGACCATGGCGTAGGGCGTGGCGATGCGGGAGACGATGCCGACCAGCTTGAGCTGGTCGAGCTCGAACTTCTGAAGGGGGGTGACGGTGCGCTGCCCTTCTTCGTCCTGAAACTTCTCGTAGATCGAGCGGAAGGGGTCCCGCTTGCCGATCGGGGAGTAGACGTACGCGATCTCGTCGTCGAGCGTGGCCGTCTCCGGCTGGGGAGGCGGCTCTGGGGTGGGCACCGGTCGAGACGGCGGGGGCGCGGCGGGGGGCGGGGGGTCGTCGCCTTCGCAGGCGGAGCTCATGAGCACCACGGCGCCCAGCGCGAGCGTCAGAGGATGGAGTCCACGGAGGATGCGAGCGCTCATTGGTTGCTCCCGAAGCCGGTACCGGTGTTGCCGTCGGCGGTGGCTTTGCGCTCCACGAACTTGAAGGTGGTGGCGAGGAACTGGGCGTTCAGGACCACCTTCTTGTTCTGGACGTTGGGCTGGGTCAGCTCGATGTCGGTGACATTCACGATGCGGGCGAGCTTGGAGACCTTGTCGAAGAAGACGGCCACGGCGTGATAGTTCCCCTTGATGCCCATGCGGACGGGGATACGAGCGTAGAACCCTTGGGAGACTTCACCCTGGGGCTCGAAGATCTCCATCTCGCAGTCCGATTGCTCGACGAGGGCCGCGATCTTCTGAAGCAACTCGGGAATCTCGGCCTCGTTGGGGAGCTCCGTGAGGGCTTCGTTGAGCCGCTGCTTGAGCCGCTCGACGTCGACCCGGTATCGGCTGAGGTTGCGGGCGATGGCCCGCTTGCGGACAAGCTGTCCGTCGAGCTGATCGACGCGCTTCTCGAGCCGCGCGATGTCCTCTTGCACGGGGCTGACGAAGAAGAAGTAGAAGATGGCGATGATGATGGCGACGGCGAGGACCACGAAGGCCATGCGCTGAGCGACCGGAACTCTAGATATGCGGGCAACGAGCTCGTCCATGACTTTGGTTCCCTTAGGCCGAGTAATTCACTGCACAGGTGATTTGGAACTCGTACAGCGTCACGCCTCGGGTCTCCCTCGTCGAAGCTTTGGAGTAACCGAGCGAGACTCCGGTGAAGTACTTCGACTTCTGGAGCGCCTTCATGAAGGCGGAAACGTCCTCGTGATTGATGGCTCGACCTTCGATGGTGACCGCCCCTGACTTCTCTTTGAGGTCGGTGACCCACACGCGGCCAGGGATCATCGTGGAGAGGTCGTCGAGAGCGCGGACCGGACCGGTCTTGCCCTTTCGAAGCCGCTCGATGATCTGCTGCTTCTCCACGAGCTCTTTCTTCTTCGCTTCGAGGTCGTTGATCTCGCCGATGATCTTGTCGAGTTGGGCCAGCTCTTGGGTCTTCTTCTGGATGTCCTGGCGAAGCGCCTTCGCGTCGCTCGAGACCTTCGCGTACCAGACGATGCAGCCGATCAAGGTGATGATCAGGACCGCGGCGCCGACCAGCAGCTGCTGCTGCACGGTCTGACGCTTCTGCGTCTGACGAATCGGGAGAAGGTTGATTCGAATCATCGCTGGCCGGCTCCTTACTTGTCGCCCGGGAAACGAAGGGCAAGGCCCACCGAGACCGCCGCCATCGGCGCCACCTGGTCGAGGTAGCTCGGGTCGAAGCGGCCCGCGCTGATGTCGATGTTACGGAAAGGGTTGATGATTTCTACCGGAACGCCGGTTCGACCCTCGATGGTTTTGACCAACGCCGGAATCTTCGCGGAACCGCCGCTGAGGAAGATTCGCGCAATGTGAGCGTCCGCGGAGGTCGCCGCGTAGAAGTCGAGGGAGCGCTGAATCTCGTTTGCGATGGACTCGCTCTCGGTCTGGAGAACGCGCTCGACCTCTTGCGGCACCACCGCGTCCGCGTCAGCGCCTCCGCCGCCGAGCTTGAGGGCTTCAGCTTCGTCGTAAGAGACGTTGAGGGCCTTCTGGACCGCATCGGTGAACTGGCTTCCCCCGATCGAGATGTCGCGGGTGAAGGTCGAGATGCCGTTGGCGAGGACGTTGATGTTCGTGACCGAGGCGCCGATGTTGACCAGGACCACTGTCTCCGACCGCGAGATTTCGTAATTGGTCTCGAACTGGTTTTGGACTGCGAAGGCGTCGATGTCGACGACGACCGGGTTGAGCCCGGCGCTGGCGATGACCTCGGTGTAGTCGTTCACCATGTCCTTCTTGGCGGCGACGAGGAGGACGTCCATCTGGCCGGCCTGCGTGCTCTCGGTGTTCAGGATCTGAACATCGATGTTCACATCGTTGATGTCGAAGGGGATGTACTGCTCGGCCTCCCACTGAATGGACTCTTCGAGCTCCTCAGGGGTCATCTGGGGAAGATTGATCTTCTTGATGATGACGGAGTGGCCCGAAACCGAAGTGGCGACATCCTTTACCTTGAGCTTCTGGGACGCGAAGAGCTCCTGGATGCCGTCGACCACGGCGGTGGAGTTCATCAGGGCCCCGTCGACGATGGCTTCCGGGGGCAGCTGCACCATGCCGAAGGCCTGGAGCTGGTAGTTTCCGCCGCGCGACGGCTTCAGATGGGTGAGCTTTATCGAGCCGGAACCGATGTCCAGGCCGACCGTCAGCTTTCCTTTCGCCATGATTACCTCGTCATCCTTCCTGACCGCGCAGAGACGGGCGGGCAATCAAGGGAGCCCATAAAAGTGCGCGGATGGTGGACTGCGACAGGTTGGACGTCAAGATTCCGAGCCAGGACCATCATTTGATGCCGTATTCCTTAAGTTTGTACAGAAGCGCGCGCTGGCTGATGCCCAAGACCTCAGCGGAGCGGGTGCGGCTGCCGTCGGTGCGATGGAGGGCGGTCCGAATGAGAGCCCTCTCCACGGTCGGGAGCACCGACTTGACGGAGAGCTCCTCCAATCGCTCGACCCACATGGCCACGTCCTCTTCCGGGTTCGAGGCGGGGTCGAAGCGGTCGTCCAGGTCGGCCACGGTGAGCCGTCCGCCCCCCTCGGCCAACACCAAGGCCCGCTCGATGGCGTTCTCCAGCTCCCGGACGTTGCCCGGCCACTCGTAGACCTGGAGCACCTTCATGGCTTCCTCCGTCACTTCCGGGTCGGGAAGCTCGAGCCGTCGCGCAATGCGGGTCGCGAAGTGCTCGACGAGCACGGGAATGTCCTCGCGGCGGTCCCGGAGAGGGGGAAGGTGGATGGACACCACGGCCAAGCGATAGAAGAGGTCCTCTCGGAAGGCCCCCTCGGCGACGCGCGCGTCGAGGTCGCGAGAGGTGGCGGCGAGGACGCGGACGTCCACGTCTCGAACCTCGGTGCTTCCCACCGGTCGGACCTGCCCGTCTACGAGCACCCGCAGCAGCTTCACCTGGAGCCCCACGGGAAGCTCGGCGATCTCGTCGAGAAAGAGGGTGCCCCCGTCGGCGTGCTCGAACAGGCCGGTCTTGTCGCGACTGGCGTCGGTAAATGCCCCCTTCACGTGGCCAAAGAGCTCGCTCTCCAGCAGGGCCTCGGGGATGGCGCCGCAGTTGACGGCCACGAAAGGGCGGTTTCGCCGGCGACCCTCGGCGTGGATGGCCCCCGCGATGCGCTCCTTGCCGGTGCCGGTTTCGCCGGTGAGGAGCACCGTGGTGGGAAAGGAGGCGACCTTGCGGACAGTCTCGAACACGCGCTTCATGCTCGGCGCGACCGAGACCACCGCGTCGAG
>JBCBRU010000298.1:0-10336 GCA_039819565.1 Myxococcota bacterium | reverse complement strand
CGAGACCGTCCGAGGGCCCGAGTCGCACCTCATAGCGTGGGCTCGGGCCATCGAGACCGCGACCGATCAACTGCACGGGGATCGCGCGCTTCACATCAACCCTCTCCGGAGACATCGACTTCGAGATGGAGCTTGCCAGGGTTGATGTGAAGCGCGCGATCCCCGTGCAGTTGATCGGTCGCGGTCTCGATGGCCCGAGCCCACGCTATGAGGTGCGACTCGGGCCCTCGGACGGTCTCGAGCGTTTGCGGGCGCTTCGCCAGAGGGCCACGTCGGGGCGCCCTCGCCCGGAAGACATTGAGCAGGGGGTTCGGAGCGTCCTGCAGCGGTCCCAGGAGCGCCGGGAAGCTCGTCGGACTCGTCGGGGCGGGCCGCTCCTTCCGCCCCTTCCGCCTGTGCCCTAGATGCGCCGAGGGTCGGTGCTCACCGCCGGTCGACCTCGATGCTCGTGGTCATCGTCGGATTGGCCCGCTTGTGCTTCCTCTAAAAGAGAGCATATGCTCTCTTTTAGAGGCGAGGGATACAGGCTTTCAGGCAGCAACTGATCGAGAAGACGGAGCTTCTGCGGACTCGTCCCTTGCAGGAGCGCTCGCGAAAAACGATTGAGCGAGTTCTCACCACGGCCGCCGAACTGCTGGACGAGGTCGGCTGGGAGGGCTTCAACACCAATCGTCTCGCGGAGCGGGCGGGATGCAGGGTGGCTACGATCTACCGCTACTTCCCCGACAAGATCGCGCTGATTACGGTGCTTGCCGAATGCGTGACGGCGGTCTGGCACAGCCAGCTGATCACGATTGAGCAAGAGCTCGAGAATCAGCGGGAGCTCCGAGAGATTTGGGGCGAGTACCTTCAGAAGTTCGTGATCACGGTTCGGCAAACACCGGGTGCGCTCGCCATCCGCAAAGCGATGCGCGTGGTTCCGGAGCTGCAGGTGATCGACGACGAGGACAGCGCGCGCCTCACCATCTTCCTCACCGGGATCCTCACCCGGTGCTTTCCCAACCTTTCCAAAAAGCGCGCGCGAGCGGCGGCGCGGACGCTCATCGAGTCCGGAGCGGCGCTCGTCGACCATGCCCATCGAGCCTCTCCCACCGAAGCCAACGAGCTGGTGCGCGAACTGAGTGTGATGCATGAAGCTTACTTGTCCACGCTCGAGAAGCCACGGTGAGCGAAGGAGATTACGACCGATGTACGATGCTATCATAGTAGGAGCGGGCTTCGCCGGCTTGTCTGCGGCGAAGGAACTCATCCGGCGGGGCTGCTCAGATATTTTGGTGCTCGAAGCGCGCGATCGGGTCGGGGGGCGCACCCGAAAGACCGTGGTGGGAGGTCTGGCCATGGACCTGGGTGGGATGTGGATCGGCCCCACCCAAACGCGGATGGTAGCCCTCGCCGAGGACTATCAGGTTCGAAAGTACGAGACTCCAATCCGCGGACGAAACATCTTGCGGATCACGGGAAAGGAGCGATTCTCTGAGGGCGACGACTTCGAGTCGTTCTTCAGTCTCCGGGAGAAGATCTCTCTCTTTCGGATCGAGAGAGAGATTCGGTCTCTCTCCAAAACCCTCAGCTCGGAGGAGCCTTGGCGTCACCCTCAGGCCCAAGATCTCGACTCAAGAACCGTCGAGAGCTGGATAGCCCAGATGACGAAGAGCCCTCGTGTGCGCCAGTTCTTTCGGCTCGTGTGCTTCTCCTTGTTCTGTGCCGAAGCCTCGCAAGTCTCTCTGCTCTTCTTCCTACACTACCTGAAGTCCGGAGACGGTCTGGAGCCGATGCTCTCTTCGGGCACGGGAAGCGCGCAAAACTTCTTGCTCCACGGAGGGGTACACCAGATCGCGGCCAAGATGGCCGATGAACTCGGCGATCGCGTGCGGCTGGAGAGTCCGGTGCGCAGGGTCGAGTGGTCCGAAGGCGCCGCCCAGGTGTACACGGATGATGCCTGCCACGAGGCGCGGACCGTGATCGTTTCGGTCCCCCCGACCCTCGTGGAAAGGATCGACTTCGCTCCCGCCTTGCCCCGACCCAAGAAGGCTTTCCACGCGCGGCTCGCGATGGGCTCTGCGATCAAATACTGCATCGTCTTTGAGACTCCGTTTTGGCGCGAGCAGGGATTCAATGGTTTCATCCTGCGCGACGATGTCCCTTGCGCACCGTGCCTGGACGTCTCGCCCCCCGGGCAGCCGAAGGGCGTCATCGCTGGCTTCTTCGATGGCGATCACGCCCTCAACCACAGCGGCCTGGGGATGGATGCGCGCAGAGCTATAGTACTACGGACGCTCGCCGATCACTTCGGACCGAGAGCCCTCTCGCCCATTGAGTATGTCGACGTCGACTGGCTGGAGGAGCAGTGGTCGGGCGGATGCTACGGCGCCTTTGCCGGTCCCGGGATCTTCTCGCGCTACGGTGAGAACTTGAGGCGCCGTGTTGGACCTCTGTTCTGGGCTGGTACGGAGACATCCACGCGGTGGACGGGCTACATCGAGGGGGCGGTGAGGTCCGGTGAGCGGGCTGCGCAGGAGGTTGCTGACCAGCTCTTGTCGATGGCCGCGGTGGCCAAATAGTTGTTCGGCGCTTCGCGGCGGAGGGGCCTACGGAGGCGTGCAGCCCGGATCCCGAGGGTTGAGAACCCTATGTGGGCGGATGATATGACGGGAGGGCGAGATAGAAGCTAGGCGAGTTCGGGGAAGTCGTGCGCTTCGCCCGTCAACATCACCGTCTTGGGTATGTCGTTCATGTTGGGCTGATCCGCGATCGCCTCCTGCGCCTCTGGCGATTGCATCGCCGTCTGGAAGGCTTCCGCGTCGTCGAAGAAGAGGTGGGCGGCGAGGGCATGAGCTTGAGCCGACCCTTCCGCGCTCGGAGGGTGGAAGGCCACGATGTAGCGGCGGAGTCCGGGGATCTTCCGGACCATCGGAATATGGACCTCCGTCTGATGGGAACGGAAGGCCTCGTAGCTCAGGTCAGGTCGTTTGGTGACCAAAAAGGATGCGATGAACACGGTCCGAAGGGTTGGGCAGGCCGGAGTCACGCGCCATGGCCCGATCCGACGTTTCCGGTCCGGATCCGACAGACCTGAGGTACTCTCGTCGGTATGACGCTCCGAGAGGCGTGGGCTCCGGATCCCCAGGGGTGGAAGATCGGCATTCTGTGGATCGACAACGCCAGTCTCGTAAGCGTGTACGGGGCCTATGAAGACTTCGTCTCCGCCAACCACGTGACCCAGGTCGAGGATGAATACGACGGTCGCGGTTTTCGCGTGTCGATCCTGAGCGAGAGCGGGGTACCAGAGAGAGGCCTCATGGGGGCCCTGGTCTCCCCGGATTGCCGTTTCGATGCGACTGGACCTTGGGACGCGCTGATCGTTCCCGCGGTGATGGACGAGGGTTCGCTCAGCGCCCCCGCCTCAGGCACCGACTACTATCCCGAGAGCCTCAAACATCTCCTCCGACTCCACCTCGAGAGCGGCGGTCTGGTGGCTGGGTTGTGCACGGCCTCCTTTCTTCTCGCCGAAGCTGGCCTCCTCGATGGCGACCGAGCCACAACCCACTGGCTCTACGAGGACACGTTCCGAGAGCGCTTCCCCAAGGTCGAGGTGGTACCGAGTCGTCGAGTTCTTAGGGCGGGCCCTGGCGGGCGCATCATCATGGGGGGCGCGAGCGCCTATATGACCGACGTCATTCTCCCCGTGATCTCGAGCTTTGCGGGGGTTGATTTCACGCGAGAGTTCGCGCGGCGCTTCGGCAAGTTTTGGCACGACGACCCCCGCGAGGAGCATGCCGAGCGCATCGAGCGGCCGCATAGTGAGGACAGCGCCGTTTCCGTGGCGGTGGCGTGGCTCCGGGAACGCGCCTGCTCGGGCGGCACGGTGGGGGGCGCGGCGGAGCACGTGAATCTCAACGAGAGGACCTTCACGCGCCGCTTCCGAAAGGCGCAGGGCATGAGCCCCGCCGACTTCATTCGGAACATGAAGGTGGAGCGGGCCCGAGAGCTTCTCGAGCGGTCCCGAATCCCCGCCGACGAGGTAGCGGCGCGGGTCGGATACGCAGACCCGGCCGCCTTCCACCGCGCCTTTAAAAAGGAGACGGGGATGAGCCCGGGAGCCTACCGTCGGCAGTTCAAGCTCCCTCCGGCCCCGGTCTGACGGGGCGGTTAGGGGCGATTGCCTGGAGCTGGCCGCGATGGAGCGCGAGCCGGGCCTGGGGTGATGTCTCTACGGCCCCTACCAAGGGCGGGAAGCCGCGAACGCCGCGCCCGAGCCCCGGAGTGTACCCGTGGCGCTGTGGCCCGCACGAATGGTGCCGGAGCAGCCCCCCGATCCGGCTTGCCGTGGCCAGTGATCCCACGCTAAATGCGCCCGGCGTGAACTGTGAGCCGCCCCTCCGGGTGATGGGACTCGTCCCCGCGGAGATTGTGATTTCCCCCGAAGGATGGATCTGGGGCCATGGTGGTCGGACGCGAAAGGGCCGCGTGTCCCTAGGTACCCGAAGGGGAGCGAGCCAGGGGCGGTCCGGCGAGCATGGTCCGAGAGGCGCCCTTGAGGGGGCATCAGAATTTCCCCCGGGCAGTACGAGGCGCCGGCACGGGGTCCGCGCGCCGACCGCGGTATGGCGATGACGATGCTTGCTCTCCTCGCTCTCGCGGTTGCGCTGCCCGACCCGGCGGTCGACGAGACCGAACGGGTCTGGCTCTTCGAGCCTGCCGTCGAAATAGGGGTGCTGGTTCACCTCGACGACGCTGTCGATGAGGGGCTCCTGGTTCGCTCCTCCCTCGACGTTCGGTGGAAGCGCTTGCGTTCTGCCTTCTTTCGGCTCTCATACGACACGAGCACGGCCCGGATGCTCCGCGAAAATGTCGAAGGCGTCTCGCGGCTGGAGGCCGACCTGGGTCTTCAGGACATTACGTTAGGGGGAGGGTGGCGCCTCGGCCCGGATGCATTACAGGTCGTGGGCTCGATTCAGCTGGGGATCCAGCTCGCAGACCTCCCGGTTCTGCGACAAGGGCCGAATCAGAGTTTCACGGTCGAGGCTGAAACCTCGGTGGCGGGTATTTCGCTCGTCGCCCTGGGACTCGAGTACTATATCTTCCCCGACCTCGCGCTCACCACCGAGTTCACGGGTCGGCTCCGCTTCGTCGAGCTCGACGGCCGTTCCCCGGTCGCCTTCGGATTCACATTGGGCGTCACCACGGCCATCTGATGCCGCGCGCTAGCCTTTTCGGCGAGGAAGACGCAACCACCTCCGCCATCGGGGATCTCTCGTATCGTCTCCGCGGGCGGCCGCCGCCTGCACTCTCTCGAGGTTTCGTCGGAAGATCGGATTATTCGGTTCCAATTCGACGGCTCTTTCGAGATGGCGAAGGGCTCGCGAATATTCGAGCTTTCGCATGCCGTAGAGAACGCCCAAGTGATTGAAGAACCGACCCTGTTGAGATAGGTCGACCGCCCGCTCCAGCAGAGAGATCGCAGCATCGTAGTCTTCTTGCTGCTCAGCCTTGCGGGCTCGGTCGTAGAGGTGACTCGCCTCTTTGCCTGGGTTGTCGGCCGAACCATCGGCGCCGACAGAGTCATGTCCTGTCGAGCACCGCTTCAGCGCTGCAAGGATGTCTGGACGATCTGGGGCAAAGACCAGAGCCAGCTTGAGGTTCGTACGGGCTGAAGCAAAATTTCCGGAAGCCTCGTCGGAGAGGGCCGCGTCCAATAGTCTCTGCGCTTTTCGACCCGCATCTGTGGAAGGTCGGATCGTCGACTCTCTCCGGCGCGGACGTGGTCCAGTCCTCGGGCTGGACGACGATCGAGGACGATTGAAAGATGACATGGTGATATTCGACGTCGGGCCTTTCGCGTTTGCGCTCCCATCTTCAAAGCGGAAGTTACACACGGGGCAGCTCAAAGTGTCCGCAATGGTCAACGCATGCTGACACTGGGGGCACCGCTTCATTGAAAGAGCCTTCAGAGACACAGGCTAGCATAAGAGAGAGGCAGGCCCCTAGGCCGATCGTCGGTACCGACGGAGAGACATTCCGCCTTTTCCTCCCGCAGCGATCGCCGATAGATGCTGACGGGATTGGCGTAGTTGGGGGAAGGTCCCGCGCCCGAGAGGGTGACTTTCTTGGACTAGGATAAACCCTGGGATTGAAGAGAGCTCGAGGCGTGACCTTCAGCGTCGACGCAGGACGGGGCCTCCGAAGGGCGAGAGCAACCTGGCTAGCGGGTGAGCTGTTTGAGGTCGGACAGGCCGCGACAGATGTGGGCCAGGAAGCGGGTGGCGGCCACGCCGTCCACGGCGCGGTGGTCCCAGGAGAGGGTCAAGGGCTGAATCAAGCGGGGGGCGAACTCCTGCCCTTGCCAGACAGGTTGCATTTCAGACCGGGCCGCACCGAGGATGGCCACCTCAGGGGCGTTGATGATGGGGGTGAAGGCGGTCCCGCCGATGCCCCCAATGGAGGACACGGTGAAGCATCCCCCCGTCATCTCGGCGGGGCTCAGCTTTCCCGCCCGCGTACGGGTCGAGAGCTCCGCGACTTCGTTCGCGAGTTCGACGATGCCCTTCCGGTCGACGTCCCGAATCACCGGCACCATGAGGCCCGCCGGGGCGTCGACGGCGAAGCCGATGTGGACGTAGTGCTTTTGCAGCAGGCGGTCGCCCGCGAAGGACACGTTGAAGGCGGGATAGGTCCGAAGCGCCGACGCGGCCGCTTTGATAAAGAAGGCCAGGATCGTGACCTTCGATCTCGACGCTCCGGCCTCGGCATTGAGCTCCTTCCGAAAGGCGTCGAGCTCCGTGATGTCCGCTTTGTCGAAGTGGGTAACATGAGGGATCATCACCCAGTTGCGCGCCATGTTGCGCCCGGAGATTTGCTGAACGCGGGAGGGTTCGACCTCGGACACGGGCCCGTAGCGGGCGTGGTCCACCTCGGGCCACGGGAGAAGGCCGGCTAGAGCCCCGTTCGTGGGCACATGAGCCGCAGACGAGCGGAGGCCCTCCTGGACGTAGGCTTGGACGTCCTCCTTGCGCACGCGACCGCCGCGTCCGGTGCCGGAGACGTGGACGAGCTCGACCCCCAGCTCACGCGCGTATCGTCGGACCGCGGGGCCGGCGTAGGGGGGGGCGTCTCCGCCCGGAGTCCTCGAAGCCTCGGCAGGCGCAGCTGGAGGTTCCGCAACGGGAGGCTCCCCAGCCGGGGCTTTCGGTGAGGCTTCGAGTGCGTCCGGGCTCTGCGTCGACGGCGCCGCGGGGGTCGGCGGAGTGACCGCTTCGGATTCTGCGGGCGGGGCTTCGGACGAGGGGATGATGGTCATGACCAAATCCCCCGTGGAGACGGTGTCGCCGACGGCGATGCGGAGCTCATGAACCTCCCCCGCAAAGGGGGCCGGGACCTCCACCGTGGCCTTGTCCGACTCCACCTCCAAGAGCGCTTGCTCCGCCTTCACCCGCGCCCCGGGCTCGACGTGGATAGCGATGACCTGCACGTCCGCAAAGTCACCAAGGTCTGGGACGTGGACTTCTCTGGCCTGGCTCATACGCTCTCTCAGCTCTTCCACGGGGCCGGGGCGGTGGCGTCCAGCCCGTACTCGGCCCGGGCTTTGACCAGGACCGAGGGTTCCAGCGCGCCCTTCTTCACTAGGGCGTGAAGGGCCACGACCACGATGGAGCGGCGGTCAACCTCGAAAAACTCTCGGAGCTTGCTGCGGGTATCGGAGCGCCCAAACCCGTCCGTGCCCAGCGCCGTGAAGGGGCCGTCGACGTAGGGGGCGATCATCGAGGGGACGGCGCGCACGTAGTCGCTGGCTGCGATCACGGGGAGGGGGCCCGAGAGCTTGCGCTGAACATGCGAGACGTTCTCAACGGTGTCTCCGAGCCGCTGACGACGCTCGCACTGACGCGCGTCCCGCTCCAGCTCCGAGAAGCTGGTCACGCTGAAGACCTCCGCCGAGACGCTCCAGTCCTCGGCGAGCATCTCTCCTGCCGCCTCCACCTCGCGGAGGATGGTTCCGGCGCCGAGGAGGCGCACCGCTCCTCTCGGGCTCCCTGCCGAGATCCCCCGCAGCCGGTAGAGACCTTTCACGACGTCCTCCTCGATGCCTTCCGGGCGCGACGGATGGGGGTAGGTTTCGTTCATGACCGTCAGATAGTAGAACTCGTCGACCTGCTCCTCGAGCATGCGCCGCATGCCCGTCTCCAGGAGAATGGCGAGCTCGTACGCAAAGCAGGGATCATAGGCCCGGCAGTTGGGGACCGTCGCGGCCACGAGGTGGCTCGAGCCATCTTGATGCTGCAGACCTTCGCCGCCGAGGGTGGTGCGGCCCGCGGTGGCGCCGATGAGAATGCCTCTCGACCGCTGGTCGGCGGCGGCCCAAATGAGGTCTCCCACTCGCTGAAACCCAAAGATGGAATAGTAGATATAGATGGGCAGCATGGCGAGGCCGTGGGTGCTGTAGCTGGTGGCCGCCGCCGTCCAAGACGACATTGCTCCCGCCTCCGTGATCCCCTCCTCGAGGAGCTGGCCATCCGGAGCCTCTTTGTAGAGAAGGAGGCTGGCCGAGTCCTCGGGCTCGTAGAGTTGGCCGTCGGGGGCGTAGATGCCGATCTGACGAAAGAGGCTCGCCATTCCGAAGGTTCGGGCTTCATCGGCGACGATGGGCACGATGCGGGGGCCGAGGCTCGGGTCCTTGAGGAGCGAGGAGAGCATTCTCACGAAAGCGACGGTGGTGGACATCTCCTTGCCCTCGGCCTCGAGGGCGAAGCGACCCCAGCTCTCGCGAGGCGGCACCGGTACCAACTCGGCCTCTCGGCGGCGCGCGGGAAGCGCGCCTCCCAGCATCTCCCGTCGTCCCCGGAGATACCGCAGCTCCTCGCTGTCCTCGGGGAGCTTGATGAAGTCGAGGGTTTCGAGCTGGGCGTCCGTGAGCGGGAGGGCGAAGCGATCTCGGTATTCCTTCAAGCCTTCGAGGTTCAGCTTCTTGGCCTGGTGGGCGGTCATCTTCGACTCGCCTGCGGAACCCATCCCGAACCCTTTTTTGGTCTTTGCGAGGATGACGGAGGGTTGCCCGGCGTGGGCCTGAGCGGCCGCGAAGGCCGCGTAGAGTTTTCGAAAGTCGTGACCCCCGCGGCGCAGCTGATCGACGTCCCGATCGCTCAGGTGGGCCACGACTTGGGCTGCGTCCGGATCCTCGAGGAAGAAGTGCTTGAGGTTATAGGCCCCGTCCTTGGCACCCAGGGTTTGATACTTGCCGTCGACGGTGGCGGCGAAGCGCCGGAGCAAGGCATGCTTCTTGTCGAGAGCGAAGAGCGGATCCCAGTCGCTCCCCCACAGCACCTTGATGACGTTCCAGCCCGCCCCCCGAAACAGAGCCTCGAGCTCCTGGATGATTTGCCCGTTTCCCCGCACCGGCCCGTCCAGGCGCTGAAGGTTGCAGTTGACCACGAAGGTGAGGTTGTCGAGCTTTTCTCGGGCGGCCAGCGACAGACCCGCGATCGACTCCGGCTCGTCCATCTCGCCATCGCCAAAGATGCCCCACACGTGGCGACCTGCCGTCTCCACGAGCCCTCGCGCGGAGAGATAGCGCATGAAGCGGGCGTGGTAGATGGCGCTCAGGGGGCCGATGCCCATCGATCCGGTGGGAAACTGCCAAAAGTCCGGCATCAACCAAGGGTGAGGATAGGAGCAGAGGCCTCGGCCCGGTTGATGGGCAGGCCCGGTCTCCTGGCGGTACCGGGCCAGCTCCTCCTCGTCGAGACGACCTTCGAGAAAGGCCCGCGAGTACACTCCGGGGGCCGAATGAGGCTGGAAGTACACGAGGTCGGACGCCTCGCCGCCCCGGAAGAAGTGATTGAAGCCGGTCTCGAAGATCTCGGCGGCCGACGCGTAGCTGGCCACATGCCCGCCGAGGTCCCCGTAGGCGGTGTTGGCCCGCATCACCATGGCGAGCGCGTTCCATCGCATGATGGCGGTCAGACGCTCCTCGAGCCGGAGGTCCCCCGGAAAGGGGCGCTGCTGCTCGAGAGGGATGGTGTTCCGATACGCCGTGTAGGGCAGCGGCCGGTGCTCCAGCGCCCGGTCCTCCGCGCGCGCCTCCAAGGCTCGCAGCATGCCCGCGGCGACGGCCGGGCCACCGTGAATGATCAGGGCGTCGAAGGCGTCGAGCCACTCTTGGCGCTCTTCCGGGTCGATCTCAGGGTTTGCCATCGCGATAGATGGCGGATCCTATACCGAGAAGCGCCTTCGATTCCGAGCGAGGGCGGACCACGTCCGAAGCGCAGGGTAAGGCCGTGGGGGCATGAGCCCGCGCCGAGGGGTTCGATTGCCGTTCAGTAGGCGCGTGCAGTATCGGTTCGAT
>JBCBRU010000297.1:0-10369 GCA_039819565.1 Myxococcota bacterium | reverse complement strand
CGCCCGCTGCGGTGCGCCCGACCATATCGAGGTCCGAGACATCGTCCGCACCGTTGGGGTGAGTGCCCCCTCGGTCGGGGTCGTAGGACCCGGGGCCGCGAACGGCGCTCGGGTCGTGGCGAGCCAGGCTCCGACCGTCCCCGCGGTAGGTCCAGACCTCGATGGTCTCGCGCTGGGTCACGCGCTGCCGTACCGGCGGCTGGCTCACCACGACCCGAGCGCCGTTCGCGGCCCCGGGTCCTACGACCCCGACCGAGGGGGCACTCACCCCAACGGTGCGGACGATGTCTCGGACCTCGATATGGTCGGGCGCACCGCAGCGGGCGCGGAGCTGAACGGAAGGATCTCCCACGCCGACCAAGCGGTTTCCGCAGCGCATGGACTCGGCCCGGGCTAGCCCGCCGCAAAGGAGCAGAAGAGAGAGGGTCACCACGGTCAGGGTCCGGCGCATACCGTCAGCCTGACTCCGAGATCCCATTACGTCCAGCCCGAGCCCGGGATTCTCTCAGTGATGATGATGAGGCACGAAGAGAAACTCCCCCGTCGCTTCGTAATGCTTTCGAACATCTGGGTTCTCGTCGAAGTAGGCTTTGAGGCTTTCTTCCGTGATGTCGATCACGAGGTCTTCGTCTTCGATCCGAGCTTGGCAACCCAGCCGCGAGTTGAGCTTCACGTCGAAACCTAGATCCAGGCGATCTTCCTCCCGCTCCGTCATCTCCTCCAGGGAGTCGAGTCCCCTCAGGACATAGACGTGGCAGGTCGAGCAGCCGCACACGCCGCCACAGTTCGACCCCACCGGGATCCCGTGGTCGTGGGCAACCTCGAGGATCGTCTCGCCGGTGTCCGCGTCGTAGCTACGGTCCTCGAGGAGGATGCGGTTCTTCTTGAAAGTGATCTTCGGCATGTTGGTCACCCGAGAGCAGCGCGCTCGTCGTAGAGCGGAGCCTCCCCGAGGTCCACTTCCACCGAACCTGAGAAGAAATCTCGGATCGATCTCTCGACCTCGCGCCGGACCTCCAGCTGCATGACGTGCTCGCGGAAGGCGGCGCCGCCCCGCATCCCGCGACTGTACCAGATGAGGTGCTGGCGGAACTTCTTCAGCCCCCGGAGGTCATCGCCGTGGTGCTCGAGGTGGGCTGCGAGGTGCCGAACGATGAACTCCGCGCGTCCCGAACGCGGCGGATCGGGCACCGCTCGTCCGTCCCACGCGGCCGCGAGCTGTTCGAAGATCCACGGGTTGCCGAGAGCGGCGCGACCGATCATGACCGCCGCGCATCCGGTTTGGCGAACCACCGCGTCCGCGTCCGCGACCGAGAAGATATCTCCATTCGCGATCACCGGCACCGACACCGCGTCGACGAGCGCACGGATCATCGACCAGTCCGCGTGGCCGGTATAGCCCTGACGTCGGGTGCGAGGATGGATGGCGACGGCGGCGACCCCTGCCCTCTCCAGGGCACGCCCCACTTCGGGAGCGTTCTTGTTGTCCTCGTCCCACCCGGCACGAATCTTCGCGGTGATTGGGACCTTGGGCCCGACGCGAGCGCTCATAGCGGAGATGATGGCTGCGGCGCGCTCCGGATCGGTCATGAGCGCCGACCCCGCTCCGTTTCGGGTCACCTTCTTGACCGGACAACCCATGTTGACATCGATCATCTTCGCGCCGCGCCGGACGGCGTGCTCGGCCGCTTCCGCCATGGACTCCGGATCCCCGCCGAAGACCTGCACGGCGAAAAGCGGCTCAGCCTCGGGGTCATGGCGCAGGTAGCCTTCGGTTCGAGCGTTCCCATATTTGAGCCCTTTGGCGCTCACGAGCTCGGTGGGGGCCAGTCCGGCTCCCATCCGTAGGACCATGCACCGGAACGGAGCCTCAGAGACCCCCGCCATAGGCGCGAGAATGATCGGTCGGGGCATCGTCCAGGGGCCGATACTGAGACGGGGAAGCGCGCGAAGAGAGGGCGCGTCCCCCACCACGGGAGCCCCAGCCTTTGAGAGCATCGTCTATCTCGCCTTGCGGCTTCGCTGCGCGATCTCTTGCGTTTGACGCAGGCCTGCCGTCCGCGCCGAAGCCACCATCAAACGCACCGGAGTCGTCTCGTAAAAAGGCGTCGTGAATCGATTCAAGGCCGAGGGATCGTAGCAAACTCCGAGCCCCGGTGCGGTCGGCACGGGCAGGCAGCCTTCCGAGTCGACGTGCAAAGGTAGACCGAGGAGCGCGTCTCGATACTCCGGCATCTGGGCCGGGGGGTCCCACGGAAAGCTGAGGCGAGCCGGGGTGCCTCGCAGGCGGCTCCAAGCCGCCACCGCGTGTAGATGCGCGGTGAGCTCGAAGCCATCGCCGTAGGTCATGGGGGAAAAGTCGAGGTCGTAGTCGAGCGCCGCGCGCATGGCCGCTTCGAGGCGCCCGAGCCCCGCAAAACTTACGGAGGGGGTGAGAACGTCATAGCATCCGAGACGGGCCAAGATTCGGAGTCGTGCCCCGCTCACCGCCACGTCGCCCCCGCCGAGGGGCAGCGGGGCCACGCTGCGAAGCCGCTCAATCCCCTCGATATCGCCCTCGTGCAAGGGCTCCTGCACCCTCCGGTAGGCGAGTCGGGCCGCCTCCTCCACGAAACGCCGAGCTCTCTCGAACGTCCAGCGAGGGAGCTCCCGCACCAAAGACACGCGCCAGCCCTGATGGGCGTGAACGTAGAGCTCCGGCCCGGAACCCACCGCTTCCCGCACGGACCGGAGGAGCTCGATATCGGCGTCCTCCTCCCCGTGCCCGACGCCGAACATCACGCTCTGAAATCCCATGCGGAGCGCTCTCTCGACCGACTCCACCCGCGAAGGTCCGTGGCGCACCTCCTGGTGCGTGGCGACGGTCGCGACGCGCTCCGGAGGCTCTCTCCCCGCCACGTTGGGGGAGGAGGGTCGGGCCGCTCCGCGAGGCTCGCCGCAGGGGGACAAAAGACGCTCCGTGAGCAGCTCGTGCACCGGAATCCCCCGCGCCTGAGCGGCCACGTCCCAGAAGGCAACGTCGATCCAGTTGTTCCTCCAGCCTAGGTATGAAGCTTCCCGGAGCCGCTCGTGCACACCGTCGAGGTCGTAAGGGTCAAGACCCACCAGGAACGGGCCAATGAACTCCCCGAGCCCCTCTCGTTCTCGCCCCAGTGAGGGTCCGGTGGCACAGCCTACGAGCCCCCGCTGGGTGCGAAGCACGAAGAGGGTGGCCGAGAACTGATCCACGGCGTGGCCGGGCACCCAGGCCGGAAAAAGGGGCGTGGGAAGCGGCACCTCTACGTGGTGGAGCTCGATCCGCTCGATGCGATCTCCTCCGTCCACTCGCTCGCCTTCGCGAGCCCCGCCCCCTTCGTTACGCACTGCGCTAAACCTGCGCAGACGCTGCGCCATCGATACCTTGCAGGTCAACAATGGCAACAACATCGCCAGATTGACGATGGGGCGGCCTCGATGAATCGTCCGCCCGTGACCCCCGAATCCAACCGCCTCGCCGCCATCATCTTGGCTGCGGGTCAGGGTACTCGCATGAAGTCTACGCGGGCCAAGGTTCTGTTCGAAGTGGCGGGCGAGCCCATGATCGCGTGGCCGGTGCGGCGCGCGCTGGGCATGGGGGCGGACCCCGTCGTCGTCGTGGTCGGGCATCAGGCCGAGACCGTCGAGGCCGCGGTGGAAGCTCGATTCCCGGGCCGGACCCGGGCTGCTCTCCAGGCCGAGCGACTCGGGACCGGGCATGCGGCGCGCACCGGGCTCGATACGCTCCCTGACTTCCAGGGCGTGGTGCTGATTCTCTACGGCGACGTGCCGCTCCTCGAGGAGAAGAGCCTGCGCTCCTTGATCGCCTGCGTGGGGTCGAATCGCCCCGTCGCGGTCATGACCACCGAGCTGCCGGACCCCACCGGGTACGGGCGCATCCTCCGCGACGAAGCGGGCAACGTGACCCGGATCGTGGAGCACAAGGACGCGACCGAGGCCGAGCGGAAAGTCAGCGAGGTCAACGCGGGCATCTACGCGGTCGAGTCCAACTTCCTGCGAAGCGCTCTGTCTCGCCTCAAGAGCGACAACGCCCAGGGCGAGTACTACGTGACCGACATCGTGGACCTCGCTCGAGGCGACGGGTTGGAGGTCGCGGGAGAGCTCGTCGATGCGGAGGAGGTTCAGGGCGCGAACGACCGGCGCCAGCTCGCGCAGCTGGAGCGGCTCGCCCGGCGCCGGGCGGTCGAACGTCACCTCGCGGCCGGGGTCAGCTTTCTCGATCCCGAGACCACCTGGGTGGGCCCCGAGGTCGAAATCGGGGTCGATGCGGTCATCCACGCTGGGGTTCACCTTCGCGGAAAAACCTCCGTGGGCGCGGGCTGTATCGTAGACGTGGGGTCCGTGCTCACCGACGCTCGTCTGGAACCGGAAGCGGTGGTTCACCCCTACTCCGTCATCGAGGGGGCCTCGATGGGGCCGCGGAGTCAGCTTGGGCCCTTCGGACGACTCCGCCCCGCGGCCCGCCTCGAGGCCGGAGCCCGGGTCGGAAACTTCGTCGAGGTGAAGAAGGCCACCCTCGGGGAGGGGGCCAAAGCCAATCATCTCGCGTACATCGGAGACGCAGAGGTCGGCCCCGGGGCCAACCTAGGGGCGGGGACGATCACCTGCAACTATGACGGCGTAGGAAAATACCGGACAGAGGTTGGAGAAGGGGTCTTCGTGGGCTCGAACAGCACCCTCGTGGCTCCCCTTTCCATTGGAAAAGGGGCCTACGTCGCCGCTGGGAGCGTGCTCACCGATCCGGTGCCCGAAGACGCTCTCGCCCTGGGGCGGGCTCGCCAGGTCGTCAAGTCGGATCGGGCGCCGTCGGTTCGAGCCGCCGCCGTGAAGCGCAAGGCCCAGAAGCCCGAGTAGCGGCCCGAGATCGGCAGGAACCGGCGAGGCCGCCCGGGCGTTTGGGATCTGCGTTTCTAGGGGAAGCCGGAGCCGGATCGAGGCGGTATAAGCTCAGGACTTGGTCTGAACATCATGTGTGGAATCGTTGGATACGTAGGCCATCAGGACGCGCCCTCGATCATCGTCGAAGGCCTGCGCCGACTTGAGTACCGAGGCTACGACTCCGCCGGCGTGGCGGTGCTGGGAAGCGACGGACGCACCGAACTGCGGCGGGCCGTCGGAAAGCTGAAGAATTTGGACAGCCTCCTCAAGGAGCGCCCCCTCTCGGGCCGCATCGGGCTCGGCCACACGCGCTGGGCCACCCATGGTCGCCCCTCCGAGGAGAACGCTCATCCCCATCACGTGGATGGGATCACGGTGATTCATAACGGCATCATCGAGAACTATCTCGAGCTGCGGCGGAGTCTGCAGGCGGCTGGTCGACACTTCAGCTCCGAGACCGACACCGAGATCATGGCCCACCTCGTAGCTACGAAGCTGGCGGCGGGGGCGAAAGACCTCACCGAGGCCGTCCGTGGCTCGCTCGCCGAGGTCCGCGGAGCCTACGCCTTCGTCATCCTCTCCGAGCAGGAGCCGGGCACCTTGGTGACCGCCAAGAGCGCCTCCCCGATCGTGCTCGGGTATGGCGAGGGCGAGTCCTTCATCGCCTCGGACATTCCCGCGTGCCTAGAGCACACCCGAAACTTCGTGTTCCTCGAGGATGGGCAGATGGCCACCGTCCGCGCGGGCAGCTGCGACGTGACGGACCTCGAAGGCCACCCCATCGACGTCACGCCCACTCACGTCGACTGGTCTCCCGTGATGGCCGAAAAGGGCGGCCACAAGCACTTCATGCACAAGGAGATCTACGAGCAGCCCACCGCGGTGGCGGACACCATACGGGGGCGGGTGTCGATGGACGACGCGACCGTGCATCTGGACGGGGTGGGTTCGGGGTGGTCGACGTAGACCGGTTCGTCATCGGGGCTTGCGGTACGAGCTGGCACGCCGGTCTCGTGGGGAAGTTCATGATCGAGTCCCTGGCTCGAGTCCCCGTCGAGGTCGACCTCTCCAGCGAGTTTCGCTATCGAAACCCCGTCATCGACGCGCGTACGGGCTTCCTGGCCATTTCGCAGTCTGGAGAAACGGCAGACACCTTAGCGGCGGTGAAGAAGGCCAAAGCTGACGGGGCCGTGACCTTCGCGATTTGCAACGTCATCGAGTCGTCTATCGCCCGGGAGTGCAAGGACTCGGGTGGGGTCCTCTATACCCACGCGGGCCCGGAGATCGGCGTCGCCAGCACGAAGGCCTTCGTGACTCAGCTCGCAGCGCTCTACCTCCTCGCTATCCATCTCGGTCGGGCTCGGGGAACCATCTCGGTGGAGCAAGGCCAAGAGCTGCTCACCAAGCTTCGTGAGGTCCCCAGCCATATTGAGAGCGTCCTGAACCGAGAGGCAAGCCTCATTGCGATCGCCCGGAGATACGCCCGAGCTCGGGACTTCTTGTTCCTCGGCCGAGGGCCGACCTTCCCGATCGCCCTCGAGGGGGCCCTCAAGCTGAAGGAGCTCTCATATATTCACGCGGAAGGTTATGCTGCGGGAGAGATGAAGCACGGCCCCATCGCTCTGGTGGACGACAAGATGCCGGTGGTGGGGGTGGCGACCGGCGGTCCTTGCTACGAAAAGACCGTATCCAACCTCGAAGAGGTCAAAGCCCGGGACGGCCGACTGATCATCATCGCCGCGGAAGGCGACCGAAACATCGCCAACATCGCCGACGACGTGTTCATCGTGCCTCGCGTGGACCCGCTCGTGGATCCCCTCGTGAGCGTCGTCCCTCTCCAGCTGCTCGCCTATCACGTCGCAGATCTGAACGGCACCGACGTGGACCAGCCACGAAACCTCGCGAAGAGCGTGACCGTCGAGTGAGAGCCTAGAGCTCGAAAGAAAGAGTGCTCCGGAACGCGACCGCGTCCAGGACGCCGCGGCCGGCGATCGGCCCGTCGGCCCCGAGCCCGAGCCCCAACCCGAGAGGCAACCGGATCTGCGCCTCGCCGCCCAGCAGGGTGTAGGAGATCCCGTTGCCGAGGCCAATGCCGCCCCCTGCGCCCGTGCCCGGCTCGGCCTCTTCGAAGGCTTGAACCCCGCGAACCCGGGCCGTGAGCCAGAGCCACGACCATCCTGGAAGCGCAAGCTGGGTGCCCAGCTCGGCCCGATAGCTCACCGCATCGCTGAATCCGTTGGTCCGGATCCAATATCCCCCGCCCGCGACCCAGTAGTGCCGAAGCGGATACCCCGTCGCGGAGATGTCTCCGCTGAGGAGCAGGGTAGGCTCGACGTCAAACTCTCCGTCGCCCGTGGGCAAGGTCCGCGCGACGAGCTGGCTGGTCTCGTCCACGATGCCGGCGCTCGGGTCTTCGTCTCCGGTGGGGAGACCAACCTGCACGCCGCCCAGGACCCGCAGCCATCGAGACTCCAAAATCTCGCTCCATGCTCCGAGGCGAAGATCTCCGAGCCCCGTCGTCGCCCCTTGGTCCGTGAGAACGTTACGCCGGAGCAGGTCCGCTGACAGAGACAGCATCAGCCAGCGCTCGATGACCCCCACCTCGGCGTAGGCAGAGAGGATGAGTTGCTCGAGCGTCCGCCCTTCCCGCACCTCGCCCTCGCTGGAGAAGAAGCGATTCGAGGACTGGAACTGAAGACCGAGGTTGAAGTAGCCCGACCCTGGGTCCCGGACCTGAGACTGAGCCAGAACGGGGGAAGCAGCCGCGCAGAGCGCGAAGGCGATTCCGGCCACGCCTTGCCGAAGGTTCATGGTCAGCCTCCCGTGGTGAGCGTAGCGATGCCCACCTCGAGCCCGATCGGCTCACAGTAGATAAACAAGAATGGAGCGTCAGCGGCGGACTCGGGGATGACATAGGTCTGAGCCCCTTGGTTGGCACGGAGAGCGGCGATGCGAATGTCGCCCTGACCCGGGTCAATCTGCGAACCGATGCGGTCCCGAGTGGAAAAGACGACCACCGGCCCCGGCACCGCGGTCGAGCTGAAGTCATCGCCCAGACGCAGCTCGAGGGTGCCGTCAGAGAGTCGGAACACCTCGGCGGTTCCGCTGATCCGATAGCCGATACGTTCAAAGCTACCCGACGTGAGAAGCACGGCCTCTCCGCTCGGTCCGAGGTCTGCACCGGAGGCCAGGTCTGCACCGACCCCAGCGTCGGGGCTGGATGAGTCCGGCGCTCCTTCCCCAGGGTTTCCCGCGTCGACAGCCAGCGCGCTGCCCTCCGGGCGTAGGTCTTCGAATCCGGCTTCGCAGCCAACGAGGAGGGCTCCCAGCCCCAGCACCGTCAAAGTTCGCATGGCAAGCGATACGCCCCGCACGAACAGGCGTTACGGGCCGAGGCGATGTCCCTCGCGGGGAACGCTCCGTTGCGGCTCGGGGCGGTCCGTGGGATCCGGCTCTTTATGTTCGAAGCGGTCGAGCTCGGTCGAAAAGTCGGCAAGAAGGAGTACGCGGACCGGGTCCCTGAGCTCAGGGAGTCCATCCTGCAGCTCCAGCACGAACTTCGCGACGCCGACGACCCGGTGGTGGTGGTGCTGGCCGGGGTGGAAGGGGCCGGTCGAGGGGACCTCATCAACCGCTTGGCCCAGTGGCTCGACATGCGTGACGTCGAGGTCCACGCCTTCGACCGGGTGTCCGACGAGGAGGCGAGCCGTCCGGAGTTTTGGCGATATTGGCGCACCCTGCCCCCAAAGGGGCGCATCGGGATCTATCTCAACAGCTGGTACACGGACCCTCTCTTCGATCGCGCTCTCGACGGCGGAAAGCGCGGCCGCTTCGAGCGCCGCCTGGCCCGCATTGCTCGCTTCGAGCGCCTGCTCACCGAGGATGGGGCGCTGCTCCTGAAGTTCTGGCTACACCTTTCTCGGAAGGAGCAGGGCGATCGCCTGAACGCTCTCGCCAAGGACGAGCGCACGAAGTGGCGGGTGACCAAAGCTCGTCGGGCCCGACACGAGGCCTACAAGGAGGTGATCGAGGCGGCGGAGACGGCGATTCGATTGACCGACACCCGCAGCACCCCCTGGACCTTGGTCGAGGCCCAAAGCGGAAGATACCGCGATCTCGCGGTGGCCCAGCGCCTCGTGGAAGCGCTTCAACAGCGTCTCCATCCCTCTCGCTCCCACCTGCCGGCGGACCTCAGCTCCGTCGAAAGCGAGGTTTCGTCGACCCACTCGATCGCGTCGGATCCTCAAAATCGTTCCGTCCTCGATACCGTACATCTCAGAGCCGAACTCGATGACGAGACCTACGATCGGGAGCTCGAGGCGGAGCAGGAGCGAGTAGCCGAACTCACCCGCAAGGCTCACAACGAGGGCATCTCTACCGTGCTTCTGTTCGAGGGGTGGGACGCGGCCGGCAAGGGCGGTGCCATTCGTAGGGTCACCGCGGCGATCGATGCCCGCTACACGCGCACCATTTCCATCGCTGCGCCTTCCGCGGCGGAGAAGGCACAGCACTACCTATGGCGCTTTTGGCGCGACGTCCCGCGGCCGGGTCACGTCACGATCTACGACCGGAGTTGGTACGGCCGGGTGCTGGTGGAGAGGGTGGAAGGATTCGCGAAGACCCACGAGTGGATGCGAGCCTACGCCGAGATCAACGACTTCGAGGACCAGCTCCTCGATCACGGCATCGTGTTTCAGAAGTACTTCATCCACATCAGCCCAGAGGAGCAGCTCGCGCGATTCGAGGCCCGAAAGAACATCCCGTGGAAGCGGCACAAGATCACCGACGAGGATTGGCGGAACCGAGAGAAGTGGCCGGACTACGTGGCCGCGATCGACGAGATGGTGGCCCGAACCAGCACCCGGATCGCCCCGTGGTGCTTGGTGGCCGGTAACGACAAGAAGCACGCGCGGGTCACGGTGCTCCGGACGCTGCGCAAGCAGCTCGAGGACCGCCTCGGCGCCTAGCAGCTCAGCGAATCTCGCGGCGCTCCCGACGATCCTCGCCGCGCTCGGCCTTGCTCGTCTGCACCTCACGAGCTTCTGCGACGAGCATCGCCTCCAGAAGCTTGCGCTTCTCCGCGTAGTCCGCGGGGCTCGCGGTGCCCGTAGCGAAGCGCGGCTGCATCTCGCGCAGCTGGGTGGCCATCGCGACCAGACGCTTGGTCTCGTTTTGCTCCCGCTGGGCGTCCCGCCGATCGTCGCGAACGTCGCGGCGGTCTTTGCGCGTGCCTGGCGAGGCTCCGCGGGTGTTCCGGGTCCTCCGGAGCTCTCGGCGGGAACGGTTCTGCTCCCGATGGCTCTGGCGGTCCTCTCGGCGGCTTGGAAGCAGGCGGTGGCGAAACGCGACCGGGCCAAGGAAAAGGCGGCGGATGTGGGCATCAACGCCTGGATCCAGCGGGAGCTGGAAGAGGAGCGCCGAGAGGACCGCCAGAGCCATCGGGAGCAGAACCGTT